>JBJXGA010000492.1:0-2629 GCA_046152955.1 Planctomycetales bacterium | reverse complement strand
GCCGATCCCCAACCTGTCCCCGAGCCATCCCGGCCCGCTCGTCGCAAGCTCTCTAGCCAGAACGAGTTGGGGTTGATTGCCATCATCGTGCTGCTGGCTGGCCTGTTGACGGTCTTGGGGGGGACTGTCGAACGGCGCGTGGTCGACGAGTCCGGGACGAAATATATCGTCTCCCGTAACAAGTTCTTGAATGTCGACCGGTTGCTGACGCTGGCCAAAAACACTTCTTTTTTCGCCATCATGGCGATCGGCGCCACGCTGGTGATTGCATCGGGTGGCATTGATCTTTCAGTCGGGGGAATTTACGTTCTCTCGGGACTCGCGGGAGCCGCCCTGCTGCGCACTTTGGGACCATCTGGCATGGCGGTCACTTGGGTGGGCGGCTGTGTGGCGCTGTTGACGTCTGTGATCTGTCTGACGACAGGTTTATGCTGCGGGCTGATCAACGGGCTGGGAGTGATCGTCTTGCGGCTGCATCCCTTCATCATCACCCTGGGGACGATGAGCATTTTTCGCGGCGTCGCATTCGTCACGACCAAAGCGCAGTCCATCAGCGAGTTTCACCCGGAGTTCGTCGACGGATTCATCAGCCGACGGGTTTCGCTGGGCCCCAATGAATCCATCTACCCGATTCCGCTGCTCATTCTCATTCTGGTCGCCTGCTGGGGGAGTTTTTTCCTCTCAGGAACGGTGACCGGGCGGAAGCTGCTGGCGATCGGCGGCAATGAAACCGCGGCCCGCTACGCCGGGCTGCCGGTCCCCCGGCTGAAAGTGCTGACATTCGCGCTCGCCGGGCTGATGGCGGGGATCGCGGCGATGATCAACATCGGGTACCACGGATCGGCCGCCTCGGGAGACGGGGCGGGTTATGAACTGGAAGTGATCGCGGCGGCGGTCGTGGGAGGCGCGAGTCTGTCTGGCGGACGCGGTACGGCCCTGGGGGCCGTTCTGGGGGCGTTGATCATTCGCCTGATCGTTGACGGCATTGTGATCCTGAATCTCGACCAGAACTACAGTCAGATCATAGTGGGAACGGTCATTGTCGCGGCGGCGACGATCGATCGGGCGCAGTCGGCGTGGCGACAGAGTTAAACCCCGCGCGGTCGAGAGTGAGACATTTCCGTGGTAGCCGAGCTCCTTGAGACGGGTAGCACCGGTTCCTGGCCGGTGTCTACCGGCCTCTCCACAGACGCGACGCGTTCCCGGTGCGTCAGCGCAACAACCAGGCGTCAACCTCGGCCGCGCGGCTCCGCAATCCGTTCTGACAGCTCACTTCGTCGTCCGCCGCGGAAAAGACCGTGCAGATCGGCGTTCCCGCAGGAATCGGTTGGCCGACAGGGGGAATGTCGGCGAACTGGGGGATCGTCCAGAGATCGCCGTTTCGGTCGCCAGGGAAGTCTCTGTGAAAAACCGCGTCGCGCGTCGAGTAGACGACAAGTTTGCCAACGACTCCGGGCGCACGGCTCGCCGACGACTCTGGAGGCGATGAAACCGGATCGCCTCGGGGCGAGTTCGGTGAATCGGTCTCCGCCAGGCATGCGCGAACATGCTCGGCCAGCCAGGGACGGCGGTGTTGAAGTTCAAACAGCTCAACCGAACCGGTGTATCGCGGGTTGAGTTCCGTGATCCAGGGGATGTCGTCGGCCAGAAGAAAATCACAGCCAAACAGCCCTCGCAGCGCAAACGCCCCTCCCAGCGCGCTTCCGATGGAACGAATCCGCTGCTCAACGGCCGACGAGACCTGCACCGGCGCGATATTGCCGCACCAGGCGAAGGGGGTGTTGCCCCACGGCAGGCCGATCAACTGACGAGAGATCCCGGTCAGAATCACACCCGATGGATCCGCCAGAAACAATGCCGAGTATTCGTCGCCGTCGACGCGTTGCTGGAAATAGTGTTGCTCTTTCAACGTCGGGTGATGGCGTGCGAGTTCGTTCCAGAGAGCGATGCCCCGGCCGGCGGAACCGCGACGCGGCTTGAGCATCCAGTTCCCGTCGGCGGGAGGAGGTTCTCGCGCGGAGCGGACCGCAAGGGCGGGCAGATCGGCGGCGCGCAAGGCCTGTTCGATCCGTCGGGGGTTTCGAACCTGTCGCACCGCGGCGGCGCCATTCCCCAGCAGCGGGCGATCGAGGGCCAGTCGCGCGAGCAGCTTCGGGCGGTTTTCGAGACCGCCGGTGTAGATCCATGGCATCTTCGGGACCTGTCTCAAGGCGGCCGGCAGTCCCTCGGGAAAGTGCTCGACGGAAAGGACCTGGGCAGAACTCCGCAGGTCGGAATCGGCGAAGCTGTCGGCGCACAGGGGAGTGAACCCGGCGCGCAACGCCGACTGGGCCGCGGCGCGAACACTGGCGCCGACAACAAGGAGAGGGAGGTTCTGTGGTTGCACGCGGGAAGCGCACCGGAGTTGAAAACTGGGCGGACGAATCGTTGCGGCGTCGTCAGATGGCCGCGGCACCCGCCGCCGACTGTGGTTTCCGTGCCGAGACTGCAGGGGAATGAGCCGCGAAGACCGTCCCCGGCGACCGAAAACGGTGCTGAGTCGCCAGAAAACTCCTTGCGCAACGGGCATTCCGTCGACTCAGTTGTTATCAAATTGCATCGGCGGCGTCTTCCGTCCGCCGGAAATTCG
>JBJXGA010000482.1:0-21766 GCA_046152955.1 Planctomycetales bacterium | reverse complement strand
GCGGCGCCGTGAAAGGCCTCCAGGAATTGCGCTTCCTGTTGCGGGGAAAACACGCTGTCACCCAGGCTGCACCCCAGAATCGTCGGCAACTGCGGATACTGCCGGTGCCGCATCTCCAGTCGCTGTTCGGTGTAGGATCGAGTGAGAATTTCCGCCGCTCCGAACTCGGCGGAGAGAGCCCGCATGGAAATCTCAGAGGCATTCTGCGGATCGTCCTGGACGGAGACCGCCTGCCCCAGCAGCCGATGCGCTTCGCGATGGAGCGCCAGAAATTCCTGCGGAATGGACATCCCGGCGGAATGCCAGAAGGCGAATTGATTGCGGACCTGGACGATCTTCCCTCGCGCCAGTTCCACCGCCAGAACGTAGGGTTGTTCCCGCTCGGGAAGGGAGGCGGTCGTGACCATGGGGCGGCCAAACCCGGGGACCGGACAGGCCACGTTCAATTTGCCGCTGTCGGAGTTTTGACGCCGAACGATCAGCAGGTGTCCATCGACCTCGATTCGCGTGGGCCAGGCGGCATGGTCGACCCCGCTGACATAGGCGCGGTACAACTCAGCCCAGTCGGCCAGCAGCGATTCGGGATGAACCAGGAACCGCATCACGCCCATGGTGTGTCCCAGTGCCTGCCTGATCCCGGCCGCGGGGGCCATGTGGGCGGTTGAGTTCGGCCCGTCGTCATTGTGCCCGTTTCCATCTGCCGAAATCCCGCGAATCGTACCGCTTCCCTGGCGGTCGATACCGGACCTCCCTGTCGCGGCATGTCAGTCATTCAATGTGTCCCGAAACGCGGGCCCTGGTTCAGAGCGTCGGGCCGATCGGCCAGGGGGCGAATTCGTCGTCCCCCACCCCCTGCGCCTCGCTCTTGGTCTCTTCTCCGCCAGCCACAGCGATAATCTTCTCAAATATTTCCCGGCCCACCTCTTCGACCGAGGCCCCATCCAGGATTACTCCGGCGTTGATGTCCATGTCGTCCACCATACGGTCATACATCGGGGTGTTCGTGGCCACCTTGATCGACGGGACCGGTTTGCAGCCGAAACAGCTTCCCCGGCCGGTGGTGAAGACCACCACGTTGCACCCCCCCGCCACCAGCCCGGTCACTGAGACTGGATCGTAGCCGGGAGTGTCCATGATCACAAACCCGCGCGAGCGAATTCTTTCGGCATACTGATAAACTTCCCGCAGCGCGGTGGTGCCCCCTTTGGCGATCGCTCCCAGCGATTTCTCATAAATCGTCGTCAGCCCCCCCTTCTTGTTCCCCACCGACGGATTGTTGTTGATCGTGGCGCCGAACATCTGTGTGTAATGTTCCCACCAGCGGATGCGCTCGAGCAGCTTTTCCCCCACCTCGCGGCTCACGGCGCGGCGCGTCAGGGTGTGTTCTCCGCCGTAAATCTCGGTGGTCTCGGCAAGCACCGTGGTCGCCCCATGCGCCACGAGCAGATCGCTGGCGAAGCCCAGCGCCGGGTTGGCCGTCACGCCGCTGTTGCCGTCGCTGCCGCCGCAGTTGGTTCCCAGAATCAGCTCCGACACCGGAATTGGCTGGCGTCGCGATTTGTCCACCTCGGGGAGCATTTCCCGGAGCGTCGCCACCCCCCGGTCAACTGTCTTGCGAATCCCCCCCACGTCCTGCATATTCAGAATCAAGGGAAGGGGGGGCTTGGCCTGTCCCGGCAGGTCAATCTGGTGCAAACCCTCGCTCTCCGCCAGGAACGAAGCCTGCCCGGTTTCGCACCCCAGCCCGACCAGCAGGTAGGCGCCGATGTTGGGATGCCGGGCAAAACCGGCCAGCGTCCGATTGAGCTGCTGGTGATCGTCTCCGCCGTATTGCATCGCGCAGCCATGCTTGTGGACCAGCGGGACGATCCCATCCACGTGCGGAAACGCCTCCAGCAATTCGCGATTGAATTTCTGCGCAATGAGCCGCGACGTGTAGGCCGAACAATTGACCGTGGAAATCACCGCGATGTAATTCCGCGTTCCCGCGCGGCCGTCGGGTCGCCGATATCCGGGAAAGGTGCGTCCGGCAATCGGGGTCGGGTCGGGGGGAACTTCGGAGGCAAATGCATAATCCAGACTGAGCGCTCCCACTTCGACATTGTGGGTATGGACCCAGGTTCCCTCGGCGATGTCGGTCGAGGCGAAGCCAATCGTCTGGCCGAATTTTTTGACCGGAACCCCCTTGGGGATGGGGCGGGTCGAGATTTTGTGCCCCAGGTCGATTGGCTGCCGCGCGGTCACCGTCCGGCCATCGACCGCCAGCGAAGTTCCTTCGGGTGCATTTCGCGAGGCGACGGCGATATTGTCGTCCGCATGTAGGCAGATGAACGTACGCAAAGAACCGCTGACCATTACCCTCTCCGGAGTCAAATTGCCTTTTTCGTAAGACAACCACGTTATCGAGCCGGGAGCAATCGTGCAATTGATGACCCGTTCCTGTGGGATCACCCTGGGGCGCCGCTTTCCTGGTGCTGGTGCGTGTAGTAGTCGCCGGTGGGGCGCGGCTGGTCCAATTTCCGCCCGTCCGGCGACAGAAAGGGGAATTTGGCCAGTCCCCACCTTTGCAGGCGAAACCGGAGCGACGTCCACAAGACCCCCAAGCCGTAAACGACGCTCCGCCGGAAGTTGATCGACGAGGCTTCTTCAAAGTATTTCGCCGGACAGGAGATCTCCCCGATCCGAAATCCAAAGAAAATCGCCTGCGCCAGCATCTGGTTGTCGAAGACGAAGTCGTCGGAGTTCTCCAGCAGGGGAAGGGTTTCCAGCACTTTGCGGGAAAAGGCCCGATAGCCGGTGTGGTATTCCGAGAGTTTGTGGCGCTGCATCAAGTTTTGAAATGCCGTCAACGCGCGATTCGACAGGTATTTGTAAAGCGGCATCCCTCCCGTGAGCGCCCCGACCCCCAGAATCCGCGAGCCCAGGCAGACGTCAAACTGGTCCGACGCGATCATCGCCGCCATCGCCCGCACCAGTCGCGGGGTGTACTGATAATCGGGGTGCAGCATGATCACGATGTCCGCCCCCAGTTTGAGTGCCTCGGCGTAACAGGTCTTCTGGTTGCGACCATAGCCGTAATTGGCGTTGTGGACGAATGTCTCGATCCCCAGGTTGCGGGACAACTGGGCCGTCTGGTCGGAACTGGCGTCGTCGACGAGCAGCAGCGCGTCCACCACGTCGCGGGGAATCTCGTTGATTGTCCGCTGCAACGTGCGGGCGGCATTGTAGGCGGGCATCACGACGACCACCTTGGCATTCTCTATCATCGCACCTCTCCGACGATCGCTCGGAACAAACGCATGGGACAACCCCTCAGTCAGAAACGCCCGCGCCCAGGCGTCTCTTCCATAGAAAATACATCGGAATCCCCAGCAGCACGATCCCAATTCCCGGCCAGGTCGTCGCGGGGCGATAGACGAACAGCAGTCCCACGATCGTCGAGCCCCCCGCCACATACAGCGCCGGAACCCACGGATAGCCCCAGGCCCGGTAGGGACGCGGAGCCTCGGGGCGGGTCATACGCAGGCGAAACAGTCCCAAGATAGTCAGAATGTAGAACAGCATCGCCGCCGAAACCACGTAGTCCAGCAGGTCGCCGTACAGGTTGCCGTAGGTCCCATCGCGGACTGTCCGGGGCAGGACCAGAAACGACGCCCAGGCCCCTTGAATCGCCAGTCCCCACCCAGGGACGCGGGCCTGATTCAATCGGGCGGCCTGCGGAAAGAACAGCCCGTCCCTGGCCAGGGCGAACGAGGCCCGTGCGCCGACCAGGATCAACCCATTGTTGCAGCCAAACGTGGAAATCATAATCGCCACCGCCATCGCGGTCACCCCGGCTCCCGGAAAAATCGCCTCCAGGAGCGCCGTACCGACTCGATCGGCAGGGGCCTGTTGAATCGCCTCGAACGGCAGCGCCACCAGATACGCCACGTTGGCCAACAGATACAGTGTCAACACCCCGCCGGCCCCCAGGGCGACCGCCAGCGGCAGGTTGCGGCGCGGGTCGCGGACTTCGCCGGCCACAATCGTGGCCGAGTGCCAGGAATCGGCCGCGAACATCGAACCGGTCTGCGAGACTGCCAGGGCCACGAACAGTCCCAACGGGGTGAGCGCCGAGAGCAGTCCCTCGACTGGCTGGACCTCCCGAATTCTCCACAGGTCGCCGAAGTTGCCGGCCACCGCCTCGGCATTCCAGCCTCGCGTCAACCCCAGCACGATCAGCGTTCCCAACGCGCCGATCTTGGCTACGGTGAACAGGTTTTGGATCCAGCGACCGTATCCCAGTCCGCGCATGTTGCTGATCGTCAGCAGCGCGATCAGCAGGATCGCCACTCCCTGGACCGTCGAAAGCGAGATGGCGTACCCCTCCACCAGCCCCACCGGGGGAATCAGATACCGCTCTTCGGAGATCGCCGGAATCAGCACACCGGCGAACCGCGCGAATCCCACCGCAACCGCCGCGATCGTTCCGGTCTGGATCACCAGCAGAAACGTCCAGGCATACAGAAACCCCCACAACGGAGAAAAGGCCTCGCGCAGGTAGACGTATTGGCCCCCCGCTCGCGGGAGCATGGCGGCCAATTCTCCATAGGACAACGCGGCGGCCATCGTCAAGAGACCGGTCACCAGCCAGGCGACAAGCAGCCAGCCGGGACTGCCGATCAGGCGGCTCATTTCCGCCGAGACGATGAAGATCCCGGAGCCGATCATCCCCCCGGCGACAACCATCGTCGCATCAAACAGCCCCAGGCCCCGATGAAATTCGGTGTCGTCCCCCGGCGTGGCGATGGTGTTCGCTCCCGGAGCGGCCGGCCGGTCACTGGACATACAACCGCATCCTCTCGACGATTCGGGTCATGGTCGCGCGGCAGGCATCACGCTCTTCGGGAAGCGCCAGGGGCCGACCGCGGGCGTCGAGGATCAACCCCACCGTTCCCCCCCGGACAGCCCGCGCCACACGCTGGCCGGATCCGGCCCCCACGTCGAAGCCGCGACTCGGCTCGATCGTCACCTGCGCCGTGGCATTCTCTGGCAGGGGAAAGAGCGCCATGTCTCCCACGCGCAGCTCGCCCCGCTCCTGCACCGCCGGCCCCTCGATGGAATACCGAAAACAAGGTTGCCCCGCTTTGCCGACTCCCTTGGCGGCGACGCACGTTCCCAGAACGATCAGGCAATCGCGCTCGAAGACCTCCAGCGCCGCCTGAGGATGCACCTCCGCGAGCACCCCCAGGTGCGGCATCATGAAGATGCTGTCTTTGGCCAGTCGCGTGAAGCCTTCCGGTTCGAAGGCGTCGATCAGCATCGCCGCCGTTTGTTCCATCCGCGGCGCATGCGAGAGCACCCCTCCGGAGGCGACGAGCAAATCCAGACGCATGTTGTCGACCAGCGACTCGCCACCGGCTCGCTGCCGAAACATGTCGCCGATCCCGCGCTGCTGCCGTCCCCCTTTGAGCGTCGTGGCAAACTCCTTGTGCTGCGCGTAGGCCAGGCGCAGCGCCTCGCGGGCCACCGCCTGTTCAAACACCAGCGCCTCCAGCGTCTGCGGGATCGTGGTCGGACGGATCATCTTGTTCTTCACCCGATTCCGCAGCGCCCGCTCGTCCATTTCCAGGTGGACCCAGCGCATGATCCGCGGCAGGGTCGCTTCGGCGCAGACGTTGGAGATCGAGTAACTCATCCCCAGATTGGCGCTCACCGTCCGATTGAAAGTGCCGTCGAACACGCTGAAAACGTCGGTCGTCGCACCCCCAATATCCACTCCCACGACGTTGATCCGCTCCTCCCGCGCGATGGTCTGCAGGATGTTTCCCACGGCGCCGGGGGTGGGCATGATCGGGGCATCGGCCCAGGCCATCAGCTTGTCGTAGCCTGGAGCATGCGCCATGACGTGCTCCAGAAACAGGTCATGAATCGCATCGCGGGCCGGCGCCAGGTGCTCGCGTTCGAGGACCGGACGGACGTTGGCCACGACTTTCAAATCGACCCCTGGGTCGGACGCGGAGCCGCGGGCTCCCCCCGTGGAAGACGACTCGGCCTGGTGAGGGGCAAACGCCGCCTGGACGGCGCCGACCGCCTCCCGATTGCCGGCGAAGATCACCGGCATTCGGAACTCTCCGCCGAAGCGGGGCTGCGGCCGCGCCGGTGCGATCCGTTCGGCAAGCTGGACCACCTGCCGCACGTTTCCCCCGTCGGTTCCTCCGGCGAGCAGGATCATGTCAGGACGCAGTTCGCGGATCCGCTGAATCTGTTCGTGAGGCCGCCTTTTGTCATTCGCGGCCAGAATGTCCATGACGATCGCGCCGGCGCCGAGGGCCGCCCGCTGGGCGCTGGCCGCCGACATCTCGCGGACGATTCCCGCCACGACCATCTGCAAGCCCCCGCCGGCGCTGGAGGTGGAGATGTAGAGATCGCATCCCGTATTGGCGGTCGCCGGACGAATGATCTGACCGCGCTCGTCGATCAGCCGTCTCCCCGCCAGTTCCTGCAACTCGGTGAGGGCATTGACGACCCCGATCGTCACGTCCGCGACCGGTTCTTCGACGGTGGTGGGGGCTTCGCCACGGTGGGTTTGCCGATAATGGCCGTCCGCCTGACGCTCGATCAGGATTGCTTTGGTGGTCGTGCTCCCGCAGTCGGTGGCGACGATCACGCGCAGGTCATCGAACGGACGTGGTTTCATCGGTAAAGGCAAGATCCCAGGCGGAGCCGAACCGGACAGGAGGCTGGATCATAGCGAAAGCTCGTCCAGCCGCCATCCGTTCACGCCTTGGGGGCGTTGTCGCCCTTGCCCGGCTTCAGGGTCCGGAGTGCCTTGCGGATTTCGTCCCGCTCAAGGAATCCATCTCCATTGGCGTCGATCTTCTGAAAGTTCTTTTTCAGCCGCCCCTGGGCTTCGCTACGGGAGACCTTGCCATCCCCATTCGTGTCAAATTGCTGGTACGCGCCGTCGCGCCCCGGCTTGGCTGGTGGATTCGCTCCGCCAATCGCTCCTCCCGTTCCGCCGCTCTTCGCACCGCCGGAGGGGCGTCCTGGTTCCGGTTGGCCGGAACCCTTCTCGGACCCTTTCGCTGACGGTTCGGCATCGTAAGAACCTCTCCCCGCCAGGCCGAAAAACTCGCGCAGATCGAGTTGTCCATCCCGATCGGCGTCCATCTCTTCGAGCAGCGCGGCCGAGCGGCGCAGTTCTTCGGAATTCAGTTTCCCATCGCCGTTTTTGTCGAGACGTCGGAAAAATGCCCCATTCCCCCCGCGACCAGCCGCTCCCGGCGGGGCGCCGGCCTGCCGCATCCGTTCGGCCCCTCTGGCAAACTCGTCCCGGTTGAGCTCCGACTTGTTGAGTCGTTCAAACAGGGGGCGAAATCGATCCCGCATCGACTCCGGCAACTCCTCCAGCGTGAGCTTGCCGTCGCTGTTCTTGTCCAGGCGATCGAACACGCCTCCTCCAGCCGGACCAGGGCGATCCCCCGGCTTGCGGTCTGCGGCGACACCTCCTGGGCGGCGCTCGGCGCGGCGAAACCCTTTCAAGAATTCCGCTTTCGTCAGGGGGTCTTCTTTCCCCTTTCCCGCCTCTCGGAGCAGGTGGTCAAAGTAGGGACGGGCGTCGTCGGAAACCTCGTCGGGGCTGATCTTTCCGTCATGATTGGCATCCAGTTCGGCAAACAACTGTTCCGGGTTTTTGCCCCCCAGGCCAGCCTCTGCTCCCGCGGTCGATTTCGAGTCGGGGGGGGCCTCGCTCGCCAAGGCCGCCGACGCCATGAGTCCCGGAACGACCACCACTGCCACCATCAGCACTTGACGAACCACCATCACGATGCCTCCGAGAGTCTTCATTCCGACCGCGACCACTCGCAACGACGGAGCGCAGCCGCGTATACCAGGGATCATAGCTGCTTCCCCTACCTCAATAAACCCCGCAACCGATTTGAAGTTTCGGTGGCGGGGGAGGGAAAATGGCGTCAAATTCGCTGGCAGTGATTGACACAAATCGTTATAGTGTCCGGGACTTGGGGGACGGAGCGCCGGGTCGGGCGACCGTCACAAGGTGGCTGGTGAGGTCACTCCACAAACGGGGAGTGATTTCTTTTCGTTCATGGTTACGGATGACTCAGTCGCGAACGACTCACCCGTGGAGCGCATCGCGTGCTTGGTACGGAGAGGGTATGCAGTGACTGGCGACTCCCCAGGAATTGGAATTCATGTCTTTTGAGAACCTGCCCCAGGGACCGGCGGTAGCGCTGAACGGTCCGGTTTCCTCGTCGAATCAATCTGTGTCTCCATCGCGTGAAACACCCTCCCGAGCGGCAGAGTCGGTTGGAGGCCGGCGGAAGAGTCGGCGCGCCCAGTCACTCCTGGGGATTCAAGTCGTCTCCTGCGGCTCGTATGTCCCGGACATCGTCGTGACCAACGAAGAGCTCGCCGGGCGGTTCGGCTTCGATGCTGATTGGATCACCCAGCGCACCGGAATTCTCGCCCGTCGGCACGCGCGGCCCGACCAGGCCACCAGCGATCTGTGCGTCGAGGCGGCGCGCAAGGCGATTCGCGCCGCACGGGTCAATCCGCTGGACATCGACTTGGTTGTCGTCGGCACCTTCACTCCCGACTTCTCGTTTCCCTCGACCGCCTGCCTCGTTCAGGAAAAGTTGGACCTTGACGCCGCCGCGGTCGACCTGCAGGCGGCCTGCGCCGGCTTCATGTACGCGCTCGTCACCGCCGCACAGTACGTGGCCACCGGAAACAGCAAACTGGCGCTGGTGATCGGCGGCGATTGCAACAGTCGTGTCACCAATCCGCTCGATCAGCGGACCGCGCCGTTGTTTGGCGATGGCGCGGGGGCGGTGTTGCTGGCGGCTGGCGAACCGCACCAGGGGCTCCTGTGCTATCAGTTGGGGGCCGATGGATCCGGAGGAACGCTCCTGGATCGACCGAGCGGGGGGTCGCGGCGGCCCCCCAGCCATGCCGACCTGGACGAAGGTTTGCAGTACCTGCGCATGGACGGTCGCAACGTTTTCAAGTGGGCGGTGAATCTGGTCGCCGACACGATTGAACTGGTGCTGGGGAAGACCGGCATGAGTCCGCACGACGTGTCGCTGTACGTCTTGCACCAGGCCAATATCCGCATCATCAATTCGGCCATGTCCCAATTGGGGGTTTCGCCGGAGCGCGTCTTCAACAACCTGCAAAAATACGGCAATACCTCGGGGGGATCGATTCCGATCGCTCTGGACGAAGCGTTCCAGGCCGGAAAAATCCACCGCGGCGACACGCTGCTGCTGAGCGGCTTTGGCGCCGGTTTGACTTGGGGGACGGCGCTATTGCGCTGGTAGTCCTGCCGTTGGCGCGATGCGTCGGCCATATTTCTGGGGGCGGAAATGAAGCTGGGAATCGTCACCTACATGTGGGGGGCCGAATGGGATCTCCCCACGCTCATCAAGAACTGCGCCGAAACCGGGTTTGAAGGAGCGGAACTCCGCACCACACATAAACACGGAGTGGAGCCGACTCTCTCTCCCGATGCGCGGCGCGAGGTCCGCCAGCGCTTCGAGGATTCACCCGTCCGCTTTGTCGGTCCGGGAACCGCCTGCGAGTATCACAGCGCCGACCACGGCGTGGTGCAGCAGAACATCGACCTCACCCGCCAATTTGTGCAGCTTTCGCATGACCTGGGGGGAACGGGAGTCAAGGTCCGCCCGAACGGCTTCGTCAAGGGGGAGGACCGCGAACGGACGATCGACCGCATCGGCAAGGCGCTCCGCGTTTGCGGAGAGTTCGCCGCCGGATTGGGGCAGGAAATTCGCGTGGAGGTCCACGGCAATGGAACGTCGGACCCGAAAGTCATGCAACAGATCATGGAAGCGGCCGATCACCCGCAGGTGGTCGTCTGCTGGAATTCCAACCCTGGAGAAACGGTCGACGGTTCGCTGGCACACAGCTTTGGCCTGTTGCAAAAGCACCTGGGGCATACCGTTCACATCCATGACCTGTACGACCGCGACTATCCCTACCGGGAATTGTTCACGTTGCTCAAGCAGCGCGAGTACGACGGCTACTGCTTGTCGGAAAGCCCCCCCACCGCCGATCCCGTGCGCGTCATGCGCTATTACCGCGCGCTGTGGGATCTGTTGACGGCCTGAGGCTGGCCGATCTTACGGCATCAAGTCGACAACTGGCGGAGGGGTCGGCTGCGGCTCGGCGCTCGGCGCGGGTTGTGGCCCGGTGGCGGCCAATCCCACCAGCGGGAGCAACTCGTCCGCCTCCTGTTCCTCGTCCAGGTAGACTTCATCGAAGTCATTGGCATCGACGCTCCGCCGCAACGTGAAATAGACAATCGTCGCCGCCGTCCAGAAAAAGCTGTAGACGAACCCCATCACCAGTGTCGCCAATGCGCTCATCCACCCCTGGGCCAGTTTCGCCCCCACGGTTTCTGATGGCTCGGTCGTTTGCGGATCGGTCACCGTTCGCATGACCCCCTCCACAACGATCGTCGGCGAGTCGGCGATCCGATTGATCGTTCCTGGAAAATCCCCTCCCCAGGAGACCCCCCACACCGCCAGGTACACCAGCATTTGCGCCATCAGCGACACAAAAAAGATCGCTCCCGATCCGTACACCAGCACCAGCCCGATTTGCCAGAGGTAATACAAGGGGCGCTCGTACACATAGTTGTACATGCGGCTCAAGCCGTCGAATCCGTCGGTCCCTTCCACGCCGATTGTGGCGAACATCAGCGGCCAGCCGATCGCCAATCCCAGCAACACGACTGCCATCATCAACCCCAGGATCAGTTCCACCCCCCAGAGGATGCCCACCAGCGTATCGCCGACAGGTTCGGGAATCCGTCCCAGCCAACCGGCGATCACGCACAAGAACCACAGGACCGCCACCCCGGCCAAAGGGAGCAGCGGCGCCGAGAGGTAACCAAAGAATCGTCGCAAGGCAAACCCCAGCGCCCGCCGGATCCCGATTTGTTGATCGCGGGCGAATTGCACTGCCGCGATCCGGGCGATCGCTCCGCCGAACACCGACCACACCATCAACGCCCACAACAGCCTGGTGACCGCATCGGCGATGTCGGCGCGGGTCGACTGACCGCGAAAGAGCCGGATCGCCGGGTCGGCGATCGCTCGCACCGGATGCAACACAATCTGCCAGTTCCCCAGGGCGCAAAAGACCGTCTGGCCGGGATGCTCGAGGATGCCGCGGAATTCCGAGAGCGTGCTCCGGGCGGGAAAGTCATCGATCCCCCCCTGCACCTGGAAGCCCAGACTCCATTCCCAGGGCCAGCGAGCCTCCTCACCCTTGTGGAAAGCCGACTCACCGCGCCCCCCCTGACCGAACGGAAGCTGGTCGCACACCAGCGAGCCGGCGGAAATCAGCAGCAATCCCGTGGCGGCCAGCACGAGCTTGCGCAGATCGACCGCGATCCAGAACGCCCGCGTCAAATGCAGCCAGGGGATCACCCGTCGCCAGGGGATGGAATCAAACCGGAACGGGAGTTCATTCATGCCAAGAGTTTCCTCGGTTGCCTCGGGGAGTGGGCATTATAGTGAATCCCTGGGGATTCGGGCAAAGCACGCGTGCTCCAGGACGACTCCGCGGCGACGGTCGATCAGGCATCATCGGCCACAGTCGTCGACGACTCGGCGGAGAGCGACTGCAGAAACTCAGCCAGAGCCTCGTGATTCGCCTCGGTCAGCGGGCTGTTATGATCGCCGCTGTTGGATTCAAATCGCTTGGGCTCGTTCGCGGCGGAGAACAACCGCCGGGCCTGGTCCCAGGGAATCAAGCGATCCCCCGATCCATGAACCTGAAACAATGGACCGTGGTAGTTTCCAATCTTCGACAACGAGTCCAATCGATTGCGCATGAGGAATCGTGCCGGAAGCAAAGGCGCATGGGCTGTGGCCACGTCGGGAAGTGAGGTGAATGTGTTCCCCAGGACCAGCCCTCGCGCGCCGTCTTTGGCTGCCAGGTCGACCATCACGCCGCCACCCAGCGACTGTCCAAACAAAACAATGTCCGACTCCTCGATGGACTCGCGGAGCGCCAGCCAGCGGCGGGCGGCGCGGGCGTCCTGCAGGATGCCCGATTCGCTCGGCGTCCCTTCACTCCGCCCATAGCCGCGGTAGTCAAACGTCATGATCGAAAGGCGATGACGGTCGTGCAACAAACGGAGCGTCTCCACCTGGTCTCCCACGTGCCCCGCATTGCCGTGCGCGAAGAGCACCACCGCTACGGGATCCTCGTGAGGGAAGTACCAGCCATGTAGGCGCGTCCCATCCGCAGCGACAAACCAGGCATCTTCAATGGGCTGATTCTGTTTGCTCCAGTCCCCGTCCGGCCATTGGACCGGGTGGAAGACTTGGGACTGCTCAAATGCCGCCAGGGGAGACTGCAATCCCGAAGCGGTTGTCGAACAGCCAGCCATAAGCCCCGCCAGGACCATCCCAACACCCCAGGTATAGACCGCGCGGAGCATGATCGACGATCACCGGGAGCCGTGGATGAGAAGGGACGGAGTCGATGGGAGAGGAAGCGCCGGGAAGGATAGCCGCAGGCTCCATTCTGTCAAGAGGAACAGCCGGTGTCCGTCGCTCGCGCGTTGCGAAATCGATCTCATTGTGACAAGATTCCGCTGGATTGCGATGCGGAGATTGCAACGAGGCCGTGTGCGAATACAGTCGACCGTCAGTCTCTGCTCTTGATCCTCTGCGTCTTCGGCGATCTCTAATTTAATGATTGCCGCTTTTTTCGTAATTCGACCCGGAGTGCCGAAAAGTTCGGCCCGGGATGATCGCCATCGTGCGATTTGCCACCCCTCAACTCACCAACCGGAGAATCACCATATGGACCTGCTGAGCACGCTGTCGGGATCGTTGATGGAGGAGTTTTTTCCCGCAGGCTGGGACTTGCGCAAGATCGATGCCTGCGTGGACGACAATCCCCAGAATGTGACGAAGCGCCAGAAGTGGTGGCACCGCGATTTTGAGCCGGTTCCCTGCGCGAATTACGCCGATTTTGACACCATGATGGGACACGAGATCGCCCTGACGATCAAGCGCAGCCGCGATGCGGGGGAGAAACTGGCGATGATCCTCCCGGTGGGGCCGATGGGGATGTACCGCTGGGCGGTCTATTTCCTCACCGAGTGGGGAGTTCCCTGCGATCATTGCTACGGATTCAATATGGACGAATGGAGCGACGCCCAGGGACAGACGCTTCCCCCCAACAACCCCGGTGCGTTCCAGTTCGCCATGCAGCAGGCGTTTTACGGCCCGTTGGGACGGCTGACGATTCCCGTCAAGAATCGGCACTTCGCCACGAAAAAAGTGCTCCCCACCTACAGCGACCGGATCGGCGAACTGCGCGCCGCCGGGGCCAAACTGACCGTCATTTTTGGCATCGGTCGCGTCTGCCACATTGCCTTTTGGGAGCCGCACTTTGCCGGAGAGTTCTCCTCAGAACGGGAATGGAAGTCGCAAACCCATCGGCTGGGGGCTCGCCTGCACCCGTTGACGATCGAGCAGAACGCGATCACCAGTTTCAAAAGCCGCACCACGCTGGTTCCGGCGTTTGCCAATACGATCGGACCGGGGTTGTTCCTGCAGGCCGACTCGATCATCGGGGGGGCGGACGGAACGCTCGCGCGGGGGATGATGTGGCAGGGGCTCAGCCTGTGGATGACCCTGCGGCATGGCCCCTCTCCCTGGATCCCCTCCAGCTATATGCCCACGCAGGCGGGGCGGCTGTTCTTCCTGAAGGAACTGGCAGGACCGCTGGTAGCGGAATGCAATTGAAACGGCGCGCTACGTAGCGGCTTCATCCAGCACCGATTCTTCGACGAAAATCGGCAGCGGGGGGCGGAACTGCGTTGCCAGGGCGATGGCGTCGCTGGGGCGACAGTCGAACTCGATGAGTTCCCCCTCTTTGCGGACCCTGAGCAGCGCGAAGTACGTATGTTCTTCCAAATTGTTGATGATCACGTCCTGCGCCTGGCCCCCCAACTGCTCGATGACATTGCGCAACAAGTCATGCGTCATGGGGCGCGGCGATTCTTTCCCTTTGACATGCCGGTCGATGTGCGACGCCTCCCAGATGCCGACCAGGATCGGGAATTGCCGCGGTCCTTCCACCTCCCGCAATATGAGCCATTGCTGGTCTTTGAGTTCATCGATCACGATCCGGGCCAATTCCATCTGCACGAGCACAGCAGTCGCTCCAGGGAGTCATCAGGCAGCGGGCGAAGCCAACCGGCATTATACGGCTGCGCAAAAAACGTCCGCAAGCAGGTCATGAGAAGTTCAGTTGGCGGCCATTTCGGATTCAGGCCCCTTCCAAGGCGCGGATCATCTCTTCTACGCTCGCCAATTGTTTGCGCAGCCCCGCCAGTCCCTCGCGGACCTGTTCCACCACTTCCGCAGGCGCCTTGGCCACAAAGCTCTCATTGGCCAGCTTGCGTTCGTTGCCGGTGATGAATCCGCGGAGTTTGTCCGCTTCCTTGCGCTGCCGCGCCAATTCGGCCTCGCGATCAACCACCCCTTCCAGCGGAATGAATCCGTCGGCGTCGCTCAAGGCGAAACTGGCCGACGTCCCGGGTCGAACCACGTCGACGCCGGCCCCCTTCAGGACGGTCTTTGCCAGATTTTCAAACTGCGCCGCGACATCCTGCAACTGCGTGGCGACGTCGGGCTGGCAACGCACGTGCAGCGCCAGTTCCACCCGATCCTCGATGCGGTACATCGCCCGGACGTTTCGCAGAGCGATGATGATCTCCTGCAGTCGCTCGAAGCGGGACTCCAGCGCGGCGTCGCGCCATTCGGCGGGCAACTCCGGCCAGGGAGCGATCAGGCACGCCTCGGCGGCAGGGCGCGGTTCCAGCAAGCCGCGCTCCGGCGCGATCTCGTTCAACCGGCTCCACAATTCCTCGCAGATGAACGGCGTGAACGGCGAGAGCATCCGGAGCAGCGCGTCGAGCACCCCCACCAGCATTCGTTGGGCAACCGGGCGCAGCGCCTCGTTGCGGAGGCGCGGCTTGAGCATCTCCACGTACCAGTCGCAGAATTCATTCCAGGTGAAATCGCGAAGCAGCCGCGTCGCGGCGTCGAAGTGGTATTCTCCCAATTGCGCATTGACTCCCCGCACCGTCGTCGCCAGGCGGCTCAAAATCCAGCGATCCTCCAGCATCAGTTCCCCCTCCAAAATGGGGCCGGGGCTGTAGTTCGCCAGGTTGAGCATCGCGAACCGCGAGGCGTTCCACAGCTTGTTGCAGAAGTTGCGGCCATATTCAAACCGCTCGCTGACGACGCGCGCCACCGGCTCTCTCGGATCGGGCTCGTAGGCGGGGCTGGAATACTGCGGCTGCGCCTTGCATTTGGCACACTTGAGCCGCGGCTTGACTCCCCCGGCCGGTTTGGCCTTCTGATGCGCTTCGGTCTGCGGAATGTACTCTCCGCAGCCGGGGCATTCGTAGCCGACCGGCAATCGGACATCCTGATTCTCGCCGGCAAACGACGCAATCGTGAACCGGACCGCATCGACGCCGTACTTGTCGAACAGGTCAAGCGGATCGACGCCGTTCCCTTTGCTCTTCGACATCGTCTGTCCGAACCCATCGAGAATTTTGGGATGGACGTGGACGTGCCGGAAGGGAACGTCCCCCATGTTGTAGAGCCCCATGATGACCATGCGGGCAACCCACAGGGTAATGATGTCGCGGCTGGTGATGAGCACGCTGCCGGGATAGAAGTAGGGCAAGACCGTGTTGTGTCCCGCTACCGAGGGATCGGGCTGGCCATCCAGCGGGGGATTGTGGTCGAGGTCCGGCCACCCCAGCGTCTCGTGGGGCCAGAGAGCCGAACTGAACCAGGTGTCGAGGACGTCAGGATCCTGCACCAAGCCCCAATCTTCCAGTTGTCTCTGGAGTTGGTCGGAATCGGGACCGAGGGCCACGAGAAACGGCGCGTCGCCGTCATCGGTTCCTGTCGCGGGGGTTCCGCGCGCGCCCAACTGCTGGACGGCAAGTTGTGCCGGATGCTGATCTCGCAGTTCCAGGACGCGCTGCCGCAAGTCCGCGCTTCCCCCCTGGCCGCCGGACGGACCGGCGGGGAGTGTCCACACCGGAATCCGATGCCCCCACCACAACTGGCGGCTGATGCACCAGTCGCGCTTCTCGCCCAACCAATCCAAATAGGTCTTCGTGTACCGCGGCGGGTAAAACTTGACACGACCTGAGCGGACCGCTTCCATCGCGTTCTCCCCCAGCGTGTCCATTTTCACAAACCACTGGTCCGAAAGGTATGGCTCGACTGGCGTCTTGCTGCGGTCGCTGTGTGCCACCTCGATGTCGCGGTCTTCGACCTTCACCAGGTGTCCGAGCCTTTCCATCTCGGCGACGACCTGCGCGCGGGCCTCGTACCGGTCGACTCCCGACCACCGCCCGGCATTCTCGTTGAGCGTGCCGTCGGGATTGAGGATGTTGATCATCGGCAGCTTGTTGCGCTGCCCGCAAGCGTAGTCGTTCGGGTCATGGGCCGGCGTCACCTTGACGCAGCCTGTCCCCAGTTCGCGATCGACAAGCAACGGATCGGCGATGATCGGAATCTCGCGCCCGTCGAGCGGAATCCGGACGAGCTTGCCGATCAAGTGCCGATAGCGGTCATCTTGCGGATGCACGGCAACCGCCGTATCGCCGAGCATCGTCTCGGGGCGGGTTGTCGAAAAGGCGATCGTCTCGTTCGACCCGACGATCGGATACGTGAACGTCCAGAAATGCCCTTTGACCGTCTCGTGGAACACCTCGTCGTCGGCGACGGCGGTCTGCAAAAACGTATCCCAGTTGACGAGTCGTTTGCCGCGATAAATCAGCCCATCCTGGAACAGTTTGAAAAACGTGTGCCGCACCGCCCGCGAGCAGACCTCGTCGAGCGTGAACCGCGTCCGGCGCCAGTCGCAACTGGCCCCCAGTTGCTTGAGCTGGCTGAGAATCCGGGCTTCGTATTCGTCCTTCCATCTCCAAATCCGCTGGACGAGCGCGTCGCGGCCGATGTCGTGGCGGGTTTTCCCCTCTTCTTCGAGCATGCGGCGTTCGACCACCGCCTGCGTGGCGATCCCGGCGTGGTCGGTGCCGGGCATCCACAGCGCCTCGAACCCCTGCATCCGTCGCCAGCGGGTGATCAGATCCTGCAGCGTTCCGTTCAGGGCATGCCCCATGTGCAGCGCCCCCGTCACATTGGGGAGCGGGATCACGATCGTGTGCGGCTTCTTCGTCGGATGGGGGTCGGCGTTGAAGTATCCCCGCTCGTTCCAGAATTCAATCCATCGAGGCTGGACATCTTTGGGATCGTACTGCTTGGCGATTTCAGTGGGCATAAAGTCTGATTGGTCTTCGATTCGGGAACGTGACAACGGCTGGCATCCCACATCTTTGACAGCGCCGAAGGAGGAGATGTTCGCCGATTGTAACGGCGTCGGCGTCCGACTCGAAGTCACCGCGGCAAATCCGCCCGGATTGTGATCGAAGCATCCGCCCTATCGCGATAGCCCAAAACGATGGCACAAGAATTGGAAACTGGAGGGGGCCGAGGTCAACACGCCACAGGGGGCCGCAACCAGAATGGCAAGATTGACCGGGAGGGCCCAGCGCGGCCTGGGGCCGCAATCAAAAGGGATTTGACCACGGATCACACGGATGGGCACCGATAGCCACCTGTGACTCGATCCTAGGATCATCCGTGCCATCGGTGTTATCCGTGGTTCTATGCTTCGATCTGACTCTCTCGCGATTTGTAAATCTTCTCGCCGAATAATGATCCCCCCGGATCGCGGTGCAGAGGACGTAGAGAAAACTCGAACACGGAAGGAGCACAGGAGGTTTTGATGGAGTGGGGCGGAGAACTACTGCGAAGCAGTTTGAGACAATAGCCTGGGGGCGCGAAGCGCACCCCAGGTAGGCTGTCCATCCCGGTCGTTACCGCGAAGCGGTTGCACACTCGGCTTGGCAACGGACAGGCCGGGATTTTGAAGTCAGCCGGTCGAAACGCGAGGGGAAGGCAGAACATTTTGTGCGCGGATCCGATAGGGGGCAGTCGCTCCAGGCGTCTCAGTCTCGCGCGTGGTGGACCGGAGTGACGGGCAACGCTTGAACCAGGGTTGTGCGCAGTTCAAATGGGCGGAATCGACGCACGAATCTCATCGAGAAGAGGGCGCGTCCCGTGCTCGTCGCACCAGCGGTGGACGTAGTTCCAATCGATCCGGACGGACCGAACCGCAATGACATCGCGCACGTCGTCACGATCCTTATTGCGCCCCGCGCGAAGAATCCATCGCAGTTTGGTGACCAAGACGTCTTCGGCCGTCGGCAGGTAGACCACACACTGTTTCA
Source organism: Planctomycetales bacterium (assembly GCA_046152955.1). Lineage (GTDB taxonomy): Bacteria > Planctomycetota > Planctomycetia > Planctomycetales > Planctomycetaceae > SIAF01. The sequence goes on along the minus strand of JBJXGA010000482.1, from coordinate 3,390 downwards.
ACTGCTGTTGAACGCGGCGGCGAAATCGCTCCTGATCGTGCGGGTCGTCGCTCAGCCGAAAGAGCTCGATTTTGAACGGCGTTCCGGCGATTGTCACAATACTCCTGGTCGTGCCAGTGACCCCTTCGAAGAGCAACTGGCGTTCGAGATGAAAATCCGGCCCAAGATGCGACATGAGTGTACTCAGCATTTTGTCGCCGATTTGAATCACGAAATCGGCATCCTGTGTCGAACGCGGAATGCCGTAATAGTTGCTTGAAAACGACCCCGCCAGCAGGTACGGAATCCCCGATGAATCCAGAGCCTTGGCCATGGCGCAAATCGCAGATTCGCTTGTCAATGCACGTTCTCCAAGCGTCGCGCGAGTTGCAGCCGCTGCAAGAGAATCCGATCGACTTCGTCCTCATCCGCTTCTGGGAAATCGGCCCGGATTCCACTGGCCATGATGCTGCACACCCGATCGAAGATCTCCGCCCCTGCGAGCAGCTTATCCTCCGGCGGAGTGCGTCGCGCCCGCAGCACGCGCTCGCGGTAGATGTCGTCGGCAAGTTCAATATCCACAGGCATGGCGATGCACCGAAACGAGTCCTAAGCCAGCAATTGTGCCAAATCCACAGAGAGTTCGTTCCCGTCAAGGCACAGTCGGAGTGTGTCGCCGGGGCGGTGGACACTCTGCGATTCGTACAGTTCCGTCGCGGGATTTGGCCGGTCGTAGACCTCCACCGTTTGCTCCCGAAGATTGACGATCCAATACCGAGGAATGCCGGCCGTCGCATACATCGTTTGCTTCGTTGTCTGATCGTAGCGCAATGACGAATCCGCCACCTCGATCGCCACAGCGACGTCTGCGGCATCGGGATGCCGCTGGGCGTAATCCTCAAACGAGCCCCGAACGACGGCGACGTCCGGTTCCGGCTCACACCGGTTTGTCAGGCTGATCGGAGACTGGGCCCGAATTGAATAGCCCAGGGGTGCGACCCAAGCCTCAAGCAACCGCACCAATCGGGTAATCAACAGGATGTGTCTGGGATCGTGAGACATCGGGTCGCCTCCGGTTCGACTGCGATCTTTCCACACCAGAAGCCCATCCATCAACTCGATCGGCGATGCCTCGGGAATGATTCCGGCCCGCGCCATCTCGTGGTACTGATCGACGGTCAATGGAACCAGGAACGGGCCGTTCCCGGCGGCGATCATGTCCATCAATCCGGTGCTCATCGTTCCATCCTCGCGTGTCGCGACCAGTCGCATATGTCTGGAACTCATAATAATGAAAAACAGCGCTGTCGAAAACCGGTCATGTCGCCAGGGCGACGGCCGGAACGGGGCCGGTTCCCGCTTCGCTGACGTCCCCCTCATCTTTGCACAACTTGTATTCCAGGCTGTCCACCAGCGCCAGCCAGCTCGCTTCGATCACGTTTTCGCTGACCCCGACGGTGCTCCAGACTTCCTCGGCGTCGCGGCTCTCGATGATGACCCGGACGCGCGCCGCCGTTCCCTCCGCCGAGTTGATCACCCGGACCTTGTAATCGACCAATTGCATCTCCTCCAGCCGTGGAAAGGCGGGAAGGAGCGCTTTGCGCAGCGCCGTATCGAGCGCGTTGACCGGCCCGTCTCCTTCTCCCACGACGTGCTCCACCCGATTCTTGACGCGGAGCTTGACCGTCGCCTCGGTCATCGGCAGGCCGCTGTCGGTCGTCTCGACATTGACCCGGTAATGCAGCCGCTCGAATCGGGGCTGGTGCATCCCCGCGGCTTTTCGCACCAACAGATCGAACGACGCTTCCGCCGCCTCGAACTGGTATCCCTCGTTTTCCAGTTCCTGCACCAGGTCGAGAATGCGGGCCATCAGCTTCTGATCATGTTGCAACTGATACTTGGTCGTCTTGGCGACGATGTTCGAGCGCCCTGACAGCTCGCTGACCAGGACGCGGCGGGCGTTCCCCACCGATTCGGGAGGGATATGCTCGTAACTCTTGGCGATCCGGTTGACCGCGTGAACGTGCATCCCACCCTTGTGGGCGAACGCGCTGGTCCCCACGAACGGCTGGTTCGATCGAAAATTCATGTTGGCGATTTCATAAACGTAACGCGACAGCTCGGTCAATCGCTCCACCCCCCCCGCCGCCAACAGCTCGTACCCCGACTTCTTCAGCGCCAGATTGGCGACGACGCTGATCAGGTCGGCGTTGCCGCACCGCTCCCCGACGCCGTTGATCGTCCCTTGGACCTGCCGCGCTCCCTGTTCGATCGCCGTCAGCGAATTGGCGACCGCCACGTCGCAGTCGTTGTGGCAATGGATTCCGACCGGAATCCCCAGCGCGGCTTGTGCCCCGCGGACGGCGCGAGCGATGTCGTCGGGAAGACGCCCGCCGTTCGTGTCGCACAGGACGATCATCCGCGCTCCGGCCCGTTCGGCCTCGCGGACTGTGCGGAGGGCGAACTCGGGATTGTGGAGATAGCCGTCGAAAAAATGTTCCGCGTCGTAGATCACTTCCCGTCCCAGCGATTTCATGTAACCCACCGAATCGCGGATCATCGCCAGGTTCTCCGCTTCATCGACGCGGAGCACCTCGAGGACGTGCAGATCCCAACTCTTGCCGACGATTGTAATGACGGGGGCTTTTGACGCGGCCAGCGCCTGCATCCCGGTGTCCTCGGCGGCCGCGATGCCCTTCCGCCGGGTCATGCCAAAGGCCGCGATCCGCGCGTGCCGCAGCGGCATCTGCGCCACGCGCTGAAAATACTCGAAGTCCTTAGGATTCGAGAGGGGATAGCCCCCTTCGACGAAGTCGAACCCCAGTTCGTCCAGTTTGGCGGTGATCGCCAGCTTGTCTTCGAGGGAGAAATTGACACCTTCCCCCTGGCTCCCGTCGCGCAGCGTCGTGTCGTAGATTTCGATGTGTGGCATGGGTGGCTCCAGCGGCCCGCCTGCAGTTGGCGAGGAAGACTTGGTTCGGGTGGGATGGAATGTGGGACAACAAAAAAACCCCTCGGGTCATACGACCTGAGGGGTGGAATTTGCTTCAAGCGGCTTGCCCGTCCTCAGGTTCGCTCCTGTCCAATAATCGCAATCAAAATTTCCACCGAATCGATGGCCTTCGGCAGGAAACGCAGGTCGCTGGATATAGGACGGTCGCCAGACATGGACGATAGAACTCAAGGGCTGGGGTTGTCGAACGTCCATTATCATACGTGGCCCACCCCCTGGAGTCAATTTTCAGGTTGAGAACGCCGACGTATTCATTTATGCTGATGGATGTCCCGTACCCAGGAGTCCGCCTGTGCCCCCATCCCGTGCCGTTACTTCCAACCCCTGGCGTTGTCCGGGGACGTTGCCTCGCCGGGCGTTTTTGCGAGCCGGGACCGCGATCGGCGTGTTGGCGTTGT
>JBJXGA010000480.1:0-24624 GCA_046152955.1 Planctomycetales bacterium | reverse complement strand
CTATCGCGGCCAAATGTTCGCAACGGACTCTGACGGCGATCCACTGGAATTCTCGCTCGTCTCCGGTCCCGCCGGCCTGACGATTTCTCCCGATGGATTCGTGGCCTGGGAGCCGACCGCCGCGCAGTTCGGTGAAAATGCGTTACGTGTGCGCGTGTCCGACGGCCAGGCCGCCGATGAAAGGGAATTCCAGATCGACGTGCGCAGCCAGTTGCGCAACGGGGCGCCCCGCTTAACCGACGCTGGCACGGCGCTGGCGGTCGCGGGAAAATTGTTCGCGGCCGATCTGATCGCCGCCGACGCCGATGGCGATCCTGTGGCCTTCGAGCTCTTGAGCGGTCCAGCGGGGTTGTCGGTCGACCCCGCTCGCGGCACGGTGCGCTGGGTTCCAGCCTTCGATCAACTCGGCGCGCAGTCGTACCGCGTGCGGGCCTTCGACCCGTTCGGGGGCTTTGACGAGAAGACCTACACGATCCAGGTGCGGGGCATCGGCGGCCCGCCGGCGATCACTTCGATCCCCCCCACAGAGGCCGTCGTCGGCCAGACGTACATCTATGCCGTCGCGGCCGTGGACGTCGATGGCGACCCATTAACCTATGCGTTGCAGAATTCGCCAGCCGGTATGTTGATCGATGCCACGACCGGCGTCGTCACGTGGACGCCGCAAGCGCACCAGGTGGGCGCGCAGCCGGTCATCGTCCGCGTCGCCGATGGCACGGGGGGCTTTGCCACACAAGCCTTCTCGATCGCCGTTTCGGCCGGGGCCATCAATCGTCCGCCGGTCATGCACAGCACGCCCCCCGTGGACGCTGTGGTTGGCACTTCGTTTGTCTATTCGTTGCAAGCGACCGATCCCGAGGGGAGCGCGGTGACGTATGCCAAGCGCTCGGGACCGGCCGGATTGACGGTCGATCCGGCGACGGGCGTCGTACACTGGATTCCCACGGCAGGCGAGATCGGCCGATTGGTGCTGGTGCTGACGGCGACTGATCCGGGGGGAGCCGCCGCGGTACAGTCGCTTGAAGTCGACGTCCAGGCCACCAACAATGGACCGCAGATCAACAGCACCGCCCCCTCCTCCGTGCCGGCCGGCGGCTTGTATCGATATGACCTGCTGGCGGAGGATCCCGACCACGAGCCGTTGTCGTACGAACTGGTTTCCGGACCGGCCGGTATGACGATCGACAGCGTGGGGCACGTGCGCTGGCAGACGACGCCCAACACGTCGCTGGGTGACCGGCAGGCATCAGTCATCGTTCGCGACGGTCGCGGCGGGAGCGTTTCGCAGTCGTTCACCGTCACCGTCAGGGCCGACACGACCGCGCCCCGCGTGGCGATCATCATCTCGAACCCGATTCTCTATCCTTGGAGCACCGATCCGGCCCGTGTGCGGGTCAGCGCCAGCGACGACGTGGGAGTCGCCGTCCTGGCGGTCACCGTCGATGGGGAACCGGTGGCGCTCGGTCCCGATGGTGCGTTCACCGTCTTTTTCAGCGCGCCGGGAGGGGGCCGGATCGAAGCGGCGGCGACGGATGCCGCCGGGAATCGGGGCCGCAACGTGGCGCAGGTCAGCATGCGCAGCGGAACCGAGGTGGGGGGGGACTTCACACCCAACGGTCCGCCGCAGGTCGCGATTACGTCTCAGGCCGATGGCGATCAGGTGCGCGGGTTGGTTCAAGTGATCGGATCCGCCACGTCTCCTGATCTCACCGACTACACGCTCAGCTACCGCCGGGCGGGTGAGACCAATTCTCACGAGATCAGCCGGGGAACCGGCCAGGTCAACAATGCACTCCTGGGTCAATGGGACACGTCGCAGTTGGAGAACGACGAATATATCGTGCGGTTGGAGGCGAGCGATCTGTACGGCAACTTCTCGGCGGTGGAGCGCCGCGTGGGTGTCAGCGGTGCACTCAAGATGGGGAATTTCCGCCTCACGTTCGCCGACTTGACGATTCCCGTCGCCGGGATTCCGATCACCGTTGCCCGCTCCTACGACACATTGCGCGCCGGCCGCAGCGGCGAGTTCGGATACGGCTGGCAATTGGAGTTCCGCAACGTCGATCTGCGCACCAGCGTCGGCCGATCGGGCCTGGAAGATACGGGAGTCTATGCTCCCTATTCTGTCGGCGCGAGGGTCTATATCACGCTGCCGGGGGGAGAACGACAGGGCTTCACATTCACCCCCGATCTGCGCGTCTTGCGAGGTTTCGGCCAAGGGAACAACTTGACGATCGCCACGCCGCGCTTTACCCCCGATCTTGGTGTCACGAGCCAGTTGAGCGTCCGGGGAGGCAATCTGCTGGTCAACGACTTTGACGAGTTGTACGCGACGGGAGGCATTCCCTGGAATCCGGCGTCCCCCGACTTTGGCGGAGGATTTACGTTGACGACTGCCGACGGCACGCGGTACTTCATCGACGGAAACTCAGGGGAGTTGCAGACGGTCTTCGATCGCAACGGCAACACCCTGACGTTCAGCGACCGGGGAATTGTCAGTTCCACGGGAGTCCAGGTCGCTTTCGAGCGCGATGCCCAGGGACGGATCGTGACCGTGATCGACCCGGCGGGAAAAGCGATTCGGTACAGTTACACCGCCACCGGCGACCTGGGGAGCGTCACGGACCAGGATCGGCACACCACCCAGTTCCAATATCGGACCACTCCGCCGCATTTCATGGAACGGGTGATCGATCCCCTGGGACGCACGGGAATGCGTGTGGACTACGGACCGGACGGCAGACTCAACCAGGTTTCCGACGCGAACGGGCAGACCAGCCACATCGACTACGACCTCAATGGTCGGCAGCAGTCGCTGACCGACTCTCTGGGAAATCTGACGCTGATTCAATACGACCTGCGCGGCAATGTCGTGGCGCAGATCGACCCCCTGGGAGGAGTGACGCGGCATGCCTACGACCAGAACGACCGCGAAGTGAGTTTGACCGACCCCCTGGGACGAACGACATCCTGGACTTACGACGCGGCAGGGAACGTTCTGACGATCACCGATCCTCTCGGTCGGGTCACGCGGCAGACATTCAATGAATTCGGCCAGGGGTTATCGATCATCGATCCCCTGGGACGGGCCACGCGCACCACCTACGACGCGCGCGGCAACGCCGTGCGGATCGTCGGCGCCGATGGCCTGGCGATTGATCTGGAAAACGACCCGGCGGGAAACCTGACGGCGCTCGTTGGCGCGGGAGGCCGGCGCGGAACGCTCGCCTATGACGCGAACGGACGTCTGGTGAACATGGCCGATCCCCGTGGAGAGGTCACAAGCCAACGCTACGATTCCAACGGCCGCCTGATCGGCCACACGACGGTCATGTCTCCGGGAGGAACGCAGTCCACGCGGTCGACGACCTTCGAACTGAGCGCTTCCGGCCGACTGCTCAGCACGACCGACTCGGCGGGAGGGGTGACAAGATATCAATACGACGTCCAGGGTAATCGGACTGTGCAAGTTGATGCATTGAATCATGCCACGTCGCAGGAATTCGATCTCACCAATCGCCTGGTCAAAACCGTCGACCCGGACGGCCTGGCGACGCAATTGAGCTACGATGCTTTGGGACGGCTCGCGGCCACGACCGACCGGGGGGGCCACACCACGAAGTTCGCCTTCGACCCGCTCGGCCGCATCGTCGAGACCATCCTTCCGGATGCGACCCCCGGCACCGACCTGGACAATCCGCGGACTCACACCGAGTTTGATCTCGTCGGGCAAACCACCGCCACCATTGACCCGCTTGGCCGACGTACGGAGTATGCCTATGACCTGGTCGGCCGGGTGACGCGGGTCCGCAATGCGGCGGGGGGCGAGACGCACTATGAATATGACGCGGCTGATCGTCTGGTCGCGATCACCGACCCGATGGGGGCCACGACTCGCTTTGTCTACGACCTGGGCGATCGCCTGGTAGAGACGCAGTTTGCCGACGGTCGCACGACGAAGAATCAGTACGATGAACGTCGGCGTCGGATCGTCTCCACCGATGCAGCCGGCGTCTCGACGCGGTTCGAATACGATGCCTTTGATCGGCTCATCGCCGTGCAGGATGCGCTGGGTGGACGCACGCTGTACACCTACAACGCCGAAGGGCAACTCATCCGACAGACCGACGCCAACGGGCATGCCACGCAGTACGCCTATGATCGTCTGGGACGACTCGTGCAGACCACGTTGCCCCTGGGCCAGGTCTCCACGGCGGACTATGACCTCGCCAATCGAGTCGTCCGCAGCCAGGATCTCAACGGCCAGGTGACGACCGCCGATTTCGACTCAATGGGTCATTTGGCCACCCAGCGCTTTGCCGACGGAACGACGATCGAATTCGCCTACACCCCCTCCGGTCAGATCTCACGAACCACTGATTCCCTGGGGGTCACTGAATTCTCGTACGACGAACGCGATCGACTCATACTGAAGACCAATCCCGACGGCCAAAAGATCGGTTACGCCTACGATGCGGTCGGCAACCGCACGGCGATGACCACGGCCGCGGGAACGACGCACTATGCCTATGACACCCTGAATCGATTGGTGTCGGTCACGGCGACGGACGGATCGGTCACGGCCTACGAGTATGACGCCGCGGGACGTCTCCTGCGCGCTACGACCCCCGACGGCGTCGTGGAAACGCGACAATATGACCTGCGCGGCCGCGTGATGGAGTTGGACAGTCGATTGGCCGGTGGCGCGCAGTTGGCGCACTACTCCTACCGACGCGACCCGACGGGGCGAATCGTCCAGGTTCAGGAATCATCGGGCCGGACCGTCGACTATGTCTATGACGCCACGTACCGCCTGGTGCGGGAGACGATTCTCGAAACCGGTCACGGTCCCCGCACGATCAGTTACAGTTACGACGCCGTGGGAAATCGCCTGGCGCGAAACGACTCGGCAGCCGGAACGACGCTCTACTTCTACGACGCCAACGATCGCCTGCTGAGAGAGAATGGTCCAGCGGGAGAGACGCGGTTCGTCTACGACGCGCAGGGCAACCTGTTATCCCGCACCGGTCCACTGGGAGACACCACGAATTACCGTTGGAATGTTCGTCAACAATTGGTCGAAGTGGTCTCCACGACGGGGGGCGCCACGCACACGACGGCATTTCGCTACGACGCGGATGGCTTGCGCGTCGCGCAAATCGTGGATGGCGTCGAGACGCGCTTGCTCCTCGACCTGTCGCAGGCGAATCCCACCGTCGTTCTGGAATATGCTCCCTCGGGAGTGGTGCTCCGCGAGACAGTGTTCGGCCTGGGGCCGATCTCCGAGGCGCGCGGCGGCGGGACAGCATACTTTCATCTCGACGCCCACAGCGGCATCCGGAAGGTGGTCGATGCCGCAGGCCAGGTGCAACAGACTTTTGCTTACGACGCGTTCGGTCGTCTGCTGGCGTCAACTGGCCTGGCCGGAGACGCGCTGCTCTATCGGGGTGAAATGCGGAGTCAGTCCACCGGACTGGACTACCTCCGGACACGCTGGCTCGACACGGAGACTGGCCGGTTTTTGAGCCGCGATCCCTTCGCCGGGACGCTGCTCAATCCCCTGAGCCTCAACGACTATCTCTATGCGTCGGCCGATCCGATCAACAACTCCGATCCCTCGGGGCTGTCCCCCTATTCAGAACAACTCGTATCGCTCGCGGTGCGCGGGATTCTCCTGTCGATACCGGCGGCGCTGGTGTTGACGCCGGTGATCAACTACACCACCACCGGAAACGCCAGTTGGGATGGTCTGGGCAACAACCTGTTGGTGGGCATGTCGATCGGCGGACTGGTCGCCATCTCGCCTCTGGCGGGAATCGTGTCGGCAACCATCGGCGTATTGGGAGCATCGGCGACAGCCACTAGCGTCATCACCGATCCCAACGCCAGTCCGCTTCGCAAGATCCTTGCCGGAGCCCTGGTCGTGGGGGCGGGGCTGGGAGCAGCCAAGGCCCGAGGTCGGTATATTGAATCGCCGACACTTCTCAATCCCAAGTTTTCTGGAAAGAAGTTGCTGATCGTCGGGACTCCAAAACAGAATAGCGAAGTGGTTCCGGAGTGGCAGAAAAATCACGCCTTCAGCATCGATCGCACTCCTCCAGAACAAATCACCGACGGCGTTTTTGCAAACCTGCAGGGACGCGACATCAATGATCTGAACCTGGTCAATCTTTTCGGCAGAACGATTCGCCAAATCCAACTCCCCAATATCCCATTTGCTGATCCGGCCGAGGCTGGGGCGGCGGGGGTCAATGGCAAGCTGCTGGCGCAACAAGCGACTCGACTGGGCGCCCAACTCGTCTATGGAGTCGTGGGTGGGCTCAGCAAAGGTACCGTCAATTTCCTGGAGGAACTACAGATCAGAGGCTGGGCGATCCAAGTGATCTTACAAGAAAACAACAGTTACATCTTCACCGCGCAGCGTTGAGATTCAGGAAAGCGACTCAGGAGCAGGTTCAGGTTGTGCCTGGCATCGACGCTGGTGGGGGGGCCTTCGCTTGCCGGCCGACAGCCCTGAGGTCTGAGTCGGCCGCTCTACGGGCTTCGACCAAATGAAACGGGGCGGACCACTCGTCTGCTGATGCATGCATGGAAGCCGGGTTGCGGACCTTGCACGGCGAAGAAGATGGGTAAGAGTTGGTCTTAGCGCGGCCCTGGGGCCGCAACCAAAATGGGATCGAACAGAAGCACGCAGAGGAAGCAGAGGCATTTCGTCCGGAACATGTGGTGCGCTCAGGGTGAAATTGGTGAGGAAGTTGATCCTCGTCATCGCGGCCGAAGGCTGCATCCTTCTCTGCTTCCTCTGCGGCCTTCTGTTCCCCTTTTGACCCGTGATGGAACATTTCGGACCAAGACATTCTTCTTGCCGTAACAAGATGATGGTGGATGGCAGTGCAGGGAACGTCGAGCGTTCGCATTGGGAGAAAAACAGGGGGTTGACACCCCCGCTCGCCTGGGGTCGCGGCGCTAGGTCTGATCCTCGGCGGAATCCACTTGTTTCGGCCGAATCAGCAGCACAATCACCACCGACAACAGCGCCACCCCGGCGAAGACGCCGAAGATGGCGTTGAGCGGAACGTGGCGATCGCGGAGCGCCCCAAACCCCCAGTCGGCGAAGCCGCCGCAACTGATGCTCACCAGGTTCATGAAGCCATAGCCGGTGGCTCGCAGTTCGGGACGGACGATCTGGCACAGGATCGGCATGTTGTTGCAGTCGAAGAACCCCCACCCCAGTCCGAACAGCATCAGGAACGCGACCGCCACCCCCAGTGTCTGGGCATTTCCCACTCCGAACAGCGCTGGCAGGAAGAACGTCATGCCGATGGCGCTCACGAAAATCCGTCCCCGGATCGAATGCCGCATCCATCCGTCGGCCAGCCACCCTCCGATCCCCACTCCCACGAGCGATGCCAACTGCACATACAGCACCGCCGACATCCCCGCTTTTCCCTGTCCCAGCCCGAACTGCTCCTTGAGAATGTCCGGCATCCAATCTTTGACCACCCACCCCGCCAGCGCCGGGAGCGTGAAGTAGAGCACCAACAGCACGAACCCCACGTTGCCAAACAGTTCGCCCATCGCCTTGAGCGGTGAGGGTTGCGAATCGGCCTCCTTGCTCCGCGGTGGGTAGCGCAGCAACAGAAACAGAGGGACCGCATAAACCACCCCCACCACCCCGCACAGGCTGAACGCCCACCGCCAGCCGAGCGCGGGACTATCCGCCACATATCCCGAAAACCCTCCCAGAATGATCCCGGCATAGATCCCCATTTGGTGCAGTCCCACGGCGCGTGACCGGGTTTCGCCCCAGTGGACGTCGGTGATCAGGGCCAGTGCCGCCGGAATATAAAACGCCTCGCTGATCCCCATGATGGCCCGCGCCGCGACCAGTTGCGGGAACGACTCGACGTGCCCGGTGAGCCAGGTCACCAGCGACCAGACGAAGAGACTGGCGGCAATCACATGCCGGCGGCTGACCCGGTCGGCGACGTAGCCCCCCACCGGACTGAGGAGCGCATAAACCCACTTGAAGGCCCCCAGCGCAATCCCCCAATTGGCCCTGGTGGCGATGTCGGGAATGTCCTGCATCATCGACGACTTCATCGCCGCCAGCATCTGCCGATCGAGATAATTGAGCAGCGCCACCGGCACCAACAGAGCCACGATCAGCCAGGCCGTGCGGCGATTGGACGCGGGGGAACCGGAATCAGCCAGGCGATGCATCGTCGAGAAATCAGGTCGGAGAAGGATTCAATGGGCCGCAGTTGCACCAGCCGCCTGCCGCACTCTGCGCCGCGAGCCGTGCCGCACAAGTCCGGAATTCTAGCACGATTCGCCATGCATTGCTCAATCCTTCGACGCGCGGCGCGGACTGAAAGTCCTCAGGGCCCCAACACCGAAAGCCGATGTCGCGGCTCCAATTCGCTGGGCAATCTCTTCCGCCCGGTCCAGCGCCATCCAGTGGGTCCCGCCTGAGAGAACATTCAACCCTGCGTTGGGCATCGCGGCCTGAAGCCGTTGAGCCTGAACCACTGGAAAGTGCTTGTCGCGCTCTCCCCACAGCACCAGCGTCGGACAGGTGATCTGCGCATAGAGCGCGGGGAGACTCGGCAGCGCCCCCTGATACCCGGCGCACATCTTGCTCACATATCGCCGGACCGCCGGTTTGCGGAAGGCGCGCCAAAAGTCCTCGCGGAGCGCCGCATCGAGCACTGCGCCGCGCGGCAAAAACGTCCTGATCGCCCGGCGGAACACCAGACTCGGAGAATACCGCAGGATGAACCGATTGAAACCGAATCGTCTCAATAGCCCGATTTCCCACGACGTGGCGGCGTCTCCGAAGACCAGCGAGTTCATGACGACCAGCCGCGCGATCCGCTGGGGGAACATCGCCGCGAACGCCAGCGCCGGCTGGCCCCCCATATCCATGCCGACGAGCGTCGAGTGTCCGATCTGCAATTCGTCGAGAATCGTCAACAAACGCTGAGCGAGCAATTGCGTCGTCGCCCCGCCTGGCCATTCGTCGCTGTCCCCCTGGCCCGGCCAATCGAACGCCACGACCTCGAACTGCCCGGCGAGCAGCGGGGCGAGCCGGCTCCAGATCTGCAAGTTCTCCGGATAACCGTGCAACAACACCAAGGGTGGTCCCGCGCCGAGCCGCGCCACGCGCAGTCGCCTGCCGTTGCTCAATTGTTCGAACCTCGTTTCCAGCAGGGAAGCCGGCATGGCGGGTCATTCTCGATCCTGAAGCACTCGGTCGGCGGTCAACACTCCCGACACGGCACAAAAGCTCACCCATTGTCCCGGATGCGTGCCGCTGCCTGTGAGATACAAACGTCGCAGCCAGGGACTCCGGTGCGCCAGGCGGCCTGCGCGCATGAATTGCGGCGTCATCACCGGGTTCATGCTGTCGCGGCACAAGGCGTAGGCGCTCCCCCATTCGCGAGGGATCCGCGTGGCGAGGATCCGGACGTCGGAAAATTTGTCGCGCCACCAGCGTTCTTCCAACACCCGCGCCAGAAAGTCGCGCTGTCCCGATTCCCCTCCCGCCTGTGCGTTGGCGTGATGCATCGGCGCGATGAGCCGCGCCGGGAACCAGCCGTCGCGCGACAGCCCCGGGTCGAGTACTCCCGGCGTCACCAGCAGGCGGCACCCGTCCGGCTCGGGGTGAATTTGAAATCTCAAGTAGGGAGGCGCCGGAGCTCCCTGGACCGCCAGGTAGGCGCAGACGCCGGGAGACTGCAAGGGGAGCGCGTCAAGCATCCGCTGGGGCCCCCTGGGGATCACCCGAAGTCCCTCGTCATCGAGCAACTGCAAATAGGTTCCCAGTCCGACATCCGAGATGACCGCGTCGGCCTCCAGAAACTCCCCCTGGTTCAGCAGCACCCCTTGGGCCGCGCCGCCGCGACAGCGGATCCGTTCCACCCTGGTTCCCAGCCGCAGGTCGATTCCCAAAGCCTGTCCGGCGCGCTCCAGCGCCTCGGGAATCGCACCGATGCCGTGACGGGGATAGTACGCACCAACGTGGTGAATGACCGCCGGCACGAGCGCCAGCGGGGAAGGGGCCCGCGCCAGAACCTGTCCCGCCACATGCGTCCATACTCCCAGTCCGTCCACCACGGGAGCTGGCAACCGGGCCGCAGCCAGCACCTTTTCCAGCGAACGCCACAGAAACGGAACGTCGCGCCAGATACCGGCCTGAAGCAGTTGCCGCACTCCGGGGGGAGGCGCGCACTGGAACGGTTGCAGCCGCGCGTAGCGGACGCGCATCTGCTGGATGAACTGTCGATACCGGTCTCCGCTACCGGGCCAGCGGCTTTCGATCAGGCTCGCGGTCTGCTCCAGAGAGGCGAACATTTGGAACGACTCTCCGGAGTCGCATGACTCATAGACCTCTTCGATCCGCTGGAGCGCCAGTTGCTCGACCTCGAGCTCCAACTGTCGAAACGCCCATTCCAACCCCGGACGGTCCAACAGGATGTACGGGCCGGCGTCAAACCGCCAGCCGTCGAAGGTCCATGCGGCCGCCAGACCGCCGGCCTGGTCGCGCCCCTCCAGCAGCGTCACGCGCCAGCCGCGCCGCGCCAGCCGCAGGGAAGCACACAACCCCCCGATTCCGGCCCCAATGACGACGGCGTGCGGCATCAGCGCGGACCTCGCGGGGGGCCGATGCGCAGACCCAAAAGTCGTCGGACAGCCCGGCGGCCCAGTTTCAGGAACCACCCTTCGGGAACGATCGGGGGAAAGGCCGCTTCGTCCATTTCCGGAACGAACAGCGCGCCGCGGCCGCTCCCCAGGACATACACGGGATAGGCCAGCATGGCGAGCAGCGACCGCAGTTCATTCGCATAGGGGCCGCGCCAACCGACCACGGGAGAATTCTCTCCGTGAACTTCGAGATCTCCAGGAGTGTGGCCAAACCAGTGGCCGGCAGCGCGGAGGATGCTCCCGACCTGCGCCGAGGTCACTCCCAAATGCCTGAGCGCCACGGTATCAACCGCCAGCGCGTCGCATCCGGCGTAGAACCGGCCCAGTCGCCGGGGCCGGCTCGAGCCCATCACTCCCACCAGTCCGTCGGGAACGTTTTCGAAGCCGTCAAGAATCGCAAAATGAGGAGGAAACTCATCCAGCAACATCATGATGGCGGTGGACCGATCGGCTTGCCGTTCGAGAAACAGGTATTCGTCGCACCTCCCTCCCACCCATTCCACGTTTCCCAGGCTGAGCAGCGCCATTTCCACCGGATGGCTCCGAAGCTTGGGGAATGAAATCCGAAAATCGGCGTCGCGCCAGGAGCGGGCGATCGTGTATTGCGCCATACCGCGGCGATAGTGGTGCGCGACCTGCTCCTCTTCGGTATCGGCCAGGCGGAAGGAATCTGCGGTGATGCCAAAGTAGTCGGCGACGGCGCGGACCGTCCGGTTGTGGAAGAACCGGTCATAGATGTTCCGCCCTTCAATCACCACGACCGGACCGCATCCCGCGCCGTGCAGAAAGGCCACCAGGTCATGCAGCAATTCCACATCGGTGACGGGGGACTTGTCTTTCCAGTGGTAGCCCAGCATGAACGTCGGTTTGATGGCGATCTCGAGTTGGGCCACCGGTTTGCCGAGGAATTTCCCCCGCTGGCGAATCGCCGATAGCAGCGGCGACTCTTCGAGCAGACGGCGAAACTGCTGCCGCTTGTCGCTGCGATCGTCCGCTTGGCTAACCCACACCGGCTGGCCGCTCCCGATCGGGTTGTCCACATCGCGGCGCGCCCGAAAGCGGCGCGGCAAAAACTCTTCACCAACGGCGCGAATGCGATCCACCAGTTGCTCGACCGTTACCCCTTCCGCCAGCGCGTCCTCGTCGGTGAGCACTTCTTCCAGGATGGCAAACAGTTCGCCATGGCGCACTTCATCCTGGGCCACGCGATAAAAATCGCGGCCCAGGTCGGCGCTCAAGTCCGGCTGCTGGGCGGACAGCTCGGCGATCCGCGACCAGCAGACGGCGGCGGTCTTTTCCGCGTCGATGTTGAAAGCACAAAACCGGCGAAACGGCCCATACTGGAGATGCTGCCGGACATCGGCCGGCACCTTCCCCAGCAATCCGCCGGCGAAGGTCATCACTCCAGCGATTGTTCGCGACAGCGGAGCGGAGCGCCACCGCGAATGCTGCATGACCGAGCTGGCCCAGCCCCCCAGACCGCCGGCTGCCTGGGTGAGGAGCGCCTGCGTCCTCAACCGCACCCCTCCCAATTTGAGAAGCGCCCCCCGAATGTAGATCGTGTGCATCTCCTCGTCCTTCCAGATCCAGATCAGGACGTGGCGGATGAGGTCTCGGACCTCGTCGGAAATCGGCATCGTCGCCAGTCGCCGGTCCATCAGCGATTCGCGATACCCGATCGATACCAGTTCTTCCCGTTCCAGCGCCAGCAGAAACAGCCGCAGCGCTTCGCGCCGCGGATCCCCCTGGCACGCGGCCCCCAACCGCGACAGCTCTCGTTCAAACTCGTCGAAAACGGCGCCCATTGTGCGACACGGGGGAAGAAGGTTCTGTCGAAATTCCACGGCGATGTGCCAGTACCGCAACAGCGGACGACATCTTAACACAGACCACAATATCTTGTATGCAGCCTGTAGTAGATGCCGAAAATCCACAAAATCGTGAATTGTTTTGACAAATCGCTTCGGGCGGGGCTATGATCCCCCCCGTTGATTGGGCGAACCATGTCGGACTGCCGACTGGTCGCATGTGTTGAAAGGCAATTCCATCCGTGGTGGTGCAAGTTCACTCCCGGAGGAACGGACCGATGGATCGGACCGAAGCGTTCAAGGAGGAATGAGTTCATGCCTAACCCGCGAGTTGCCCTGCGACAGGCTGTTCTCGTTGATCCCTGCTCCGGGGTCGGTCCGAACTTCCCACGCGGAATACACGCTGCGCACCGGGAGACCTTCCCGGCTGCTGTGCGGCCAACTGTGTTGCGCTACCGGGCGGCCCTGGCTTCGTTCCCGATTCCGGAGGCGTTCTGCGCCCCGTCCCTCGGTGGAATTGCCGGTTTCCTCTTCCTCAAGGCACAGGACGTGCCGGAAAGCGATGGACTGCAATGGCGACGAAACCTCTGATCGGAATCAACGGCGACTTCCGGGCGGCGCGCAAAGATGCCACGGCGCTCTCGTGGTTCAACACGGGGTACTATGATTCAATCACCGCGGCGAAGATTAAGATCGGCCCCAAGGAAACCGACGTCACCAATGGCATTCCGGTGCCCCTCCCTCCCCTGGCCGACGACGACGAGCTCAAGCAGATCGTGAGCATGCTCGACGGCCTGGTGTTGGCCGGCTGCACGCAGGATCTCGATCCGATCCGGCTCGGAATGGAAAAGCACCCTTCCACCCGCCCCATGCCGGCCCGTCGTGAAGACTTCGACCGCCGCTTGTGCCGCATGGCCGTTGATCTGCGGATGCCGATCCTGGCCATCGGTGGGGGAATGCAACTTCTCAACGTGATCTGCGGCGGGACGCTCTATCAGCACATTCCCGAAGACTGCCCCCGGGCGCTGCACCATTGCGATTCGGTGGAAGCGACGCTGCGGCACATCATTGAAATCGTGCCGGGGACGCGCGTCGATACGATTTATGGTCCGGGTGAGATTCGGATCAACAGCCAGCACCATCAGGCAATCTGTAACGTCGCCAAGGGGTTCCGCGTCTCGGCCACCGCGCCGGATGGGATCATCGAGGCGTTTGAATCCGAAGATCCCGACTGGTTCTGCCTGGGGGTTCAATGGCACCCCGAAAACGAAACCTCCAGCGCCCTGGACATGCAGGTCTTCGAGCAATTTCTGACCGCCGTCGTGCATCAGAAACAGCCGGTCATTCTTCCGATGCGTAAAGTGGCGTAAGCGCGGCCCGCCCTGCACCCCCGGCTGCCGCAAGGCAGCCGGGGGCCGCTGTGGGCCGGCAGCCCCCCAGACAAAATTCTCCCGGATGACGGGACACAGACCGGGCGGGAGCCTTATAATCCGGGACTGCGATCCGCGAGTGGATGCTCACCGGTCGCGCTGGTCGACGGAATATTCAAGGGTGCGGCGATCCAAGCCACGGTGGGGCGACGATCAGTCGGCAAGTGGCTGGGGAGGCATGCATGCGGCGTTTGATCCAGAGCGTCCGACCGGGACGCCCTTTGGGAAACCACGTTCGAATCCGGGTGATCGGCCTCGTCCTGTGCTGGTTGTGCGTAGCGGCATTCGCCCGCGGCGAGATTCGCCCCGACTTCGTCATGGACTCTGATCCCGAGTTCAAAATCCCCGAACCGATCTTGGAGTTTCCCAAGCGCTTTAAGCCATTGTGGATCGAAGCGCTCTCGCGACCCGAAGCCGACATGCAGCGGACCGCTGCTGAAACGATCAGCCAGGCGCATCGCGCGGGAGTTCCGGAACTGAACGAGGCGGTGCCGGTGCTGGTCCAACTGGTGACCGATCCCCAGACGCATACCGAAACGCGCTACGCCGCTGCCCGGGCGCTGCTGGCGCTGGAGGCTCGAGACGAGGCGGCCCGTCTGCACGCCGCCTCCCGGCAATACGGCCCGGAACTCAGGCAACTGATCGAGCCGGCACTGGGAGTGTGGAACTATGAACCGCTGCGTGACGACTGGCGCGCGCGGCTGGCTGCCAAAGACCCGCGCCCGCGCGAGCTGCTGATGGCCATCCAGGGGCTGGCCCGCATGGAGGATGCCGCTTCGGTCGTTGCGCTCCTAGAGATCTCCCGCGACTTTTTCCGTCCCCCCTCCATCCGGCTGGAAGCGTCGCGCGCCGCAGGGAAGCTGCAAACGACCGGCCTCGAAGAACATGCCCAGCGGTATGTGACGGCCACGTCGCCGATCTGGCACCGCCTGTGCGCTGTCGGCCTGCTCCAGAGGCATACTTCGGATCAGGCCCGAACGCTGCTCTTGAGCCTGGCTCAAGACGTCGAACCGAGCGTGGCCGCCCCCGCTCTGGCGAGTCTCAATGCCATCGATTTTGACCTGGTGGTTCCGCTGGCGGAGGCCGCCATGAAACATCCCGACGCCAACGTCCGCGAACAGGGGCTCGCGGCTTATGTGGCGCGGCCGACTCCGGAACGGATGGTCCCCCTGGCGCGGCTCCTGGA
The DNA here is from genome assembly GCA_046152955.1 of Planctomycetales bacterium. Lineage (GTDB taxonomy): Bacteria > Planctomycetota > Planctomycetia > Planctomycetales > Planctomycetaceae > SIAF01. The sequence continues at coordinate 9,493 of JBJXGA010000480.1, read as the reverse complement.
CGACCCCCATCCGCGACTGCGAAAGGCGGTCCGCGAAGCGCTCTACCGGCTGGCCCAAGAGGCCCCGCTCGATCCGCCTGTTCGGACCGCCGCCATGGACATTCTGTCGGGCGATGGCTGGCGCGGTCAGGAACAAGCGTCGCTCTTACTGGGAGCGCTCGAACACAAGCCGGCCGCCGCGCGTTTCGTGGAACTGCTGGAATCGACCCGACCGGAAGTCATGGTGGCCAGTGCGTGGGGGTTGCGGAAAGTGGCTGTTCCCGAAACGCTTCCGGCGGCGCTCGACAAAGCCAAACGGCAAACCGCCTGGCGCCTCGAAAATGGCCCCGGATTGGAATTGGATCAACAGGTCGGACATCTGTTCGAACTGCTGGGGCTGTTGAAGTATGCCGCGGCGGAGGAGTTGTTCGTCCGGTACATTCCCAAAGAGGTCATTCTGGGACAGTATTCTCGCGGCGCCGCGATCTGGGCGCTGGGACATCTTCGCGAAGGCGTGGCGGATGAACCGTTGGCCGTGCGACTTGCAGACCGTTTGACCGACCCGGCTCCCCCTCCCAGTGAACCCGAGGAGTTCATGCGAGTCCGGGTCGCCGCCACGCTGACCATCGTGCGGATGGGGGTCTCGTCGCAGCTCCCCCGGATGCGCAAGTACATGGGACCGACCCCCCGGCCGCTCCAGTCTCATTTGGCGATCTCCTGGGCCGTCAAACAGCTCACCGGGGAAGAAATCCCCCCGCCCCAGCCAAACGTCACATCGCGCGCCGGCTGGTTCCTGGAGCCGCTCGACGATCCATCGAGCACTTCTCCCTGAACCGCGAATGGACACCGCGGGTTGCAACAATGAACACCTCCCCAGCACCCAGGAGCACGCCGTGGAACGACTCGACCGCCGCGAATTTGTCCAGCAGACCGTCTGCGGAGCATTGACGTTGCCCGCACTGGTTGCCGCGCAACACACGTCGCGGGGACAGGCTGGTGCGGCCCAGCCGCCAATCAAGATCGGTCAGATAGGGGTGGGTCATGCCCATGCATCGAAGCTGGAGGTGTACCGCCGGTCGCCTGAGTACGAAGTGGTGGGGATCGTCGAACCCGACGACGAACTGCGGCGGCGTGCCGAGTCGCAAGCTCCCTACCGCGACCTTCCGTGGATGACGCGCGACCAGTTGCTCAACGTTGCCGGACTTCAGGCAGTCCTGGTGGAAACGCGGGTCCGCGATCTGCTGGGAGCCGCGGATGTCTGCGTCTCGGCCGGGATGCACGTGCATCTCGACAAGCCAGCCGGCGAGTCACTCCCCGACTACCGCCGGATCCTCGACGCCGCCGCCGAAAAGAAGCTGCTGGTCCAGATGGGTTACATGTACCGCTACAACCCAGCGGTCATCCTGCTGCGGCAAATGCTTCAAAAGGGGTGGCTGGGGGAGCCGTTTGAAGTTCATACGGTGATGAGCAAGGTGGTGGGGGATGCGGATCGACGCCAGTTGGCGCAATATCCCGGCGGCATCCTGTTCGAGCTAGGGTGCCACGTCATCGACCTGGTGCTGGGGGTTCTGGGGCCGCCTCAGGAGGTGAGCCATTTCGCGCAGCACGTCTCCCCGCTGCCAGACACCCTGAAAGACAACATGCTGGCGGTCTTTCGGTATCCGCGGGCGATCGCCAGTGTGAAGTCGAGCGCCCAGGAAGTGGAGGGAGGAGAACGACGGCATCTGGTGGTCTGCGGAACGGAAGGCACCTTCCACATCCAACCGCTCGACAATCCCTCCGCCCGCGTCGTCCTGTCCAAGCCCCGCGGGGAACATCGCCAGGGGATCCAGGAAATCCGTTTCCCCAAATACGAGCGGTACATCGCCGACGCCGCCGACATGGCCCGCATCATCCGCGGCGAGAAACCCGCCGATTTCACCTACGCGCACGATCTGGCAGTACAGGAGACGCTGTTACGCGCTTGCGGGTTGAGTTGAGGGATGAGTCTTGAGACTTGAGTCTTGAGGCAACGGACCATGGGCTGCACGCTGTGTGTTTTCCTAAATCGTCCGCATGGGCATGGTGGCCGTTGTGGGCAGAGCCGTTACATTGTGAAACAGGATCAGGGACACGAATCGGCCAGATTCGCTGCCGGAGAGGCGGTCGGAAGCAAACGCGGAGGAACGACGGGAAGGTCGGTCGCGGGGGTCAAGGGTTGGATTTGGGTGGTGGTCATGATGGGAATTCCTCCTGCAGGAGAGTGTCACTGATTGGCCGCTGCACGGACGAGCGACCTGTCATCCAGTACAACGCCAGCAGGCGCGATACGGAAAAGGAATTTTATTTTTATTCCGGCGCGACTCAACCAGTAATTACCGGCTCGGCCATTTGTCGTCGCTTTCCGTGGCGGGTCACTCCGCAGCCGATCCTTTGGCCAGCGGGGCACTGGCCAGGAGGGTGTAGGTCGCTCCCTCCGGATTCAGGTGCGATTGCATCAGAACCACTTCCTGGATGGGAACCGTGCCGAAGTCGGTCTGCTCGTGATCGGACAACCACTGCCGCAGGGGGGGCGGGACGGGCTGCTTGATCCTTAGCAGGGTGACGTGCGGGTGAAAGGGGCGCGTTTCGGGGAGGAATCCCAGACCGCGCAGATCCTGGTGGAGCCGCTCGACCAACGGCCCGAGAAAGTCCGCGGGACGTATGCCGATCCAGACGATCGAGGGGCGCCGAGTCGATGGAAAGGCTCCGACCCCTTGCAAGTGCAGCACACCGGAGGGAGTCGCCGCCGCCGTTTGCGACAGGATCTTCACCACGGCGGGAACCTGCGAGGCCCCGGTCTCCCCCAGAAACTTCAACGTCACGTGCAGGTTGGATAGCCGCACCGGACGCAACTCCGGCACAATCCGCTCCAGCGAGGCGTGCAACTGTTCCAACTGGGGATGGAGCGGAATTCGCGCGGCGATGAACGTTCGGAGCATGAGGGCAACGAGCCGGACCAAGGTGTGGACGCATCCCGTAGGTTTGCCAAACAGCGTATGGTATGCTTGCTCACGCGCTGCGGACAATGGACGTTTGGTCCGGGATTCCGTCGCTCTGACGCTGGTTTGCCGAGGATGATTTTCCCAGGGAGTCAAAGCTCATGTCGTATCGGATCAATCGCCGCGAGTTGCTTGCGGGAAGTCTGGCCGGCCTGGCGGGGGTGGCCCTGGGAAACGAGCCCCCGAACCAGCGGTTGCTGATCGACACGCATGTGGAAGTCTGGACGCTGGATCCCCAGTTTCCATTCGGCCATCCCGAGCTCGGTTCGAAATTGAAGGTGGACGCTCCGGCGCCGATCGAAAACCAGGTGGAGCAGATGCGCGATTTCGGAATCCGGTATGGGGTGCTGATCAATCCGCGATATTTCGGGTGGGACAATTCTTACATCGCCCATTGCCTGAAACGCTTTCCCAAAAAGTTCGTCGCGCATGGCCTGCTTGAGCCGGAAGATCCCCGCGCCCCCGAGAAGTTGCGTTTCTGGGTCAAGGAGCATGGATTTCAAGGGATGCGCTTCAGCCCGATCTATCACCCGCAATCGACCTGGCTCAATTCGCCTGAGCTATTCCCCTTGTGGCGCGAGGCGGAGAATCTGGGGGCTGTGTTCAACTTCTACATTGCTCCACACCAGATGCCGATGCTCGAAGAGATGGCGGGGCGCTTCCCAGGGGTCAAGATCATCGTCGATCATGCGGGAAAGCCCGACCTCAAGGCCGCCGACTGCTGGCCCGAGTTTCGCAAGATGTTCCCGCTCAAGCGCTTCCCTCACGTCTGGATCAGCAACTCCGAGCCGTATGAAATGTCGGAGATCAAGCGCTATCCCTATGCCGACACCTGGCCGTTTTACAAAGCGATCTATGAAGAATTCGGCGGCCGCCAACTGGTCTGGGGGACGGGCTATCCCCGTCCCCGATGGGAACTCCCGATGGACAAGGAACTGGAATTCGTCGACCGGTACTGTGATTTCTACACCCCGGCGGACCGCGAACTGATGTTGGGGAAAAACGCGCTGGGCATCTGGAAGTTTGCCGACGTGGAATGACCGGCGACTTTCGCCCGGTTATACTTGAAGGAACAGTCGCGGCGGATGCAGTGACCCGTTTCCCGCGGCGACCGTCGAGTATCACCTGAGGCGATCGGTATGAGATTGAATCCATTCAACGTCCCGGCAATGACCGCTTCCACTTTGTTCCTGGCGTGCCTCCTGGCTGTCACACAACAAGCGGTCGCCGATGAACGGGAGTCGGCTGCTCTGGAGCAGGGTTATACGACAACGATTCGCCCCCTGATCACCCGCTATTGCCGGGAATGTCATTCCGCGGAACGGACCGAGGCGGAGGTGGATCTGGAGGCGATCGCTTCGTTCGCCGAGGTGCGCCGGCACCCTCCCACCTGGCAGCGAGTTGCCGAGATGCTCGAAAGCGGGCAGATGCCCCCCAAGGGATCGCGCCAGCCGACTGATGCCGAGCGAACGCGGTTTAAGGATTGGGTGCGGAACTACCTGACGTTTGAAGCCCGAGCCCGTGCGGGAGATCCCGGCAAGGTGGTTCTCCGACGCTTGAGCAACGCCGAATACACGTACACCCTGCGCGATCTGACGGGGGTCGCAGCGCTCGATCCGGCGCGGGAGTTTCCGGCCGATGGCGCCGCTGGGGAGGGTTTCACGAACACCGGCAATGCGCTCGTCATGTCTCCGGCGCTGGTGACCAAGTACCTCGACGCGGCCAAAGAGGTCGCCCAGCACGCGATCCTCCTCCCGGATGGCATCCGGTTTTCCCCGCACACCACCCCCCGCGACTGGACGGACGACCTCCTGGCGCAGATTCGCGAACTCTATCGGGAATTCACCAATCCGCGCGACGGCGACAAAGTGAACCTGCAGGGGATCGTCTTCGAAACCAATGCGGGAGGTCGCCTGCCGGTGGAACAATACCTGGCCGCCACTCTGGCCGAACGAGAATCGCTCCGGGCAGGTACGACGACGATCGCACAGGCTGCTCGAAAACATGGCCTGAACGCCAAGTACCTGGGGTTCCTCTGGAACAGCCTCACAAGCCGCGAGCCCTCTCTGATTCTCGACGGGCTGCGGGGCCGCTGGAAGGCCGCGACTCCCGAGGATCTCCCCGCGCTGGTCGCCGAGGTGTCCGCCTGGCAAAAGGGGCTGTGGCGATTCGCCACCGTCGGCCATATCGGCAAAGTGGGAGGCCCCAAGTCCTGGCTGGAACCGGTCAGTCCGCTGATCTCCCGCCAGGAAGTGCGCTTTAAGATTCCGGCCCCGGCGGAGGGGGAGCCGGTCACCCTCTCGCTGGTCGCGACCGATGCGGGGGATGGATCGGACCATGACTTTGTGCTCTGGCAGCAGCCGCGGCTCGTGGCCCCTGGTCGCCCGGATCTACTGCTCCGCGACGTCCGGCAGGTCGTTCGCGATTTGACGGCGCGGCGGGAGCGGGCGTTTGCCGACACGGCGACGTATCTCCGTGCGGCCGACGAAGTGGCCGCCGCCAAAGGGACCGCCGACACTGCCGAATTGGCGAGTCGGCACCGACTGGAAGCCGACCTCCTCGCGGCCTGGCTCGACTACCTGGGGATCGGTTCCGGCGGGATGGTCGATCTGAAAGGGCATTTCACCAACAAACTCACCAGCGCCGCGGGTTATGATTTCGTCACCGGCTGGGGAAGCCACGAGACGCCGTTGCTGGTGGCGAATTCCTCCGACCAGCACGTGCGGATTCCCGGCAACATGAAGCCCCACGGTGTCGCCGTGCATCCTTCGCCGACGCTGCAGGCGGCGGTCGGCTGGCGTAGTCCGGTGACGGCCCAGGTGCGCATCGACGGCCTGGTGAAACATGCCCATCCGGAATGTGGGAATGGGGTGACCTGGTCGCTGGAATTGCGGCGGGGGGCGACGCGGCAACGACTGGCGGCAGGGGTCGCCGCCGGCGCCGCCGACGTCAAAGTCGGACCGATCGACCAGCAGGGAGTGCAGCCGGGGGATCTGCTGTCGCTGCTGATCGGTCCGCGCGACGGGAATCACTCCTGCGACCTGACGGCCATCGATCTGCAAATTGTCAGCCTCGGCGACAATCCGCAGACCTGGAACCTCGCGGCGGATGTTTCCGGAGACGTCTTGGCCGCCAATCCCCACGCCGACCGCCTGGGGAACGAAGCGGTCTGGCACTTCTACGTCGAACCGGACAAGGGAGGAGCGACGGGACCGGTGATTCCCGTCGGCTCGCTGCTTGCCAGGTGGGTGGTGGGGAAGACAGATGAACGTCAGCAGCTTGCCTCCGACATCCAGCGTCTGCTCACAGCCGGTCCCCCGGAAGAGAAGGAGAGTCCCGACGCGCAGCTCTACCGGCAGCTCGCCTCGCTCGGCGGGCCGCTGTTCAGCGGCGCGTTGCGGAATCGCACCGCCAGTAAACCCGGCACAGCGACTGGCGATCCGCCGAAAGATGGTGCGGCCGATCGCGAGGCGTGGGGCCTCGACCCGACACTCTTCGGGAAGCATCCGGGCGGAGGGGCAGTGGATGCGGCGAGCCTGTGCGTGCAGGCGCCTTCTGCACTCGTGCTGCGACTCCCGGCGGACCTTGCCGCCGGATGCGAACTGGTGACGACCGGTCTCCTCGATCCCCAGACTGGAGCCGAGGGGAGCGTCCAACTGGAAGTGGTCGCCGGTCCTCCTCCGCGCGAGTCGGGATTGATTCCCAGCCAGGTCTCCGTGACCCGCCCCGCCGGCCAATGGACGGCTGACAATCGGCAGAATGCCTTTGCGCTGCCGGTGCTGGTAGCCGAACAGAGCGCAGCCCGAGAACGGATCGAAGCGGCGTTTGAAGACTTCCGAAGGCTGTTCCCCGCCGCGTTGTGTTACACCAAGATCGTGCCGGTCGATGAAGTGGTGACGCTGACGCTGTTTTATCGCGAGGACGAGCAGCTTTCGCGGCTGATGCTGGATGAGGCGCAGCAGGCGCGACTCGATCGGCTGTGGGGCGAATTGCATTACGTCAGTCAGGACGCGCTGACGCTGGTCGACGCCTTTGCCCAACTCATGGAGTACGCCACACAGGACGCCGATCCCAAAGTCTTCGAGCCGATGCGCGGACCGATCAACCAGCGCGCCGCCAGTTTCAGGAAACTGCTGGTCGAGTCGCAACCCCGGCATCTGCAAGCGCTGCTCGAATTCGCGGCGCGGGCCTACCGCCGCCCCTTGAGTGCGGAGGAATCGCAGGAACTGCGGCGACTCTATGATCAGTTGCGTGACCAGGACTTGCCGCATGACGAGGCGATTCGCCTGGTGTTGGCGCGGATTCTCGTCGCTCCGGCCTTTTTGTATCGCATTGAAAAGCCGGGAGCGGGAACCGGACAAGGCCCGGTGAACGACACGGAACTGGCTAGCCGCCTGAGCTACTTCTTGTGGTCGTCGCAACCCGACGACGAACTGGCGCGACTGGCTGCCGCGGGGCGGTTGCGCGATCCCGACCTGCTGGTCGCGCAGATGCATCGCATGCTCCGCGATCCCAAAACGCGCCGATTGGCGACCGAGTTTGGCTGCCAGTGGCTGCACATCTATGAATTCGACCAACTCGACGAAAAGAGCGAGCGGCACTTCCCCACTTTTGTTTCGCTGCGGGGGGCGATGTATGAAGAATCGGTCCGTTTTCTGACCGACCTGTTCCAGAACAACGGCTCGGTCCTCGACGTGCTGGGTGCCGACCACACGTTCCTGAATGCCGACCTGGCGGCGCATTACGGCATTCCAGTCGCGCAGACCCAGGGAGACGGTGCCCCGTCCGGCGCCGCCGACGGTTGGCAGCGCGTCGACGGCATCAAGCGTTTCGCCCGCGGCGGAATCCTGGGACAAGCCACGACGTTGGCCAAGCAATCGGGCGCATCGCGCACCAGCCCGATCCTCCGCGGGAACTGGATCAGCGAGGTGCTGCTGGGAGAACGGCTCCCACGGCCTCCCAAGGATGTGCCGCGTCTTCCCGAAGACGAGACCGCCACGGAGGGACTGACGGTCCGGCAACTTGTGGAACAGCACAGCAGCGACCCCAAGTGCGCCGTCTGTCATCAGCGGATCGACGCCATGGGGTTTTCCCTGGAAGGCTACGACGCCATCGGCCGCCGCCGTGACAAGGATCTGGCCGACCGCCCGATCGAGACCCGCGTGCAAACGATGGATGGGGCTCAGTTCGACGGGCTGGATGGCTTGCGAGGTTATTTGTTGACAGTCCGTCGCGAGGCGTTTGTCAGACAGTTCTGCCGCAAGTTGCTCGGCTACGCCCTGGGGCGCGGTGTGCAACTCTCCGACGAACCGCTGCTGAGCGATATGCAGGCGGTGTTGAAGGAGCACAACGGCCAGATTCAAGCGGCGATGGAAGTGATCGTCCGCAGCCGCCAGTTTCGCGAGATCAGAAGTTTGGAGACGGCGTATGACGACTGAGAGGAACCGATCCATCTGGTGCTCCAAGTCGGTCCCCAAGTGGCCACGGCGGTCGGATCCGTGGTATCATTAAGCGTCGCGATTTCCTGCGATTTCGAACAATGCCACCCAAAGGTGACTCCATGACCAATCCCGTGCCAGTCCCACACCGCTTTTCCCGTCGCACCATACTCCGCGGCCTGGGGGTCACAATGGCTCTCCCTTGGTTGGAGTCACTCAACGTCTGGGGGGATGAATCGGGGGGAAACCGAAAGGCGAGCGAAGCGCCGGTGCGGCTGGCGGTGCTCTTTGCCGGCAATGGATTTCACACCAAAGAGTGGTGGGCCAAAGGGGAAGGCCGCGACATGGAATTGGGGCAGGTGCTGGCCCCCCTGGCTCCCTATCGCGAGAAGCTCCTGTTCATTCGCGGGCTCTACAACGAACAGGCGCTCAAGGGGAACATCCACAGTTCCCAGACCGGCAACCTGCTCTCTGGAGCGCCGCTGGCTTCGGGGGGAGAGATTCGCTCAGGAACCAGCGTCGATCAGTTGCTCGCCCAGACGTATGGCCGCTCGACCAAGGTTCCCAGCCTGGTGCTGGCCTGCGAGAAATCCAATCCGTCGGTCCACAAAAACTACTCGATGCTCTACAGCTCGCACATCTCGTGGAGCTCGCCGACCACTCCCACGCCGCTGGAATTGTACCCCGCGCTGGCGTTCGATCGTCTGTTCAAGGACGAATCGTCGCGCGGCGACAAGAGCGTACTCGATGCCGTGCTGGCCGACGCTTCGGATTTGCGCCGTCAGATCAGCGTCACCGATCAGCGCAAGCTCGATGAATACCTCGATTCGGTCCGCGACGTCGAACAGCGAATCGCTGGGGCCGGCCAGCGGGGGGAACTCCAGGGGTGGCGCCCCACCCTCGACAAACCCGATCGGCCGCGCCCCCCGGATGGCATTCCACAAAACATCTCCGACCACATGCGGCTGATGTGCGATATCCTGGTGCTTGGCTTCCAGACCGACACCACGCGGATCACCACCCTCAAACTGAACAATGACCATTCGTCGTTGCGGT
>JBJXGA010000460.1:0-3512 GCA_046152955.1 Planctomycetales bacterium | reverse complement strand
AGCGACCAAACGAAACTTGCGGCGGATCCGTGCCTCGGCTTTCGCATCTTGCATGCGCCAGTCTTCGCATATTCCGCAACAATCACCAATAGCAAATTGTAAAGGTTATTTTTTCGCTCTGCCTTAGTCCGAATTGGGACCAGCCCCTGCCGTTCCAGCTCGTCGAATAGTTTGTCCCCGGCACGGACCAGGCGGACACCAGGGGCGATGCGCTCGATCGTCAGCGAATCGGCCGCGGGCATCGTCGGATCGCTCTCAAGGATGGAACAATTCGAATAGAGTGTGAATTTCTCCCCATGCTCGGACCAGGCGGCGAGTTCATGAGCCACGTTCGCCGGCAGTTCGCCGCCGCTCAATGACCGCAGCAGATCGGCAGCATTCAGGTTGGGAGACGCCGCCCGCGCCGCCGCGACCTTCTGTTTGGTCAGCTTCAAAAGGAACGAAGGGCCTGGCGACACCATGTCGCACAGCGGCGCCAGCCGGGCGAGAGCGCCCGCCGGATACATGTCCGCAACCACATGAACCTCAAAGTTGGGAGTCACAGTGACCCGCGGTTCGGCGAGCTGCCCCGCGAGGGCGTGGCGCAAGCGATCGCTGACGCGGAAGGCAACCAGGCGTCCCAATGAGGGAAAAATCGGCTGAGCGGACTGTTTTGCGTAGGCCGCGTCGACATAGCGGAGCACTAGCGGCAGCCCCTCCAGAAACCGTTCGACATAGCGCCCCTCAACCCGCTCGAACCCGTCCGGGTCGCTCTCGGGGATATTGGTCTCGGAGCCCCACCGCTCTTTGCTCTCGCGGAAGTTGCCGTAGCGACCGTAATTCTCCTCGTACTTGTGCTTGAACTGTGGCTTCGCGGGAATGAGGAAATAGCGATGCCGCTGTTTCAGGTGTTCGACCAGCGACGCGGTGCTCTGCCACTGGCCGCTGGGGCACTCTGCCAGCAACTCCAGCAGGAACCGGCGAATCGCCGCGAAGTCGAGCAGCGGCATGACACCGATGCCCGATCCCCGCTGGCTGAACCCATCCAGTCGCCCCAGCGCCCCCTGCCGATAAAACTCGCTGGCTGAACCCTGGTCAACGCGGAGCAGCGATTCCAGCAGCGTCGTCTCTTGCTTCGCGGCCTTCGCCCCCAGGAATTGTTGGTAGGGCTTCGCCTGAAACTTGATGTAGTTTTCGGGGAACGTCGGTTCCTGACTGGTGTATCCGGCATATGACCCCTCGGTGTCGTATTGAACGAAACCGAGTTTGAGGGCAATCTCATCAACATAGTTGACCCAGTCCGAATATCCTTCTTTGTCCACTTGCAGTGCGGCGTCCGGAATCGACATCAGCTTGGCGATGCGCTTCGCATCGGACTTGCTCAACGCGTTCCCCCGATGCGAACGCTTCACGTTGCGGTCGCGGACAGAATCGACAAAGCAGTGCAAGTCTCGCCGCAGGTCCGGCAGTGCCGTGACAACCTCCAGCCCCTTCACATCCAAAGTCTCAAGTTGAAGCATGGGCCTCCTTGACGACGTGTCCCATTTGCGTCACGAGGCGTTTCACCTCGGCCTGGGCATCGGCGGGAAAGGCGATAAACTCTTCACCCAGCGGCACGATGCGCCCCTTAAGCGTTTTCTCTAGGGCGACTTTCAGGCTCAGGTCGCCAACACGAGCGACCAGCAGATTCTCGTGCAGAATCGTCTTGCCGCGGCGCTCCTGGACCGTCTCCAGAGCCTGGTGAAAGGCCGGCGAGTGCTTGTGCAACCAGTCGGCCAGGGGGAGTGCCGCAATCGTCTCCGCTTTCCGGCCCAGTTTGCACAGGTTCGGCGTGACCAGCAATCGCGGCTCTCGTCCGGGAACCGGCCGTTGGTCGGAGATCAGAACCAGCGTTTCGAGAGTTTCCAAAGGGATGACGCCCAGTTTCACATGGACCCCTTCGTTCCCGTGGTCCGTCAGATACCGATCCGGAGGAACATCCGCGTCCGCCGCCGCGGGTGCTGGCCGATACCACGCTCGACCCTCGGCCATATGCCGGGCCAGTAGTCCCCAGCGATAGCCGCTTTCGCAGATCGCATGGGCATCAACCTGGGCATCGGAAAACACCTTCAGGGGAGCGGCAAGCCCGTCCGCATCGCTCCAAAAGCCAGCCTCCAGGCTGGCGAGAATGCGAAATGCCGCCTCGGCAGGAGGGAGCGCGTTGGGGTTGGCCTCTTTCCGGCGCGTTGTCGGAGCGGTCTCCCCCCGCCATTGGCGCATCTGCCATTCTGCGACACGATCGACCTGGAACGGTTCCCCGCCCCAACGCAGTTCGCCGCTGACGATTTCGACACGGTCATTTTTGGAATCGCCGTCAGCACCTTGGCCAACTCCAGTGAGCTTGTCCCGAGCCACTTCACTGCGGCAGTCCCCTGGTGTCGCCAGGCGTTTAGCCGACTCGATCAGTGGTGGCAGGTGGCGTGCCATCGGCGCCGGCAGGGCAAACTGCCAGCGTTCCATTTTCGACGTCTTCTCCCATGTTTCCGGGGCCAGTACACAGAGGAGAACCCCCCGGCGCAACAGCCGGTCTTTCATTTTGTTGAAGACACCCTGAAAGCGCTGCGTGATAGTGCGAAAGTGCCAATCCTTCTCCGGCGGCGGATCCAGGGGGCGGAAAAACGTGATGTCCACGGGCTTGTTCTGGCCACTGAGCATGTGCAGCAGCGCGATTTCTGTCCGATCGAGCTGACGCAGCACAGCCGCCACCCCCGTGTCCGAGAGGAACAGGCTTTCGAACAATTTCCGTGAAGAGACCGCCTGGTTGGGCAGGCCTCGACTCTTGCAAATCGCCTTGATGTCCCCCTCGGCCAGCACCTCCTGGCACATTTCGTGCAACATTTCCGATTGGTTCACGCAACAGCTCCCGTGGTGTCCATCCTTTCCGCAATTCCGAAGTTGTGGCATCCCGCCCGAATGCCGCGGCAGTTTGGCTTCGGTTCCTGCCTGGGAGCCGTCATAATAACTGGCGATTTCGATCCAACACAGCGATGGATTCCTTTTTCGGGGGTTGGTCCAGCAGCCGGGGGCGATGCACTTCGAAGTGGGAAACGAAGAGTGCAAAATGAGAATTGAAAAATGGCTGCGGGCCGAGTGGCGACGTCAGCGCGATCGCCTGCAAGACAGCGTGTTGGCAGGTTCAACGCGGCCTGGTTGAACACGATACCGGAGCATTGGTCGAGCGAAGGCTCCGGCGCGTGGCGCAAAAGCTCCCAACCTGCGAGCCGTGCGCCCCAACGGGGCGATCACCGGCATAGCGCGTCAGAGAACCCGGTGGCGGACGGGCCGTGCCCGCGGTGAAGACGACGACTCGTTTTCTTCGCCGTTTTGGCCCCGCCTCCTGGCCGCCAATTAACGGCATCCGTCCAGGGGCCATTCGGCCCCGAGGGTCGGAGGCGGATGCTGGCGAACGCAAATTCTGGCGGGCGAGATTCTTGCCGGATGCGATTTTTGTCGGACGTGGACGCTGGCAGCGTCCACGACGGGCGTGGGGCTAC
>JBJXGA010000456.1:0-2664 GCA_046152955.1 Planctomycetales bacterium | reverse complement strand
GTGCCTGCGCCACCCGATCGCGCAATAGCCGCAATACCGCCGCCACTCGTGTAGTTGATCCCCCCTGTTGCAGCGCTTCCAAAAACGGTGCCAGCGTCACGTAACGGGCTTCGTTCAGGCAACGGTCAGCCAACTCGGGATGATCATCTGCGATCCCTGCTGCCAGCAATTCGACAAAGAACTTCTCGCAATACGGTTGGGACGACCTTAATGACAAAAGCGCCACCTCGCGCCACCAACTCTGCGGGGCTCTGGTCGCCAGTTCTTTCGCGAGTCCCCGCCCGACGGCGTGCTCCGCCGCCAGGTACTCCTGGAAACTCAGGTGGAGGAAACCGCACCTCCCGTCTCCTCCCAAAGCCAGAATGCCGGTTTCATCTCGCATTCGTTCCAGGAATCGTCCCCCGTCACGCCCCAACCCCGAGTTGTCCGCCACGTCCATCAGTCCCGTGGCGGCTTCCGCCGCCAAATCTTCGAGTGGGGCAGCGGTTCGATCCTGCTGCTGATGCATCCACCACGCCACTTGGGCGAGCACATCCTGAGCCGCGCGGGCATCGTACGGTTCGACCTTGTCCCCCTGGGCTGATTCATACAATTCCCGCCGCCAGGTCTCAAGAAACACCCGAATGCAATGTGCATAAAGTTCCGCCCTCCCCGTCGGCAGCTTCCGCTCTTCATGAAATACAATGCACAAAATCGTCAGCAACAACGGATTGGTGCGCAATTCGCGAATCCGACCCGTCTGATACGCCGGCAGCGCCAGGATTTCCAGCAGCCTGGTACTGTCGTCCGCGGCCCGCGCCTCGGATGTGGGGCCGGGGCCGAGCAGCTTCTTGAATGCCGCAGAGAACCAGTCCCGGACGAACTGCTCCACCTGCCCATCGTCGAGCGGTCGGACATGAAACTCAACGAACTGCGGACCGAGCGGCACCCCATCACGAAAGTAACCCTGGAACCGGCATGTCACCAAAAACCAGTCGCTCGGCCGCTGCTTCAGTCCCTTGCGAATCCAGCCAGCGACCGTACTGCGGGCTTTAGGATCGATCACTTCGTCGAGGCCATCGAGTATCCACAGCAGCCCTCCTGCGTTGTGGCTCAGTAAATCTTTGGCTGGGGCCTGCTGACCTTCAGGAGCCAGAGCGCAACGGGTTTCCTCTTCGAGAAACAACCGCAGTCCATCGTTCTTGTTCTCCAGTGCCGCGCGGCTCAAATTGCGGAACCGCAATAGCACGGGAATCATCCCTGCGGGAAGCCCCAGTTCCGAAGGCGAGTTCTTCCCACTGGCCAGCCGCCAAGCCATCTGCCGCGCCCCCGTCGTCTTGCCAGAACCCGGTTCACCGAGCAATATGACCGCACGCAGGCCCAAATGAGCCGCCTTGTGAAACACGGAGCCAAGTTCGACATCCTCTTCGTGTTCGGCGCGCCCCGATTGAAACGTCTCAGTGCCGCGCAGCCCCATCGATCGCGCCAACATCGTCCGTAGCGGGACATACGCTTCAGAAATCGGCAGGTCAATTTGTAAGCCGCGCCCCATCCCCAGAAGGGCCAGCGAAGCAGTCTCTTCTGTCAGGCGGTTCAGGTAGTAGGTGATGCTAGAGGGCCGGGGAATTAAAGCGACGTCTGCCGGATCGCTTGATTTCAGTCGTTTCTTCTCAGTCCCTTGAGGGAGCAACGGACAATCCTTGCGCATCACAGCGATCAGGTCTTGGAAGTCATTCGGATAGTCCTTCGTGCGCAGCGTCATCGCTTGCTTGGAATGCAGCCCTTTCAACCCGACCGTCTCCAGCCACTCCTCGTCTGGCGGGAGGGCACCGTTGATTAGAACGGGAATGAGAATCTTCGATTGCTTGAGACCCAGCGTGATCTCCCGCCGAACCCAGTCCTGCTCGTCGTGCAGCCGGGGAAAGCCCTTGAACTTGCCACTTTCGAAGCGGACTTCCTGCCAGATTCTTCCGATCGCCACCAGCATCACCTGACAGTCACGCACCTGGCGATCGATCTCCTCCGGCCAGTTCTGGCTTCCTTTGAGACGCAGCGTGTCGAGAAAAACCGCGTCATCACCAAACTCTTCCATCAGGTCAGTTGCCAGGCGACTGACCACATCGTTCGAGTCGTCGATGCGATAGCTGATGAAGATCATGGCCCCTCTCGCGCGGCAAGCGTGGTTGCGTGATTTGGATCGAGAACTCTGATTTAGGATATCAATCGGCCCCGGATGGGGCCACAAACCACGGCCATACGGTGTTTTATGAAGAACGATCACTGGGGTGCGACTCGATCGCCTGGGAGTCCAGAAAACCCCCGGCGAACGTCTATCCAATCCCAACGGCGCGATTCAATCGCGCTCCACACCCAGCGGTGGCTCGGTGGGAACCTCGCCCTCCCGGCGGTGCTGGCGCCGCCACCCGCGCCGGCGCAGGGTGTGTCCGCCACGGGAGGGAGAAGCTCCCGCTGAGCCACCAAGGTGCGTTCGAGAACGTCGAATCCCTCCGTTGGGAGAGAGCATAAAAAAAACACTTCCTGCGGTCGCCACGGCCACTGCGGGATTCGTTCCACCTTGGCGGACCGTCGCTGAATCAGATCGACCCATGGCCGGTTGCGGGGCTGGAAGTACACCGCCTACAATTCCTTCCGTGCCTCGTTCTGCTTCCATCGCCGTTCCGTTTT
>JBJXGA010000451.1:0-4308 GCA_046152955.1 Planctomycetales bacterium | reverse complement strand
CCACGACTCGCTTCGAGGAGCGCGCGACTAGCGATTCCACTGCTCTCGATGAATACGACTGCGTCGGCCCGTTGGGGAGTGGATCCGGTGAACATGGTGAGCGGGTTCGAAGTGGCTGGACTGTCCGTGGGTGTGGCGACGACGCCGCAGCTCAAGACCAGCACATCGGCGGCTGGCCAACGGAAACGCTCGTGCATCCGCCAGGTGACGAGTTGCGGTACTTGGACTTGCACCGACTGCCGCTTGCCGCCGGCGGGAACCTCGACGGGAATTGATATCAGCCTCTCGACCTGATCGACCTGGCATTTGATGACCGCGTCGACCGATTTTCCATCGAGCGACAGGAGGGGGCTGACCTGGAGCGAATAGCCTTCTTGGATTTGCGCGGTCTCCAGCTCGAAACCGACTGCCGCGCTTGTCAGGTGAGCGGACCGCACGTAGTTCCTGGGCCGCAAGCGGGAGATCGTCTGCGACTGGCCGTTGAAAATGGCGACGGTCGGTGCGTTCTGCTCCTTAAAATCGGCGCGGCGCCGCAGATCGGTGAGCAGCATCGCCGCGTTTTCCTTGCTTAGCAGCCAGGCGTCGATCCCGGGCGATTGAACCGCCAAGCTTTGCATGTACGGCAGGGCCTTCGCGCGCCAGTTCGGATTTCCGACCGTGACGAGCCGGATGCCGAACGCGAGCGGTTCGGACGGGCCCTTAATAAATCGTTCGACGAGGTCATGGATGAGCTGCTGCATCTCGGGAGTGTGATAAACGCGAAGCGTATCGCGGTTCGCGTTCAACACTCCAAGTGGCTCGGAGAACCAGACTTCGGTTCCCGTTTCGCGGAGAATCCAGTCGATAATGGCTTGCTCGGGACGCGACGTCGTCGTGACACGAGACGTGTACTCGCGCAAGTCATGTTCCTGCCAGACTTGCCCTTGTTGGCTCGGAAGCGTTCCCAGAGACTTCGAGCCGCGCGCGGCGGACCAGGGAGTCGCAGCGCTCCCTGCCGGCTTGGTTGGACGAGGCGTCACGCCGACTGGGGCCGCGGCCGGGGTATCCACCGGTGTTGTCGCGGCGCGGCTGGGCGGAGGGGGCGCGGCTTCGTCCTGGCTCCAAGCTGTCGCCACCCAACTCACCAGGATGATGCAAGTCCGAATGCTCCAACCAAGGCACACACGCGGCCAGAACACAGTGCGAAACATCCGTGTTGCTCCTGTGAAGGGGAATAAGAACCCAAGCTTCCGAAGCCGCAAAAGGACCCGAAAAGCACTGCGGGGAATCCTGGGCCGGAAGTATAGGAGCCGTGCCCCAGTGCCTCAAGGTCGATTGGCGGCGAGGGGAGTCCCCGAGTCCCCTGCCAGCTTGGGAACTGTCGATTCAATGGAAGATAGCACAACAGCTTGGATGCTAGCGTAGCCTGCTGGCCACGATTCATTGGTTAAGGCGGAATCGCTTGTATTTTTGCGTGCCTTTTGTCGGAGGGAGTTTGGTCCGTGCGGTGCGAGTCGATCTTCGCATTCGCCCCGAAGGGGCAGCCGGATACCAGCCCAGGGCAGAGCGTCGCGGCGGTAGCCGCAGCGCCGCCCTGGGGATCGGGCCATGGATCGTGGTCGCCCTGAAAGGGCAAAGCAAACGGGCATGATGCTGGAACGCGACGATCCGCCTCTGCGATAAGCGGCCGCATCTGCGTCGCCCTTTCAGGGCTGCGGCTTCCGTGGTTGGCGAACCCAGGGCGGCGCTCCGCGGCTTTCGCCGCTGCACTCTGCCCTGGGCTGGTATGCGTAGGCCTTTCAGGCCAAAGACAACGGAACGACCGCCACGTGGCGGCACCGCCGCCGAACCACTTATTTTCTTCCCGCGTTTCGTGACCACTTCGCCACGACAACGAAAAACCACCTGCCAAGATCAAATCTTCAACACCCCAGCGCCACCCCGCCGTCCCGTCGCGGGACGTAAATAATCTGCCCTGGCGAGTTCTGCCGCATTCTGATATTTCCCCTGAAACGATTCACAGATTCCCCACGGCCGGCCGATACGCATGAATGCGCGAGGCGGTCGGCGTTGGTAGCTGGGTGGTCGAATCTCCCAAGGAATGTCCTGGCGGGATGAGATCGCGAACAAGGAGGAATCCAGTGGCTACGACTGCGGCATCTCTTACTCTCTGCTTGGCCGTTTGCGGGGCCAACGTTTCGACGAAGATCCCCGAGGAACGCGTCGATCTGATTGAAATCAATCACTTCCACGACGATCAGGGTCGGCCAGTTTTCGACCAGATCATCTTCTACGACTGGTCACCCCTCGACCGCCGCTACCAGATTCGCGATTGGCGGCTGCTCAAGAATCCCAATCAGGTTCCGCTCCGCACGGCGCGCGAAGGAGAATACGTCGCAGTCTGGACAGACTTCAAGAGTCGGGATGCCATCCGAAAGACGCAAGCCAAGCTGCTGCGCGAGAGCTGGACGCAGTACGATCCGGAGTTGGTCGAACGGGAATTCTTGCCCGAAGGCAAACGCCGCAAACTGCGCGAAATGCCGGTCGCAACCCGGAATGGCGAAGGCACTCCCGCCGATCGCTCCATTGCGAACACGGCGAGACTCCCTGATCCGGCGGCGACACTCACCCCGTTGCAAACTCCAATCCGGCGCTAACACTGGCTATTCCACGCCGGGCGAGCGGGCAGGGGTCTGAAGTGGCGCTGTCCAATTAGGGAATCGCCGGCCCGGGTACCTCTGGAAACGGCCGGGAGCGCCACGGTGCTCGATCATCGACGGCGCGATAACGGTCGTCGAACCATGGTGGATAGCCAGGATTCACGAAGTCTGCCGCGGGTGGGGCGTTGGGTCCCCAGCCACCATTGCCACCTGGTCCGCCGACGCCACCTGGTCCACCGACGCCACCTGGTCCACCGATGCCACCTGGTCCTCCGACGCCACCTGGTCCACCGATGCCACCCCAGCCTCCGTTGGGCACTGGGCCACCGTTGAGTTGCCGCGGACCATACCCATAGCCGTTGAACGGCTGCGCCGCCCAGGGGACTCCCGGAAAGCCGAGCCCACCCTCTCCTAAGCCGCCATAGGGGGGGCCCCAAGCTTGATAGGGGGCGGAGTACGGACGATAAGGGAAACGCCATTCGTCATACGGGCGAACTGGCCGTCCCCATTCTTCGACGACGTTGTAATGGTCGACGCCGAGAGCGCCCTGGAGAGTGCTCCGCGTTTGGCGAAAGCCGCTGCGCTGGAAGTTCCCTTGGTCGGCCACGTAGAACGGGCCGACTGGCGTGTACTGCTGGACTCGTTGCCCTTGTTGATCGTGGGTGAAATACGACGGCGCCGTGATCCAATCGCCTCCACTCGCGTCGACAACGACGATCAAACCGGCTACGACAAGGGAGACAATTCGGTAAGCAACTCGGCGAAGAATCATGGGACCGACCTTCGGGGGAACCCCGCAAGAACTTGCAACCGGGAAGTCCATTCCATGACGGCGATGGTGATCTCGTTCTCCTACCCCCAGTTAAATTGCCGGCCCCCCGATTACAACAGCGCCTGCCATATTTTCTCGATCATTTGGCTGGTTTTTCGACCATCAGTTCCTCGCGTTGCGGATCGTACACATAATTCTGTCCTGCCGGTAATTGGGGCAGCTTAATCAGGTTAGCGGCCACGATCTTCGCCATGAATTCATCGTGCGACTGGGGAGCGCGTCCCTCGGTCGCTTTGAAGAGTTTCAGGGCCTCAGGGATCTGAATGTCGAACACGGCCTTTTGCTGGACATTGAAGAACGCTTTTGCGGCGGACACGATCATTCCCGACTCTTGTTGCAGACTCTGCCCCTTCAGTCCCACGCCTGCCTTGGCGGCGACTTGCTGCGTGGCTGGCGCGGCAGGGGGAGCAGCCGCTGGCGGTTCGCTGGCCGGGGCCGGTTCCGCGGGCACTGCCAGAGCCGCCGGGGCGGGAGGCGCGGCGACTTCCGGCGGAGCCACCGGAGCCACTGTCGACGGCATCGCCGCGGAGGCTGGCGCTGAGGCGGCCGGTGGATCGGCGGCCGAAGTTGCCGCTGGAGGCGATTCCGTATGCGGCAAGCAGCCCAAACTCATCGTGACTGCAATGCCTACGATCGCGCGAAATGCCAACATGGTCGTGACTCCTTATGGTTCCCGACAGCGAGAAAATGGGTTCGAGGATGAACGGCCTCTGAGTATAGCCGGTGCTTGAGCTGCACAAAATTGACCGGGCTGGGGTCGGGTGTTCAAATTTCAAAATTGGCCGACCGAGCGAGTTTGACTTAAATGCCGCTTCCCCGGCCAATTTTGAAATTTGA
>JBJXGA010000434.1:0-7530 GCA_046152955.1 Planctomycetales bacterium | reverse complement strand
ACGGCTCTGGGTGCCGCCATTCAGTGTGCCGACGAGCCGCGCCGTCGGGCCAGGTCTTCCGCGTTCGGTTCGGCGTGCCGGATCCAGGGCTTCAGTGACGAACCGACGAACATCCCGGCGAAGGAGGCGGCCAGGCCGTACAACTGCGGCGGGACGCATTTCCACAACTGGTCGCTCTCTTCGACGTAGAACGATTCCGCCGTCAGCCACGTCGCGACGGCGCACACGATCGAGAAGACCGCCCCCTGCGTGCTGGCCTTTTTCCAATAGATGCCGCACACCAGCGGCACGAAGGCCACGACGAGGGTCACCTTGTAGCCGCTTTCGACCATTTCATACATCGTGCTCTGCGAATTGACCGAGATCGTGGTCGAGACGACGGAGACCAGCACCAGTACGATCCGCAGCAGCCAGAGCATTTTGCGGTCGCTGAAATGCTTCGTGAACGGCTGCAGGACGTTTTCGGTTAGCACGCTGGCGGGAGCCAGCAAGGTGCCGCTGGCGGTCGAAAGAATTGCCGACAGCACGGCGCCGAAAAACAACACCTGGCACCAGATCGGCGTGTCATGCAGCACCAGCGTCGGCAGGATTTTCTGAACTTCGCGCGCGTCGTCCGACTGGAAGTGGGCCTGGTAGGTGGGATCGATGACGGTCGCGGCATAGGCAATGAACATCGGCACGAACGCAAACGCAAAATAAAACAGCCCTCCCCCCAGCGTGCCGATAAACGCCGTCCGCTCGTTCTTGGCGCTGGTGACTCGTTGAAACACGTCCTGCTGGGGAATCGAGCCCAGTGACATGGTGATGAACTCCCCCACAAACACCATCCAGGCCGAGGCGGTGAGGTGCGGGAAGAGGGTCAGTTTTCCTTCCTTCTGCGCCGCGGCCACGACCACGTCGAATCCCCCCGCTTCCTGCCCCAGCAGCATGGCGACGATGATCAGCCCAATGACGATCGCCGCCGTCTGCACGACGTCCGTCAGCGCCACCGACCACATCCCCCCGAACAGAGTGTAGACCGTCACGATGCACGACCCGATGAGGATCGACTGGTTCAGGGAGATTTGCGGAAACAGGACATTGATCACCAGCCCCAGCGCGGACAATTGCGCGCTGGTCCAGCCGAGGTACGAACTGGCGATCCCCAGCGACGTCACGACTTCCACGAACTTGCCGTAGCGCAGATGGTAGTAATCGCCGATCGTCAGCAGCTCGAGCCGGTAGAAGGTGCGGGCAAAAAAGAACGCCACGAGCACCAGGCACATCGACGCCCCAAACGGATCTCCTGAGACGAACCCGAGCCCCTTGTGGGCGAACTTCGCCGACACCGACAACACCGTTTCCGCCCCAAACCACGTGGCAAACACGCAGGCAAAGTTCATGTACAGGGGGAGCGACCGCCCCGCGACCATGAAGTCCTTCGAGTCCTTCACGCGGCGGGAAGCGTAAAGTCCCACCGCGACTGTCGCCACCATGTACAGGACTACACAGAAAATCAGCATCACCGGCTCCCAGCGGACACACAACGACCGACCCAAGAATTGCGGCAAATGCTAGCAATCCCGCGGCGTTTGGTGAAGGAAGGGGGCGGGGGGCACGCCCTGCCTTGCGTCAGGGCGTGCCACCGACTTGGACGCGCGGATCGAGCGCGACGTGAACTGCGCGGCTACCCTGAAAGGGTGATCATCGCGCAGCGCACCCTGGGTCGGCGACGACAATCAAATCTTACCTCAAATCCGCCACCCCCTTCCTTACGTCAACCATCGCGGCCCGACGATCCAGGAATCAGAATCCGCCGCATGGCTGTGAGCATTTCCAGGACGTTCTTGGCGTTTTTCAGCTCCCGTCGCACCCGCTTATGTGCCCGATGCGAATTGAGCATCTCCTCCAGCACTTCGGATTGCGGGTCGTCGGGGAGTGCCTGCTTCCAAATCTCCAGCCAATGCGCCGCCGACTTCAGTTTTCCCTGGGCCATGAACAGTTGCATCATCGCCACACACACCGCTCTGAATTCGGTGGTATGAAACCGCGGGCGACCCAGGAGCGGATTGAGGAGCGCTTCGGCTTCGTCGAACTTTTCCTCGTTCAGCAGCAGCGTGGACATGGCGGTCCGGCCAAACAGGTAATCGGGCCAACGGCGATGGATGTCTCTGATCAGCCTATGGGAGGACTCCAACTGCCCCTGGAGTTCATAGGCCTTCGCCAGATTGTTGTGCAACATGGGGTGGTCCGGTTGCAACTGGATGGCCAGTTTCAGCAACCGTTCCGCGGCGGCACCCTCCCCCTCCTGAAGACTCTCGTAGGCCTCACAATACAAATCGTCGACCTGGTCACTGACAAACGGCGCCCCGGTCATCTCGTCGGAGATCTCGAACCCCAGGACCAGGAGCGTTTCCCAGTTTCCCTGGGACCACATCCGCAGCGGCTCAGCCGACAAGACCCCCTGCCGGCGCAGGGCCTGGGCCACCTGCATCCGCTGCTTGTCCGTGCCGCGCTGCGACTGGCAAAATACGCGGAGTGCCTCGACCGTTTCGGGGGTTCCGACGCTCTGGGCCATTTGAATGGCAAATTCGCGGGCGAGCGGATCCCCCCGGTCCAGCAGGACCGGAATCAGCGGCAGGACGCCGGCGAGTTCAGGAAGGACTCGTCGAATCGCGCTCCGCTCCTCGTCTGTCGATCCCGACCGGGGACGGGCGTCAGAAATCGCCCGCAGCGTTTGGACGCGGATCCATTGCTCGAAGGAGTAGGGATACGGCCCATGTCGCTCCTCGGGAGGCTTTTGGATGTCGGCCAGGTTCTCGCGGGCCATCACCAGGCCAGGATTGAATTTGAGCGCCTTGTTCCAGTAACGGCGCGCCTGATCCTCCTGGCCCTGCCGGGCGCTCGCAACGGCCGCCAGGTGATACATCAGCGATCGATGATCGGGACAGATGTTTTCGAGCTCGGATTGTTCCGCGCTGGCAAAAACCCGCAAAGTTCCCTCGTCGTCTCCCAGATAGGCCAGCGCCTCCATCTGTTTGGGGCGCAGGTCGGCGCGCGGCGAATCGATCGCCTTCAACCGCTCCGCATACATCTGGCTTTCGTCGAACCGTCCCAGCAGAAACAGGCTCGCGACCAGATTCGCCACGGCGTGAAAATTGTCCGGATGGTCCGCGAGCACTCCTCGCGAAACCTCCAGCGATTCTTCGAAGCGGCCCAGGGAGAAATAGGCTCGCGACAACGTGTTCTGCGCCGGGAGGAACTTTCGGGACCGCGCACGGATCTGTTCACACAGCGCGCAGGCCTCCGCATCGTCCCCCCACACCAGGCACTGCTGCGCCTCCTCCAGCATGCTATACAGCTCGAGCAGCTCATCCTTCGAACCGGGGAATCCTTCCGCATAGCCCTGCAGGATCGGCTCAAGCCGGGCGATCATCTGCCGCACCCGTTCCGCCATCGCGTCGTTCGGCCACCGCCGGACATATTTGCGAAATTCCCGGATCGCAAGGGCGCTCATCCCCGCGAGGTGATAGCCGGTGGCCAAAGCCAAGTTTAATGGAGGAGAGTCTGGTTCGAACTCGACGAGCTTGCGCGAGACGTGGCAATAGGAACTGTAGATCTGGAGCTTGTGGTAAACCACTTGCAATAGATGCAGCGCCTCGAGGCTGTTCGGATTCTCGTTCCAGAACTCCTCCAGCAGGTCGCGGGCCTCGTCCCAGCGCTCGTCATTGACCAACTGCGACGCTTCTGCCAGGGGCCCGGACGTCCCCAGGGGACTTGGCGAACTCCGACCCATCTGGCGACCAACCCAGGCGCCCGTTCCGGATTGCGCCCTCAACGTTTCGAAATGGTCCCGCCGCCGCCGCTTCGCGCTTCTGGACATTGCCGCGCTCCTCCCTGAGTGTCCCTGACCTGCGTCGATTTCGCCGATGATGAATGCAACTCCCGTTCACATTCCCGGCTGACCACAAGATCGTACTTTCTCGGGGTGTCGTCGTCAAATTCACACGTCGAGTTCCTTTACATCCAGCGCGGAGAGGAACACTGCGCTCCTCCTGACAGGGAGGGCGCCTGTCGGAGATTCAGGTCGCCAAGCCTGCGTCGCTACGCTATAATTACAGCGGCATCAATTTCGCGATGGTCCGGACGGGCCTTGGCGGAGAAACAGGAGCTAACTTCATGTCAACAACTTCCATTGCCGTGGGATCGACGGAGGAGGCCTACCGTCTGTATGCGGAAGCAGGATCTGCGCCCCTGATCGATTTCCAGGCATTCAAGGAATTCTGGGAGAGCATTTGTGCCGACGACCAGGATTGGTGGCTGACGCAATTCCGCGCGGGGACGGCAATTCTGACCAAAGACCTCCTGAATTTGGCGGAAACCTGCGAGCAGATCGCTGGGCGATCAATGCCTGAAGACGTCCGAAAAAAGATCGACATGGTTCGCGGATTGATGCGGTAAGGGTCTTCTGACTTTGTCCGCTCAAGAACCTGGCCCGCTGGCGAATTCAAAGACCTGCTGGCTGTTTGCCCGAGCCGGTCGACTCCTATCACCCTGATCGACGCAAGTGATGCAGGAGCGTCTTTCGTGCAGCAATATCAGAATCCCAGGAGGCTTTTGGAGCTGATTATTCACTGCGACCGGACTCTCAAAGCGGCCTCGGTGTACGCCAATGCAAAAATGGTGTTCGTTCCGTCGGAAAAAGGCGGGTTCATCACCGCGGTCGCCCGCGCCTCCAAAGAGCTGCCGACACGATTTGCTCGTCATGACAGGGCTGGCCTTGTTGACGAGGTTGCACGACTGGCAACAGCCGTTGGAGCCGCTGTTCGAGACGGCGCCAGGACGAGTTTTCTCGTCGTCGATATCCTACTGACCGTCGATGCGGGGTTGAGCCTGCGGTCCGATCGAAGTGTTGTTGAACCGGCGTTTATTCAGGCCCTGCAATCCAGGCGTCACGCCGATGTGGCTGTTATCCTACACAGATATTGGAAGACGCGCTGAGAGACCAAAACCTGAGGCGTGCCACCGGCACACCTGATTGGTGTGTCATGACTTTGCCCGCACACCCTCACACGTCCAGTTCCTTTACATCCAGTGCGTGTTTCTCGATGAACTCGCGGCGGGGTTCCACGTGGTCCCCCATCAGGACGCGGAAGATCTCATCGGCGGCGACGGCGTCGCGCATTGTGACCTGCAGCAGGGTGCGGGTCTTGGGGTCCATCGCCGTGATCC
This sequence comes from Planctomycetales bacterium, assembly GCA_046152955.1. Classification (GTDB taxonomy): domain Bacteria; phylum Planctomycetota; class Planctomycetia; order Planctomycetales; family Planctomycetaceae; genus SIAF01. Next base: position 2,319 of record JBJXGA010000434.1, on the reverse strand, counting down.
CCAGCTCGTCGGAATTCATCTCTCCGAGACCTTTGAACCGCGTCAGTTTGAGTCCCTGTTCCCCCAGTTTCCGCAATGAGGTGAGCAGGTCGCGCAGGTTGGAGAGCGGAACCTTTTCTTCTTCGCAGTCCAGGTGGAAAGGATAGACCGGCGCGCCGCTCTTGGTCCCTGCCGGAAGCAGGTCGCGGACCTTCAACCCATAACCGGCCAACTGCTCCAGCACCTGGTTAATCGTACGGACTTCGTGGAGATCGACCACCTCCAGGATCGAGTCGGCCGCCGTGGTGCTCGGGGGCGCCGTCCCGTTGCCGTTAGCCGCCGATTCGTCCGACGGACCAGCTCCCTCGATCGCAACCCCTCCCGCGGGAGACGCTCCGGCCTCTCCCGGTCCCTGGGGAATCGTGTCAGCCACCCGCAATTCGTGCCCCAAGCGGGTTTCCTGTTCCCCCAGAAACGCATCGAGCTGCGGCTTGTCGGCAAACCAATGCTGTTCGCGACCCAGAAAGACGCGATACCGGGGGAGCAGGCCACGCGGCGTCAGATGCCGCGCGGCCAGCAATCGCAGATCGATCCCTCGCCGCTCCAGCGTCACCAGCGGCTCTTCGATGGCGGCGATTGCATCGACGATCTTGCGCAGCGTCTCCCCCTCGAAGAGCGTTCCATCCGTCAGCCGCAGCGTCGTCCCCACCAGTCCCAGTTCCACCAGCTCGCGCATCATCTCGGGGGCGGTTTGGACGTAGCGCGTCGTCTTCCGCTGCACCACCCGATACAGCGGTGGCTGAGCGATGTACACGCATTTCTGTTCGATCAGCGACCGCATATGCCGGAAAAAGAACGTCAGCAACAACGTCCGGATATGGCTCCCGTCGACGTCGGCGTCGGTCATGAGAATGATCGTCCCATAGCGGCGCTTGGCGGCGTCTTCCAGTTCGCCGCCGGGGTTGACCCCCACCGCTTTGAAAATCGCCGCGATCTCTTCATTGTCGAGGATTTTGACCAGTTGCGCCTTTTCCACGTTGAGAATCTTCCCGCGCAGGGGGAGGATCGCCTGCGTGTTGGAATCGCGCCCCGTATCCGCCGAGCCGCCGGCGGAATCTCCCTCGACCAGAAACAGCTCGCTCGACTCCAAATCGTGCGTTCGGCAGTCGCGGAGCTTCTCGGGGAGACCGGCCGAGGTGAGCGCCCCTTTGCGACGGACCATTTCGCGGCTCTTGCGGGCCGCCTCCCGCGCTTCGGCAGCAGTCATCGCCTTTTGGCAAATCCGCTTGGCAATCGCCGGATGTTCCTCGAAGAATTTCGCCAGAGATTCGTAAACGATGCTCGAGACGATCCCTTCGACCTCCACGTTGAGCAGTTTGGTTTTGTTTTGCGACTGGAACTGCGGATCGGGGACATTGACCGTCACGACGGCGGTCAGCCCTTCGCGAAAATCGTCCCCCGTCGGCTCCAGATCCTTGAACAGTCCCAGTTTTTTCCCATACGTATTGAGCGCCCGCGTGACGGCGCTGCGAAATCCCGACAGGTGCGTTCCCCCATCCGGGTTGGGGATGTTGTTGGCGAAGCAGCGAACGTTTTCGTTGTAGCCGTCGTTGTGCTGCAAGGCGATGTCGACTTCCACCCCCTGATCCTTCCCCTCGACGCAAATCACTTCAGAATTCAAGGGCGTTTCGGTACGGTTCATCCAGGTGACGAACTCAGTCAGTCCCCCCTGGTAGCAGAATTCTTCCTTCTGCCCGGATTGTTCGTCGACCAGTTGAATCTTGACCCCGCGGTTGAGAAACGCCAATTCCTGCAACCGCCGCTGCAAGGCGTCGTAGCTGAAATGTGGAACCTTGAAAATCTGCGGATCCGGTTTGAACGTCATTCGCGTGCCGGTGGTGTTCGTGGTTCCCAGCCGTTGCAGAGGACTGGTCACCTCTCCGCGAGCGAACTCGATCCGCCAGACATGCCCTTCCCGGCGACTCTCCACGACGAGCCATTCGGACAGGGCGTTGACCGCCTTGATCCCCACGCCGTGCAACCCCCCTGTGCCGCGCTTGTAACCCCCCTCGCGGTCAAACTTTCCCCCCGCGTGCAATGCCGTGAGGACCACCTCGACGGCCGGCCGGTTTTCCATGTCGGGCATCGGTCCCACAGGGATGCCGCGTCCGTCGTCGTTGCAGGTCACCGACCCGTCAACGTTGAGATGGACGGAAATCGTGCTTCCCGAGCGGGCGACATACTCGTCGATGCTGTTATCCACCACCTCAAACACCAGGTGATGCAAGCCGCGCGTATCGGTGTCGCCGATGTACATCGCCGGGCGGACGCGGATCCCCT
>JBJXGA010000421.1:0-8019 GCA_046152955.1 Planctomycetales bacterium | reverse complement strand
TCCGCCGTTCGTTCACGAGTTGGTAACTGGCGTCGTAGCTCCAGGTCACCCGGACCCCGCCCGCCTCGGTCACTCCCCGACGATTGGCCATGTTATCATAGCGGTAATCAAAAGACGAGATCACCGTTCCGCTCGACTTCAGAAGTCGAGCGTGCAGAGTTTCCGGATTCACGCCGCGGAGAGGGGGAGGTATCATGGTGAAGTGGCTCGCTCCCAGTTGTCGGACGGGGCGCGAGGGTTCTCGATCACTCAGGATGTTCCGCCATGCCCGATTCGCAACGCTTGCTCGATGAACACCTCGCGCTGACGCGGAGGCATTTTTTGGGGTTGGGAGCGTTTGGAGCCGCGGCGCTCCGTATGGGTCCGCTGTGGGGGGACGCGGATGACGTCGAGGGGAAACGGGCGTTGGCTGAGGCGCTGGCCAGGATCGAATACCTCACCCGGGCTGACCAGTTTCGACTGGTCGAACGCGGCGAGCCGCTTCCCTATACCCATCCGATCGAGAAACTCCGCGAGGTGGGGCTGACGCAGGAAACGTGGAAGCTGGATGTCGTGTCCGATCCGGACGCCAAAGCGCAGCTTGAACACCCCCTCTCACGCGAGCTGGGGACGGCGCTCGATTGGAACGGGTTGATGCAACTCGCCCAGACGCGCGCCGTGCGGTATCTGAAAGTGATGACCTGCAACAACATCGACACGCCGCTGGGAATGGGATTGTGGGAAGGAGTGCCGCTGCGGGACGTCATCTGGCTGACCAAACCGACCGCCGACATCCGCCGCGTGTTCTACTATGGCTATCACAACGACGCCCCCAAACAGATGTTCCGCAGTTCGCTCCCGATCGGACGGGTGCTGGAGGATCCGCCGGGCGAGTATCCGGTGTTGCTCTGTTACAAACTCAATGGAGAATTTCTGACGGGGAAGCAGGGAGGACCGGTGCGGATGCTGGTTCCCGAGGCATATGGCTTCAAATCGGTCAAATGGCTGATCCGGGTGGTGCTCACCAATGCGCCGTTCGCCAATGACACCTACGCCAATGGCAACAACGACGTCGACAGCCCGATGAAGTCGAGCGCCCGGATCGTGTCGCGCCCCGCGAAGGTCATAGCGGGGGAGCCTGTTCCGATCACCGGCATCGTCCAGGTCGGTCTGTCCGGGCTTCGCGGCGTGCAATATTCATTGCATCCGCAGGAGCCCGCCTGGCCGGCGGATGATCCGTGGTTCACCCGCGCCGATTGGAAACCGGCCGACCTGCTCGCTCCCCCCGACAACTGGGCTGGCGGACTTCCCGAGGGAAAACTCCCTGCCGGAACAATGGGAATCGATCAGGCGACCGGTCGGCCCACGCAGTGGCCCATGCGCTACGCGATCGCCCACTGGTCGGCGCTCCTCATCAACATCCCCCCCGGCAAGTATGACCTGCGGGCGCGGGCCATCGACGCCAATGGAATCGCACAACCGCTGCCGAGGCCATTTGCCAAATCGGGGGGGAACGCCATCGAAACGCTTCCCCTGACGGTCGAATGAGCAACCCACCGCCAGCCATCGCCGATTGCTCCGCTTCCTGGTCGCAGGTGGCAGGAGGATCTTCAATGGACCGCCGCGGGCTCGTCATCGACCCACGGACTATGTCGGCAACACGGTGGTTATTCGGCGTCGTGGCGATCTTGATGATTGTGGCGATGACGGCGGGGGGAGTCACCCGCCGGGCGCAGGCTGACAACGCGGACCCGCCGGCCGCGGAACAGGGGAAACCGGTGCGGGAGCAGTTCACGTTTCGCGATGACAAAGGGGTGTCGCGGACGGTTGACGGGAAGCTGATGGTCGCGGCGCAGGATGGCGGGTTGTTGATTGTGGGTCAGGATGGCCGCCTGTGGACGATCGAGCCGGCGCAGTTGGACTCCCGAACCGTTTCGGACGAGCCGTTCGAACCGCTATCCCCCGAAGCGCTGGGACGACAGATCGCCAGGGAGCTGGGACCGGATTGTGAGGTGGTGGTCACCCGGCACTATGTGATCTGTACGCGAGCGGGGAAGCCCTATGCGCAGTGGTGCGGGATGTTGTTCGAACGGCTGTACACGGCGTTTCAAAATTATTGGAAGCAGCGCGGCCTCCGGTTGCATGAGCCGGAGTTTCCGCTGGTGGCGCTGGTCTTCGCCCACGAGCGGCAATTCGGAGAATTTGCGACAAAAGACGCGGGACCGGACGTGGCGTCGGCCAAGGGGTATTTCTCGATCGGGACCAACCGCATCGCGCTGTACGACCTGACGGCGACGGGACAGGAGCCGGCCCGCACGAGCGCCGACATTTCCCGCCGCCTGGCCGCGTCCCCCTTCAACATCGCCACGGTGATTCACGAAGCGACGCATCAAATCGCCTTCAACAGCGGGATGCACGAGCGCTACGCCGACAATCCGCTGTGGCTCACCGAGGGGATGGCCATGTACTTTGAGTCCCCGGACCTCACCAGTCGATCGGGGTGGAAGACGGTGGGGGCGGTCAACGATTTGCGGCTACGGCAGTTTCAGAAGTACCTGGAGCGGCGACCGGCCGATTCGCTCGCCACGCTGGTGCAGTCGGACGCCCGGCTGACGAACGATCAGCAGTCGGGGGAGGCGTATGCCGAAGCCTGGGCGCTGAGCTATTTTCTGGTCAAGACGCGCAAGGAAGAGTACGTCAAATACCTCGAACGGCTGGCGGCCAAACCGCGGCTGGTGTGGGACAAACCCGAGGAGCGCCTCCGCGAGTTTCGCGACGCGTTTGGAGAGGATCTGAAGAAGCTCGACACGGAATTCGTGCGGTTTTTGAAGCGCGTGAAGTGATGGAGTTGGGGTCACGCAGTTCATAACAGGCCGCTTCGCGATCGTTCCGCACAAGCAGCAGGCGGCCCGCTAACACAGGGTGGTTCCACGTGCGGCGGTCGAGTGCGGCGAAACGCGCCCGTTCGTGAAAGCGCTCGGGTGTCGCGTCGACCAGCGCCACGTCGCCACTCTCGGCCTGAACCAACAGCAAATCGTCGACGAGCAGCACCTGGCCGAAGCCATAGCGACCTCCTTTCCAGCGCCGCGCTCCAGTCCGCAGATCGACGCAGGTGAGAATCCGCTCGTCGAGGCCGTAGACATAGCCGTCGCGGACAACGACACTCGAAAACTTGGCCTTCAGGCTCTTTGACGTCCATTCCGGTTGCACCTGAAAGCGATCGTCCAAAACGCTGATCGCCAGAACCGCACATCCTTTGTCGTAGCCTGATGAGAGAAACACGCGGCCCTCGGGCTCCAACGCCGTCGAGAGCGGGACCGGCTGGCAGACATTGTTCATCTCCGGAGGGGTGACCCACGGAAAGCTCCACAGGATGTCGCCGCGTTCGAGATCGTGCGCGAACAATCCGTCCGCGTTGAAGATGAGAATCTGGTCTCGACCGGCGAGCGTCGCCAGCATCGGCGAACTGTAGGCCGCAGGCGCACTCCCCGATGCCCAGAGCAGTTCACCCGTGTCGGCGCGATACGCCGCCAGCGACCCGCTGCGTCCGCCGGGCGAAACGATCACCCGTTCCCCGGCGACAAGCGGCGAGCCGGCCATGCCGAACAGGCTGTTCCCGCATTGGGCGTCCTTGAGGATGTTGCGCGACCAGATTGGGCGGCCGTCCCGGCCGTCAAGGCAGGTCAAAAGCCCGGTTGCTCCCTGCGCATAGACGCGCCCGCCGTCGATCGTGGGGGTCGCGCGTGGGCCTTCGCCCCCCATCGTTTCGTAAAATGCCGCCTCGACCCGGTGTTCCCAGCGCTCGATGCCTGTGCGGATTTCATAGCAGACGATCGTTTCGAACTCGGCGCGCTGCTCTTGCGTAACGCAAAAGTCCCCCACGACGGCGAATGACGACCAGCCGGCCCCGACTGGCTGCCGCCACAGCAGTTTCGGCGGCGACTGGATCCAATCGTGCTGCCAACCGCCGCCGCGCACCACTCCCGAGCGATCGGGACCGCGGAACTGCGGAAAGTCATCGGAACCGGTCTGCGCCAAATCGACGACGCCCGCGGATGCCGGCGCTGGATGTTCGCGTTGCTGCTCTCGGCGCGCCTCAAGCAGCGCTGCCGGGCTTGGACTCCAGCGCCACGTCAGCATGGGACGGCCGTCTCCGTGAAAGCCCTCCACACAGAACGCAAGACTGAAAAGGATGACCAGAATGTGTGCCGCCGCGAGCACCTTCACACGGTTGATGGGCGAGACTCGCGACCAAACTAAAAGCCACGCGAACAGGGCGGCTTCAGTCATCGCGGCGACAGTGATCAATTGGAGCGTCGGCCTCCCGGAGATTGCCACTTCGCCGAACTGGAGCATGGAAAGGGCGGCGCCCCCGCAGACAAGAATCGCCACTGCCGGCCACCACCGGACGCGATCAGGCGCCTGCGGGATTCTCGCTGGTACGCGTTCGTCAGACATGGCATGATTATAGGCATGGAATGGCTCCCGTTCGCAACGTTCGAAATGGAATCGGCCAACACGGCCGCCGAAATCGTGGAGCGGCTGCAACCGCACGTCGATCAGCCGCGGTTTGTGGGAGGCAGTCACAGCACGGCGGAGTTTACCGGATTCGTCGACACGGATGGATTCCTACTGCGGCCGCTGATCGGCGCTCAGGCGTCGTTTGTGCCCGAGATTCACGGACGCATTCGGCCGCTGGAAAAAGGAGTGGCGATCTCGGTCGAAATCATTCCCGGCAGCGCCGTGCTGACAATCATCGCCATCCTGGCCGGATTTCTGGGACTGTTGATCTTCTATACCGATGGGCGGGTGCAATTCTTGTGTGCGGGGGACGTTGTCCTCTGCTGGCTGCTGGGGATGGCTGGCTTCTGGCTCGACCGCGACAAGGGGCGGCAAAAACTGATCGCCGCGCTGAGCGAACCGATCCGCCGTGGCTGAACGTCGGCAGATGTCAGAGGCGCACTTCCTGCGGAGCGTTGCGCAGCCCCAGACCGGGAGGGAGAGGCTCCTGCCGAGCTACCAATGTGGATTCAAGTATTGTGTGACTCGCCGATGGGCAGCCGGACAGCTCTCGTGGAAAGTCGGGCCTATCCCGATTGCCCCCCCACCCCGTCATTCCCAGCCGCGTCTGCGGCGCCGGATTCTCATCACGCGACCTGAACAGAGGGATCATGTTCAGCCTCGCGAATTCTTGAACGCGGACCGACCAGCTTACGCTGAGCCGTTCGCTGGTTAGTGTGCAGTTGGCAGATTTGGAAATCTGCCCCACGTCTAGGGAGCCACGCGGCGGACGACATCGCCTGCTGGCCAGGCGACGAGAGTGCCGTTATCGTAGCCGGCCCAGAGCCATTGATCGTCGAGGGAAAAGACCAGGCTGGTGACGCGCTGCGGGCCGATGGGGAGGGACTCGACGATTTCCCGATCCTTCGTCAGGTCATACAGCTTGATGACCCGATCTTCGCCACCGACAGCCCCCAGCGGAACGGTGGTGGCGATCGCCAGCGCGGGACGGGCGGTCGAATCCTGATAGGGGAGACCCATGATTGCCTTGCGCTCCGCCACATCCCACAGGCGAATGCGATGGTCGTCGGCGATCGAAAACAGCAGCTTGCCGTCCGCGGAGGGGATTAGATTGAACACATTCCCATTGTGCGACACCAGCCGATCGACCAGGGCGCCGGTGTGCAAGTCCCAGAGAAACAGCACGGCGTCGTTTCCGGCAGAAATGGCCTGCCTGCCATTGGCCAATGGCACGACATCACGAATCCAGGCGATATGTCCGTCGAGTTTCGCCAAGTCCTCGGCTGTGGGAACAGGCGGGAGCTTGACTTCATTTTTAGCCGCTCCGAATGTGAGGTTCGTCTCCCCCGTCTTGAGATCCCACACCCTCAGTGAGATGTCCATGCTTGACGAAACGATCCAAGTGGTCCCTGGAACCGGCCGCGCCTCCGAGACCGCCTGCGTATGGCCGTGCAGGCTGCGCGCCAACGCGCCGGTGGAGGCGTCCCACAGGCGGATGACCGGATCGTTCCAGCAGGTAATCACGGTTTGTCCATCTTCGGTGAACGTGGCCCGTCGCAGCGCCACCCCAAATTCGCTCCCATCAATCGTCGCCACCAGTTCGTCGGTTCCGGCATTCCAGACGCGGAGCTTGCCGGTCACGTCGCCGGACAACAATCGCGTCCCATCCAGAGAGACGGCGAGCGCCACCATCGACTGCGTGTGCCCGGCGAGGCGGCGAATTCCCTTGGGGCCGGTCCATTCGGTGGGGGCCGTTTCCGCTTCTTCCTGATTGCGCCCGGTCGTCGTGGAACCAGTCTTCTCATTGGAACCATTGTCTTGGGTCGAGGGGTCGCCCGTCAGTTCGCCGGTCGATCCGGTCTTGGAATCGTTCCAGGGGCGCCACACCCCCAGCACGATCGCGCACAGCACCAGGCCCAGGCCAGCGCCGATCAGAACTCGCCGACCCGTGGCGGGAGAGCGGACGATGACGCTCCGCGAAGACCGGCCGGCGCCGGTGGGACGGCGGACTGAGACCGGCTGGGGAGCATCCGAACCGGAGCCGCAACTCCAGCAGCGCTCGTCGGGAATTTCACGCAGCGCGTCCAGAACCTCATGCGCCGTTTGAAAACGCTCATCGGGGTGCTTTTTGAGCAGCCGCTCGACGATCGCCGTAAGCGCCCGCGGCAGTTCGGGGGCCACCTTGGCAAGTTTGGGAGGGCGCTCATGAACGTGCTGGTAGATCATGGCGGTCATGGAGTTCCCCCGGAACGGCACTTGTCCCGTGAGCATCTGAAACATCATCACTCCCACGGAGTACAAATCCGACCGACCATCCACCTCTTCCCCCAGTCCCTGTTCCGGCGAAAGATATTCCGCAGTCCCCAGGATGGTTCCGCGGGAGGTGGCCATCGAATGGCTCCCTTCCAGCGACTTCACCAATCCGAAGTCCGCCAGCAGCGCGCGGGAACTGGTCTGATCGAGCAGGATATTGCCCGGTTTGATGTCGCGATGCACCAGGCCCAGCTCATGCGCCGCCGCCAGTCCTTCCAAAACCTGCTCGGTGACGAGCAGCGTCTCCCCGACCGACAGTTTGCCGCACCGCCGGATGTGCTGCGACAGGGGAAGCCCCTGAACGTACTGCATACCGAAGAAATGATGCCCGTCGTCTTCGCCGATGAAGTGAATCTGGACGACATGCGGGTGGATGAGCTTCGCCGCCGAAGTCGCTTCGGCGCGGAAGCGGCGGATGAACTCCGGCTGCCGCGCCAGGTCGGCTGGCAGGACTTTGATCGCCACCTTGCGCTGCAACGATTCTTCAAAGCCCAGGTAGACTTCCCCCATCCCACCGCCTCCCAGGCGCGCGAGGATTTTGTAGTGTCCCAGGCGTTTGAATGGAACATCCGGCTCGGCCGGATTGACCGCCGAGGGCGAGTCTTCCACGATCTCCAGAACCTGGGAAGTCGGCTCACCCGCTTGTTCCGGTTCGGCATCAGCCAGACTGGTCAGGATCGTCTGCTGTTCGTATTGTGCCGCCGGCGTCTCGGGGGTCTCCAGCGCCGCTTCCTCGGCGATGGCGGCGAGCGCGTTTTGAAACTCCGCGATGTCCGCAAACAGCCTGGCGCCGGGCATTCCCAAAGCACGATCGAGCAGGGGTTGCAGATCGGCGCCAATCTGGGAACGCACGTCGGCACGGGTGACGTACTCTTTCCCCCCCTTTCCGGTCAACAGCCGCACGAGCAGCGCACCGAGTTGACCCACATCGATCTGTCGCGGATCGATCGACATCCCCGCGGCGGCGAGTTCACCCCGAGCGGCCTCGATCTGTGATGAAAGATCGAATGCCCCCTGCGAGGCGGGGATCCACAGTCCACTGGGGAGGCCACTCGGCAAGCCAACCGGGGCCAAAGCGATTCGCGGCGAACCGGGGGGAAGAATCGGCGCCCCTTCCACGTCGACCTGGACCCGATCCACCAGGAGATTGCCGTGAATTTCCCCGGTGGCGTGCCGCTGCGCGACGTCCCGGGCCAACTGGCGCAC
>JBJXGA010000384.1:0-10554 GCA_046152955.1 Planctomycetales bacterium | reverse complement strand
TGCGGACTTGGGCCTGTATTCCCTGGAACAGGCCTATCTCCTTTACCATCAATCCTCTCCGAGGTGAACCACTAACGGGAGAGCCGGATGCGGGAAATCCGCCCGTCCGGTTCGGAGGGAGGGGGGCCGAAACCAATCGGCCCTCCCTACCCCTATCGGGGGGGGCGTCCTCTGGAAATCGTTTCCAGTTGCAGAACTGGTCCGTACGGAAGTTCCATTTGGATTAGATGTTCCGGCGCATTCCGCATACTCGTCGTCAGAGTCGAGTTTTGCGGGACAGAATTCCCAGATTGCCCTGTTCCCGAAGTCTGCGGAGGTGGCATAGGCCGATAACTCTCGCTGTGCGTCGACCAAGAGGACTGGTCTTGAAGTTTGATTTCGTACTTCAATTTGTCTAGGGGGTGCAACCATGCGTGGGATTCGATTGTTACTGACAAACCGGCCAGCATACGCTGGGCCGTTCGCCGGTTGGGGTAAAGTCAGGCTGGGATTTCGATTGTTGCTGGCGGGGGTTCTCCTGGGATGGCTGGGGAGCAGTGCTGCCGAGGCGGGGTGTCCTCCCTGGCGTCCTTGCGGTCCGGGGCCAAGCTGGGGTGGGAATCGGCTGATTCATCAGGGCTTCTATGGCGCCGATTTCCGGCCTGCCTGTGCCAATCATGACGCCTGCCTGGCGACCTGCGCTCGCCGCTCCGACTGCGATCGCCAGTTTCTGTGCGAGATGTATTCCGCCTGTGAATGCTCCACCAATCCCAAAGCGTGTCAGCGGAAAGCCCGTTGTTACTACAAGATCGCACGGCTGGCGCACCTGTTTGACGGGTGATTTGAGCCAATTCGACTCATTTCACGGCAGTGGAAGGGGGGGCAAAATGCGGCATTTTGCGCCAGGTGGGTGTTCCACGCGACGGCCAGTCTGGGAGCGGGAATCGTTCGGGAACGCCGTGAATGGCTTCTCGAATGGTCCGCTGGAAGGGATTGGCAGTCATTCCAGCAGAATCGGCGGCAATTTCCCAATTTTTCGGGACTCCTTCAACGGAAGTTGGGCTTCAAATCGAGCCAACCGCCTGTCGGCGATCCCGCGGAGCAGGGGGGGTAGGTCCGCAAAATCCGGTTGCGGCAGGCTGTCAGACAATTCAGGAGTATTGGCGCACCGATTGCATTAGCTAATCGTCATCGAATGTGGTTTAGCTGCATAAGATGAAATGGAATATTGAGTTGCGACTCTTGGCCTGGTTCGGCCGGGGCTCATTTCAGAACGGGCGAGGCCCAGGGATCAAAGACGAACAGGTGAAGCGTACCGGGATTGACAGGGGCTGAAAGTAAAGTGTTCGATTTGTGATCCCTGGGGCCATGCGAAGAATGGGCAGTATGTTATAGTGGGTGAGGATCGTCTGGAATTGGCGACTGCCGACGTGTGTTCGAATTGTCTTTGTGGCCGCTGACCGCGAACTGGCCAAACTTTGGGAACTGCAAGCATGAATGTCTGGAATCGAGTCTTCAAGCGATTTGCCCTGAGTCTGCAATCAGGGGATCGGCTGTCGGGGCAGCGCCGGTTACCCCGATCGGCGGAATCGACTGGCCTTTCCAGCCAGGCGCTGGAAAATCGTTGGCTGTTGTCCGCCTGGGTCGCGACCGACAAGGGAGACTATGCTCCCGGCCAGACAGCCGTCGTGCAGGGGGGGGGATTCACTCCTGGCGAGACGATCGCCCTCCAGGTTCTTCATGCCGACGGCGCGCACTCGGCGGATGCCTCGCACCAGCCTTGGTTTGTTCAGGATGGGGGGCCGGGAGACCTCGACGGGACCGCCAATGGTCAATTCCAAACCAGTTGGTATGTGGGGACAGGCGAACGGAACGCGAGCCTCGTTTTGACCGCCAGCGGAGAGACGTCGCAGGAGATGGCTTCGACGACGTTCACCGACGCGCCGCAACTGGGATCGGTCACGCTCGGAGCGCAGACCGGAACGCTCACCTACGGAACAGCCGGTTCGGTCACGTATCTGGTCACCGTCAATCGGGGGAGTGGCGGCGGTTCGACCGGCGCGTTCGTCGCCGACCTGAGCATGACCACTTCGCTTCCCTCAGGGGCCAGTTTCTCGTTTGGCTCCAACAGCCTGAGTTTCGGCGAGAGCGACAATTCACTGACGACCACGCTGACGGTCAACTCCTCCACCGGCACCCCTGCCGCCGGTGGTCCGTTTGCCTTCACGATTTCTGCGAAGGTCAGCGGGAACCCCGCCGACCTCGTCACCACCGACGGGCAGCTGGCGGTCAGTCGCAAAGCGCTCACCGGCTCGATCACCGCGACCAATAGGGCGTACGACGGAACGACAGCCGCCAGCATCAGTCGCAGTCTGTCTGGCGTCGTGGCAGGTGACGACGTTTCCTATGCCGGCGGAACGGCGACGTTTGACACCAAGAGCGTCGGGAATGGCAAGACCGTCACGGGGACAGGCTTGGGGCTGACAGGGGCTCAGACGGGGAATTACACCGTCAACAGCACCGCCACCACGACCGCCAACATCTCGCCGCTGATCATCACCGCCTCGATCACCGCGGCCAACAAGACGTATGACGGGACGACGGTGGCCAGCATCAGCCGCAGTCTGACCGGGGCCATCGCGGGAGACGCGGTCCTTTCGACCGGTGGGACCGCCACGTTCGATACGAAGTTGGTCGGAGACGGCAAGACCGTGACGGCCACGGGGCTGAGTCTGACTGGTGCTGACGCGGGAAACTACCTGGTGAACTCCGTGGCGACGACAACGGCGAACATCATCAGGCAGCCTCTCACCGGGTCGATCACGGTCTCCAACAAGACGTTCGACGGCACGACGGCAGCGACCATCACCGGTCGCAACCTGGCGGGTTTGGCCAGCGGGGACAACGTAACCTATGTCGGCGGGACCGCCACGTTCGACAATGCGAACGTCGGTGCGGGCAAGACGGTGACGGCCACCGGACTGAGCATCACCGGCCCCGACGCGGCAAATTACACGGTGAATGCCACCGCCACCACAACCGCCAACATCACTTCCAGTCTGTCGATCGGGACGCTGATCGTCAATGACCTCCCGACTTCCAAGAGCGAACTGGTCGCCGTGCCGATTTCGATCAATCCCGCGGCGTCGGTCACGGTCACCGCTCAGAGCAGCAATGCCAGCGTCACCGCGAGCGTGGTCACGGGGGGGCGCAGCGTCCGGCTCAATGTCAGTGGCGTTGACTCGACCAACACGCCGTTCACCGGGGACATCGTTTTGCGGCTGTTTGAAACCGAGGCGCCAGTCACCACCGCCCGGATCATCAACTTGATCAACTCGAATTTCTACAACGGTCTGACATTCCACCGGATCATCCAGGACTTCATGGTGCAGGGGGGGGATCCGCAGGGGACCGGTTCGGGAGGAACCGGAACGAAGTTCGCCGATGAATTCAACACGGGGCTGACTTTCACCAGCAGCGGCCTGTTGGCGATGGCCAACTCAGGGGACGACACCAACGATTCGCAGTTCTTCGTGACTGATGTTGACCTGCCGCTGGCGCAACTGCCGCAGCACCTGAACTTCCAGCACACGATCTTCGGGATCATGACGGGTGGTGTCGACATCTATCGCAAGCTGATCAGCACTCCCGTCAACGGCAGCAACAAGCCGCTCACCAACGCGATCATCAACACCGCCACGGTCTTCACCGACAACCAAAATGCCGTGGTGCGCCTGACCCCGGCGGCGGGATTCACCGGAAGCACCACGCTCACTGTGACCGCCAACGACAATTTGGGAACGAGCGTCAACAAGCAGGCGACGGTCAATGTGGTCAGCGATACGGTCAACGAACGCGCCTTCCTGGGGACGGTGAACAACCAGACGACCAAGCAGGGGACCGCCGTGTCGTTCGTCGTCACCGGGACCGATCTGGAGAAGGACACGCTGGAATTCGTGGTCAAGGATGCGGCCAGCTTTGCCACTGACGGCAGCACCGGCACGGCGCACCCCAACGTCGATGTCACGGTTCAAATCACGCAGGCCAGCGGCAATAACCCCGCTTCAGCAACGATCACCCTGACCCCCAAAGGAACCTTTACGGGGACGGCCAATCTCATTGTAGGAGTTCGTGACCAGACTGTGCGCGGGACGGCTCTCAATTCGCGGGACAATTTCGACACGCAGCAGTTCACGCTGACGGTCAATCCGGTCAACAAGGCCCCCACGACGACTGGCGGTTCCACGACCACGCAACCAGGGCAGGCGGTGTCGATCCAGCTCAACGGGGACGACGGCGACACCGATAAGACCCAGACCCTGACGTTTGAAATCGTCGCCCAGCCGGCGCGCGGCACGATCGCCAATTTCAACGCCGCCACCGGCGCCCTGCAATACACCCCCGCTGCCAATTTCTCCGGAACCGACACGTTCAAATACCGCGTCAAGGATAACGGCGGGACTGACAATGGCGGCGCGGATACGAGCGCCGTGACCACCTTCACAATCAATGTCACCGCCCCCGCCCCCACGAATTTGGCGCTCGCGACCGCCAGCGACGATGGGGTGCTCAACGACGATCGGGTGATATCCAATTTCAGTCCCACGTTTACGGTCACCGCCCAGGCCGGAACCACGGTGCGGCTCCTGATCAATGGGACGGCGAACGTCAATACGGTGGAAACCTCCCCCGGTCAATTCACCGGAACCGCCACCCGCGCCATGCTGCGGATCGGCGCCAATACGGTGACAGCGACCTCCACTGCCAATGGCGTCGCCTCCGCCGCGACGGCGCCCCTGACCTTCACCTACGCCCCCAGTTACGACCGGGTGTATACGGTCCCCGGGAGCTTTGACTCGTCGCAGCAGATCACCGTCAGCTTCACCAGCCGCAACGGCGTTTATCGAAACGAATTTGGCTACTTCAAAGTGAACGACCTCGATGGCCGGGTCAACGGCCTGACTCCGGGGGATGCCGGGTACGCCGCCGCCGCGCTCAGCAGTGCGGACCGCGAGGTGATCTTCACCGGCAGCGCCGGCGCCGGCGCGACGAAAACGCTCAATCTGCATGGCGGCGAACTGCTGGTGTTCTACCTCGTCTCAAACAACTCCACCGCCAACCTGGTCCAGTACAATCCGCAGAACGCGATGACCGGTCTCAACGCCTTCTTCTCGGTTGAGGGGGCCAATCCCGATCAGGTCGATCACATGCTCTCGACGACTGACCCTCAGACCGGGCAGGTGCTGATGCACTGGGAAGACATGCTGGGAGGTGGGGATCGTGATTTCAACGACGCAGTCTTTACGGTGACTTCCGGCGGTTCCGCCAACAATCCAATCGGCGAAGCGCTCCGCGTGCCGGGAGGGCCGGCCCATACCGTGCCGGTCTCGTTCACGCTGGATACAGCCCGCAAATCGGCCGGTTCCACCGACTCGGCCCCCGCCGGAACCGCACAGGGAGAATTCGGCGTCTACATCGTCTCCGACAGCACGGGAACGGTCGGTGGTGTTGCCCCAGGGAGCGCCGGTTACCTGCAGGCGGCGCTGGGAAGCAGCACCCGCCAGGTGATCTTCAACCCCGGCGATCCGCTGTCAACGAACAAGTCGCTCCAGATTCCCGGCGGATCATTGATCGGCTGGTATTACACGCCGGGGAGCACCGCGACCCAGGTGCTCGCCAGCAACTCCACAAACGATCCGTCGAAGAGCCCCTTCGCCTTGTTCTCGTTCGATTCCGGTAATCCCGACAAGATCGAACATTTCCGCTGGTTCGGTCCGGAGCGCGGCGGGGTGTCGATCCCCGCCAGCCAGGGAGAATCGGGGCTCCGACTGCACATTCTCGATCAGCTCTTCGGCAGTCCGAACGATTTTGACGACATGATGGTGTCGATCGGTCTGCCGTAGCGCGTCACCAATTGGTGAACGAGCCATCCCCCCGGCGAAACTGCGGGCAGCTGCCCCCCGTGATCGCCGGGTAGTTTTTGGCGGCACGCTCGTCGAAGACCACTCCTAGCCCAGGACGTGTCGGGGGGAGCAAATGTCCGGCGGCGTAGGGGACTTGCTCGGGAAACAGATCCTGCAAGTAGGTTCCCGGAATGCGCGGCAGTTCCTGGACTCCGAAATTGGTCGTGGCCAAGTCGAGATGCAGGCAGGCGGCGGTCGAGACCGGCCCTAACGGATTGTGGAGCGCCAGGTTGATGTAGTGCGTCTCGCACCAGCCGGCCACTTTGAGCGCTTCGGTGATCCCTCCCACGATGCACAGGTCCATGCGACAATAGTCGATCAGATCCGACTCCACCTGTTGGCGAAACTCCCACTTGGTGGCGTATTGTTCTCCCGCTGCGAGCGGCACATGAATGTGCTCCGCCAACTTGCGATAGCTGTCGAAGTTTTCCATCCGAATCGGATCTTCGACGAAGTACGGTTGATATGGTTCCAGACCGCGACAAAGCGCGATCGCCTCTGCCGGATCCAGCCGCGTATGGACATCGATCAGGATTTCGGCGGCGTCTCCCACTGCTTCGCGCAGCGCGGCGAAATCCTGGACGGCACGACGGACCGCGCGCGGGGCCTCGAACACAGCCCCATCCGGCTCAGCGCGGACCTCCGTCCGCAGGAACTTCCACCCTTCTGCCACGAGACGGCGGGCCTCCGCGGCGAGTGCTTCGGGGGAGTTGCCCCGGACGTGCGGATAGCAGGCCACCTTGTCTCGGACCAGCCCTCCGAGCAACTGATAGAGCGGAACTCCCAGCGCCTGGGCCTTGATGTCCCACAGGGCGATGTCGATCGCGCTGATCGCCGCGGCGCCGACCCGTCCCGCGGGAAAGAACCCGCTGCGAAACATAACCTGCCAGAGGTGAGCGGTGCGAAATGGATCCTGGCCGATGAGCAGGGGAGTCAACTCCTCGACAAAACCGGTGGTGGCCCGTTCCCGCCAGGTGACCCCTCCCTCGCCGATCCCCGTTATCCCGGCATCGGTCTCAACCAGCAAAAAGAAGAAATTCCGTTCCTGCCCCACAGTGAAGGGACGAACCGCCGTGATTTTCATGGGATGGCTCCAAAAGGTGCGTCCAGTCTTCTACGCCACCCAGGGTGCGAAAGTCCACCCCACGAGCCGACCCCGGCGCCCCCCAACAGAAAGGAGTCGGAGTGATTTTGCACTTTGCATTTTGCAATTCTCATTTTGCAGTCCTGAGTCCTGAGATTTGAGATCCCCCACCCCTAGCCCCCCAACTGGAACGGCTTTTGCTCTCTCCGCTGCTGCATAAGCAAGCGACCGCAGTTCTTCTACCTTTGCGCTCAAGGAGAAAACGATGTGGCGAGGACGATTTCTACTCGCATCTGCCCTGTTTTTTGCCGCTTTTTTCGCGAAAACGGCGTTTGCCGCGGACGTCGATCCGCGGTTGATCCCGGACAAGTTCGACCGCGCCAATACGGCGTGGATGCTCACTTCATCAGCACTGGTGCTGATGATGACGGCACCCGGTCTGGCCCTGTTCTACTGCGGGTTGGTCCGAAAAAAGAACGTTCTGGGGGTCATGATGCAGTGCGTGTTCCTGATGGGACTCCTCTCCATCGTCTGGGCGCTCTGGGGTTACAGCCTGTCGTTTGGGGGGGACATCCTCGGGGGGCTGGTGGGGGGGGGAGACTATCTGTTCCTGAAGGGGGTCGTTCCGTTCTGGGATGATGCGGCGAAAGCCGCCGTGGTGCCGATGGTCGAGGCGAACGGCCTCCCTCGTTCGGTCCATATGGTCTATCAGATGATGTTCTTCATCATCACCCCGGCGCTGATCTGCGGCGCATACGCCGAGCGGATGAAATTCAGCACGATGGTGGTCTTCTCCGTTTTGTGGGGAACGTTCGTGTATTGCCCACTGGCGCATTGGGTCTGGTCCGACACCGGCTGGCTGAATTTTGCGAATGCGACCGCCCTGTGCCCGAGCTTCGATTTTGCGGGAGGGACCGTGGTGCATATCAGTTCCGGAATGTCGGCTCTGGTGTGCGCCCTGTTGCTGGGACGCCGACTGGGCTTTGGCCAGGAGCCGATGCCGCCA
Source organism: Planctomycetales bacterium (assembly GCA_046152955.1). Taxonomy (GTDB): domain Bacteria; phylum Planctomycetota; class Planctomycetia; order Planctomycetales; family Planctomycetaceae; genus SIAF01. The sequence continues at coordinate 2,522 of JBJXGA010000384.1, read as the reverse complement.
CACAATTTGACCTACACCTGCATTGGCGCGGCGCTCTTGTGGGTCGGTTGGTTCGGATTCAACGCCGGAAGCGCGCTGGAGTCGAACGCGCTGGCGGCCAATGCGTTCGTGGCAACGCATCTGGCGGCGGCGGCGGGAGTTTTGGCCTGGGCCGGTGCCGAATGGTTCCAGCGAGGGAAGCCGAGCATCCTGGGGGCCTGCTCAGGGGCGGTGGCCGGACTGGTCTGCGTCACTCCGGCCTGCGGATTTGTGACCCCCATGTCGGGGGTGGCGATGGGGCTGGTTGCCGGTTTGGTTTGCTTCTATGCCTGCAACCTGAAGGGGAAATTCAAGTACGACGACGCCTTGGATGCGTTCGGGGTGCATGGCGTGGGGGGGACGCTGGGCGCGTTGCTCACCGGAGTGTTCGCCACGCGGGCGGTGATCGCCGGCAAGAGCGATCCGCAGGGATTGCTCGAAGGCAACTTTGGGCAGCTTTTGAACCAGGGGGTGGGGGCAGTCGCCGCGATCGTCCTGGGAATCGTAGGGACGCTGCTGTTGCTGAAAATCCTGGATGCGACCATGGGTTTGAGGGTTTCGCAGCAGGACGAATTGCTGGGGCTGGACGTGAGCCAGCACGGCGAAGAGGGGTACATTTTCCATTAGCCGCCGGACTGCCCCGGCTTCTCCCAGCAGCCGGGGCAGTTTCCGTAGTCGGACCGCGCGGCATCGCATATACTCAAGCGCCGGCGCGCCGCGGCCGGAGGATATCCGCAGCATACCAACAGGAACGTGACCATGAAGAAGATCGAGGCAGTCATCCGGCACTACAAGCTGGAGGATGTGAAGAACGCGTTGACGCAGGCCGGAGTGGAGGGGATGACCGTGACCGAAGTCCGTGGATTCGGGCGGCAGCGCGGGCACAAAGAGATGTACCGCGGCGCCGAGTATACGGTTGACTTCCTCCCCAAAGTCAAGCTGGAGGTGGTTGTTCCCGATCAGACGATGCGGGAGGTGGTGGATACCATCATTCGCGTGGCGCGGACCGGTCAAATTGGGGACGGCAAGATCTTCGTCACGGACCTGTCCGACGTGATTCGCATCCGCACGGGAGAAATGGGAGGCGAGGCCCTGTAGCGTCCCTGGAGCCGGTGGTCGCCGCTTCCCCGGTTCGTGGCCAGCCCATGTCCCCCGCCGCTCTTCCCGCCACCGAAGGTCTCAGCCAGCGGCTGCTTTTGCATCGCGAACGCTTGCAGGCACTGCATGAGCAGGCGCGAGCCCGGTACATCAGCCATGCGGCCGGATTGCAGGTGGCGACGCTGATCTGCGAGCAGACCGAGCGGCTGATCGTGGCGATCTTCCGGGAATCGCTCGCGGGACTTTCTTCCGCCGACGAGCAGTTGGCCGCCGACTCGGTTGCCGTTGTCGCCGTCGGAGGGACCGGGCGGGGGGGGATGGCCCCCTATTCCGACGCCGATCTGCTGTTTCTTCGGAGCAACACCGCCCCCGCGGCTTGCGACCCCTGCATTTTGCAGGCGGTCCGGGATTGCTGGGATGTGGGACTGCATCCCGGCAGCGACAAAATTCTAACCCCTGACGACGCGCTCTCCTCGGCGGTCGAAGAGCATACGATGGCGACCTCGCTCGTCGAAGCGCGGCTGCTGTGGGGGAGCGAACGGATGTTCGAGCTGTTCCGCGAGAAGTTCCGGCGGAAGGTCGTCCGCAACCGGTATGCGCGGTTCTTTGCCGAGTGCGTCGCGGCGCGCGAGGCGGAACGGGCGCAGTTCGGGGTGAGCGATCGGCAGCTTGAGCCGGATGTGAAACGTTCCTCTGGGGGGCTGCGCGACGTGCATTTGTTGCGGTGGATCGGGTACGCGGCCTACGGCACGCCGGACATCGACCTGTTGCGGAGGTGCGACGCACTCTCCAAGGAAGATGCGGACCGGATGACCAGCGCGCACGAGTTTTTGACGCGGGTCCGCGTCGATCTGCATTATGCCGCCGGCAAGGCGCAGGAAGTCCTGACACGGGATGAGCAGCTTCGGTTGGCGGAATTGCACGGGATTCCCGCGGTCGGAAGCCAGCGTCCGGTGGAACGATTCATGCAGTTGTACCTGGAGCATGCCACGTCGATCGCCGACATCACCCAGCGGTTTGTCGCCCGGCATCGTCCCCGACCCTGGCGTGCGCGGTTGGCCAGGTTCTGGTTCTCGCATCGCAACGACGAGTTCATCGTCTCGGGGGGAGAGATCGAGGCCCGCAGCGCCGCGCGCGAAACGGTGTGTGGCTCTTTGGAAGGAATGCTCAAGGCCTACGAGCTGGCGGCGCTGTATACGGTGCGGCTGTCGCCGGCGCTGACGGAAGACATTCGCCGCTCGGCGGGCCGGCTTCCTCGTGGCATCGTCAGTCCCGCGGCGGCGCAGTCGTTTCTGGCGATTCTGGGGGCGACCGACAATGTCGGTCACCAACTCCGCGACATGTGTACCTCGGGGCTGTTAGAGGTGGTTCTTCCGGAATGGACGCACGCCCGCTGCCTTTTGCAG
>JBJXGA010000506.1:0-2600 GCA_046152955.1 Planctomycetales bacterium | reverse complement strand
AAACAATGCCCCCACTCGTTGGAGTTGTTGATCCCCAGGACGCCAGGGATCGGACCAAACGCCGCGTCAAACGCTTTGCGCTGCCCGATCTCATAGGCATTGTCGGTGGTGGCCCACGCCCCGCCGCGGGCGCGCACCTTGGGGACGCTTGTGAAATTCACCGCGAACTTCGTCCGCCGTCGCCACACATCTTCGCGGCCGGCGCATTCCCCCAGCAGGATCGTTTGAGAGGCGCCGTCCCGGATTTCCGCCATCAGGATGCGATTGTTTTTGACGCTGTAGGGCACGATCGCACCGCGCAGATCGCCGGTGCTGGAAAATTGCTGGCTGGCAGGGAGCACCAGGTTGATGTCCAAGTGGACTCCGGACGGGGTGAAATAATCACCGCACGCGCCGGTCTTGTTGGGAGGGACGACTTCCGGCTTGTCCTGCATGCGTCGATTATCGGGAGTGGACGGACAGTTGAACACGGGAAGCTGGGTCGCCACCAGACTGCGATTCGGTTCGCGCCACCAATCGACCTTCAAGTCATATTCGCCGTACAGCGTCTGCAAGTCGAGGTGCGGGAGCAGAAAGGCCGCCCAATTATTCGTCCCGAAACGGGCGGGATTGGCAATCGCCAAGGGGAGTTCGCGGCGTGTGGCTTCAAAATTCTGAAAGGCGACGCCGAATTGCCTCAGATTGTTCTGGCATTGCGTTCGTCGGGCTGCGGATCGGGCCTGCTGGACCGCTGGCAGCAGGAGCGCCGTCAAGACACCGATGATCGCGATCACGACCAACAGTTCGATCAGGGTAAAGCCGCGACGGCGGGAAGGAATTGTTCGAATTGGGCTTCTGATCATCAACGAATTCTCCAAATCCATCATGGCGCAAGCAGTTCCATGATACAATCATGCAAACAGCGTGCCTGGATTCATGGACTGAGCGCCGCGCCGGACTTGCGTCACTTCCGGGAACCGGCGTCCACCGAGCCGAGATCACCACCACGCCTGGGCCAAGTTTACGCCGCGAGTCGGTGGTGCGGTCAGCGATTCCTATTGCGCCTTGGCTCGACTTGCCGGTGAAAATATCACCAGCCCTGGTGAGATTTCTCGCAGTGAGGCGCGGCCAAGGCGCCCTGGAGTGCGGCGATTCATCGCCGCTTTTTGTACTTGGGGAACCAGCGTTCGACGAAGTGATCGGGGTTCACAAGGTTTTTTATGGCGAGCAGAGGCTGGCTCTCCACGACAGGCGCCCCACGCCCGGCGGGGAATCGGGTCAGGACTGAATGGCACTGCCGGTTGGGGCGCAAGGAACTGCGGCGAGGGCTGACGTGGAACGCCCCTATCTCAGTTCGGGCAAGCATTATTTCCAGCATGATGGCATGACAAGGTACTCTCTCTGGTTGTGACCGAATGCGATTCGATCGACAGTGGGATCACCCGTCGTTCCTGGGTCGTACAGCGACAATAGGATTTGTTGATCCACCCGCACGTCGTCCAGATTCACTTCATCGGCGAAGACGACGGGCATCATTTCTTCGCCATGCAATTCGTCCAGGCGTTGCCGCTGTCGCAGCACATCCGGCGGTGCGGCAAGTTGTCGGTCGGGGAAACGCTGCTCATTTCCGAACAGGTACTGGAGGGACTGGCGGCGGCACACGAACTGGATCTGGTGCATCTCGACATCAAGCCGGGCAACATCCTGCTCGATCAGACCAGCTCCCGCGCGCTCTTGGCGGATTTCGGATTGGTGAAATCGCTCGAGGGGAGCCATTCGATGGCCACGTCCCGCGGAACCGTGCTGGGGACCGCGGAGTACCTTTCCCCCGAACAGGGACTGGGGAAAGAAGTCGATGGCCGATCGGATTTGTACTCCGTGGGAGTGATGATGTTTCAGATGCTCACGGGACAAGTGCCGTTCCGTGGGAACTCCATGACGGCCATGATCTATCAGCACGTCCATGAGCGCCCTCCCAAACTTGCCAAGGTGGCCCCCGAACTTCCTCGAGCGCTCACGGCGATCGTCGAGCGGCTGCTCAAAAAGCATCCCGACGAACGTTTCCAGACGGCGCATGAAGTTTTGGACGCGCTGCGTGAGCTTCCCGACGAGCGCTGCTGGAGTTGCGGCGCCGGGTCGGATGCTCCCCAGCCGGTCTCCGTGCGCCGTTCTACAGCCGCTGGCCGGTCTCCGCGAAGCGTCATCGCCCGCACTCCCTCCACAGGTCGGAAGGTTCTGATCGGCGCTGGCCTTGTCGTCGTGCTGGGCGCGATCGTGCTGGGGGTGTGGCGCCCCTGGACCGATTCCAAGTCCGGATCGACCGACGATCTGACAGGAGACCCCTCGACCCAAGGCGATAGTTCCAAGGAAAAGGATGGTCCCACGACGACCGCGCGCGATCCGGAAGAAGCGGAAACGGCCCCCACCGAATGGACCGGCCCCAAGGGAATTCGCCGCCTCGCCGGGCACACACAATCGATGGTGGCGCTCGCCGTCTCTCTCGATGGGACGCGATTGTTGTCCCGCGACGTGACCGGCAAGCTCCGCGTCTGGAATGCCGGGACCGACGAACTGGTGGCGAAGATTGACGGGGGCGAATTCGGAGTGGCGCTGCGAAGGGC
>JBJXGA010000336.1:0-4588 GCA_046152955.1 Planctomycetales bacterium | reverse complement strand
TGACGCCCCTCGCCCGCGATCGAGTCGGAATCGTTTGACCAACCACGGTCGGATTTTCTCTGCGTCCTCTGCACCGCAATCCAGCAAAATCTTGTTTCGGCGAGAAGATTTTCGAGATGCAAGAACTCGGTTCAAGGCAAAAGGAACAGGAGAGCGCAGAGATCGCAGAGATGGACGCGGCCTTTGGCCGCATGGATCCCGATTGACGCCCCTCGCCCGCGATCGAGTCGGAATCGTTTGACCAACCACGGTCGGATGTTCTCTGCGTCCTCTGCGCCCTTCTGTTCAATTTTCGCCTTTGGTTGCGGCCCCAGGTCGCGCTGTGCCCTCCTGTTCAATCTTCCCCTTTTTGTTGCGGCCCCTGGCCGCGCCGTGTCCACATACGTCAAACGACAAAGTCCGCCGCGGGCTCGGCCCTCCCGCGTGTCTCCTGCCCCCACAGTTTCGCCAGTTCCACCAACACGTCGACCCCCCGCTGCATTTCTTCGAGACTGGTCCATTCCAGGGGGGAGTGGGGATTGTGCTCTCCCGTCGACAGATTGGGGGTGGGGAGCCCCAGTTCCGTCAACCGCGAACCGTCCGTACCGCCGCGAATGATCGTTTGCTGGGGTTCCAGCCCCGCGGCGCGGGTCGCCTCGAGGGCCAGCGCGAGGGCCCGCGGCTCCGCGACCAATCCGTCGCGCATGTTCCGGTACTGTTCCACGATCCGGACTTCGATCGTCGCGCGAGGGTGCTTCTTGCGCAGGTCGCCGGCAATTTGTTCGAGATATGCGGCGTACTCCGCCAGGAGCGGCGTTTCGAAATCGCGCAGCAGGATGCGGACCGCAGCTTGCGCCACGCCTCCTTCCATGTGATATGGATGCAGAAAACCCTCTCGGTCGGCGCTCGTTTCGGGGCTGAGTCGGTTGACCGGGAGCCGCGTCAGAAACTCGCTCAGAATGCGCACGGCGTTGACCATTTTCCCCTTGCCGATCGAGGGGTGAATGTTGACGCCGGTCACGGTCACGATCGCCAGGTCGGCGGAGAAGGTCTCGCAATCGACCATCCCCTGTCCCTCCCCATCCAGAGTGTAGGCGCACACGACATCGAGTCGCTGCAGGTCCACATGATCGACGCCGTGTCCGATTTCTTCATCGCAGGTGAAACACAGGCGGACCGGGCCGTGCAGGATCTCGGGATGTGCCGTCAGGTGCGCGGCCGCCGACATGATCACCGCCACTCCCGCCTTGTCATCCGCTCCCAAGAGCGTCGTGCCGTCGGTGGTGATGATCGTGGCGCCATGCAGACGGGCCAGGTCGGGATTTTCGGCGACCCGAATGACCCGCGTGGGATCGCTGGGAAGCGGAATGTCTCCTCCGCCGTAGTGGCGATGGACGATGGGACGGACATTCGTGCCGCTGGTTTCGGGGGACGTATCGACATGCGCCACCCAGGCGATCGCGGGGGAAGGGTGCGGGAGGGTGGAGGGAATCGTCGCCGTCACCACTCCCTGGGGACTGAGCGACACGTCAGACAGTCCCAGCTCCCGGCATTCGGACTCCAGCAGCCGACACAGGTCGAGTTGTTTGAGCGTACTCGGAACGGTGTCGCTCGATTCACACGATTGCGTGTCAATTTGGACGTAACGGAGAAAGCGGTCGAGCAGGTTCGGCATGGGATGGACTGAAAATGAGATTGAGGGTTGCGACGAGTGCTATGTCACAGCTTGATGTCAAGGTAGCCACGGTCGCCAGACCGTGGGCATCGAGTCCGTTTCCATTGGTTTCCCACGCTCTGGCGAGCGTGGCTACGATCCAAATTTTTCGCTGTCACATAAGGACAAGCCTAGCCTGGCCGACGCGCTTGTCAAACGGTCGGAACGCGACTGAGGCACTGCGTCAGGCGACGTCGGCCTGGCCTGACTGTGGATCCTCCAGGTGCTTCCGCATCCAATAATAGAAGACGACTCCCGCCAGAATCAGAATCGTTCCGGCGGCGGTTTGCGCCCACTTGTCCAGCAACATGCTCACCATGACCCCCGCCGAGCCGACCAGATACAGCACCGGAGTGACCGGGTAACCCCAGGTGCGATACGGGCGAGGGGCGTTGGGATTCTTGTATCTCAAGACGATGACGGACGAAACGACCAGAGCATAAAACAGCAGTCCGCCAAAGATCACAAAATCGGTCAGCGCGTCGAAGGCGTCGATCGGTTTGTCGAGAGGCCCCGACTTCCAGGCAAACGCCGCCAGGATCAGGGCCACCGACCAGATCGCCTGGATGATCACCGAATTGCTGGGGGTCTGGTAGGTGGCGTGGACCTTGCATAGGGCCGATGGGAGCAGGCGATCGCGCGCCATCGCAAAGTAAATTCGCGGGCCGGTGAGAAGGTTTGAGTTGGTCGCGCCAAAGGTGGAGCACATCACACCCAGCGCGGCGAGTTTCGCCCCCGTTTCGCCGAACAGCGCCCGGAACGTCTCAGCCGCCACGCCATTCTCGCAATGTGCAATCGACGACAGGGACAGACTCAGATGGTAGCTCACGTTGGCCAGGACATAGATGCTGATGACCGTCAGCGATCCGATCGCCAGTGCCAGTGGGATATTCCGCTGCGGCCGCTGGATTTCCTCGGCCATCGGCGCAATGTTGATCCAGCCGTCGTACGGCCAGAGGACGTCGATCATGGCGATTCCCAGCGCCCGCCAGAATGTCCCCCCCAGCGTTTCCGGCCAAAGGGGCTGCAAGTTCTCGGCGTCGGTGCGTCCCAGCGCCGCTGGAAGAATGATCAGGGCCGCCAGGAACGCAACCTTCATGACGGCGGTGACGTTTTGCACCGAAGCCCCCCAGCGGGTGCCGATCACGTTGATGGCGGTCAAGCCGAGGATGATCGCGATCGCCAGCGCCTGTTGCATGGTCCGTCCCAGCGGTACCACTTCGTTCAGCGAAATGACTGTCGCACAGGCGAGCGCCCCCAGCGACGCCGTCCGCACAATCCAAAACTCGGACCAGCCCCACAAGAAGGCCACCAATTTCCCGTAGGCGTCGCGGAGATAGACATAAGGCCCTCCCGCCTGGGGGAGCATGGCGGCCAATTCGGCCAGCGCCAGCGACCCGCACAGCATGTGCAACCCCACCAGCACCCACACGCCAATGATGGGGCCAAAACTCCCCAGGTCTCCTTTGGCGAGCGTCGTGGCCTTGAAAAAGATTCCCGAGCCAATGATCCCGCCGATCACCATCGTCGTGGCCGAAAACAACCCCAGGACGCGCGGCAGCGTGGCGGGACCGGGGGGAGCGTCGGGAGGGGGCGTCTGAGAGTGCGGGAGGTTGCCGTCGCGTGCAGGCATGCCGAGGTCTCAGAAGATCCGGTGAACGGGAAACATCACTGCCGTCAGTGACAGAGGCGTCGGCAGGAGGGTATAGTAATGCGCGCCACAAGAGAAGTCAGGCGGTTCGCCCTGGGAGTCGTGCCATGGGACGCGAAACGGTCGGCAGGCCAATGGAAATCCTGCTCGTTGAGGACAACTGGGACGACGCCCGGCTGACGTTCGATTTCCTTTCCGGCGGGAGCATCCCGCACCGGCTCACGTGGCTCTGGGACGGCGACGAGGCGCTGGAGTTCTTGCATCGCGAGGGAAAGTACGGGCGGGTGCCCCATCCCGACCTGATTCTCCTCGATCTGGGACTGCCGCGCGTTGATGGCCGCGAAGTCCTCGCGCAGGTCAAACAGGACCAGGAGCTGCAACGGATTCCAGTGGTTGTCATGACGGCGTCGAAAGACCATGAGGATTTGCTCCGCAGCGAACAACTGCAGGTGGATGGCTACGTCGCCAAACCGGTCGACCTGGAGAAATTCCTGTCGCTGATCCGCGACCTGCGCCGCTTCTGGCACGCCGACCTGCTGCTCCCGGTTGAGGCGCCGGCGTGAGGCGTGAGGGGTGAGGGGGAGACGTCAGGACACAGCACACAGTCTTCAGCGGGGGCTGAGCGGGCGAACAACCTGGCGACTTCGTTTGCGCGGCGCGCATGGAACGTCACCGCTGGTTCGCCGACCGACTTGCCAGCGTAGGCCCCGTCGACGGCGGCATCACGCTACGGAATTCAAATCTCGATTTTCAAATCTCACGACTCAATCCTCCGGTCCAGCATGAGCGCTGGTCTGCAGCCGCTTCGCGGCAGGGATTTTTGTTGTCGGCTGACCTGAGTGCGCTGCGCGACCCCAGGCTATTGTGTGGAACCGCTGCGCGGTAGTGCTTGGTCCTGCGTCGGGTGGGTGTGGGAGTTGGACTGCTGGTCGGGGGCTGGGTTGCCGCCTGACGGGTGGACTGACGCGGCGCCGTGGGCCGGGGCTGGTGGCTGGTAGGCCATGTGTTCGGCCGGTTGGTGGGTCACCTGGTTGCCCATCTGCTTGGTCATCTGGTCGGTCACCTGCTCGGTCACGTTGTGGGGCACGAGTTTCGGGTGCTCTTCGAGGGCTGAAACGGCGGCTGACTGGTGGCCTGACGCCACACCGTTCGCCGGGTCTGCAAGCTGGTGGGCCAAGTGGTCGGCCACCTGGTGGGTCATGTGGTCGGCCACCTGGTGGGTCATGTGGTTGGCCACCTGGTGG
>JBJXGA010000314.1:0-23184 GCA_046152955.1 Planctomycetales bacterium | reverse complement strand
GAAAATAAGCGACGAAGAAATGCGCAGCGTTCGCCTAAAACGGAACGAGTTTCATGGCGACTGGAACTATGAGATCCAACCGCACAGATGACACCATTTCAGGTAATTTATTAACGAACGACTCCTATGGCCGCGGCGAAGAGGGAACGGGAAGGAACACTAATCTTCGCGGATTTCCACTAATTTGTGATCAGTGAAGATTAGCGAAGATCAGTGTTCCCCTTATTCTTCTCAACGGCCCGCGACGAAGGGGTCCACCGCGGATGGTCGCGGATGAAACCGATGGATCTCATCCGGCGATTCGAGCATGTTCCGTTCCGGCTTAGCGCAGCGAAGCCGGGCTGGGTCATCCGTGGTCAATGCCTTTTCCGGGTTAAGAATCTCTCCGGTTTTTCGGCCGCTTTTGACTCGAAATGTCGCCTTATGGTATGACAGGCACACCCCTTGGGGGGCAGTTCCTCGGAGCCGAGCCCATGACAGAACAGTCGCTTCCCGAAGAATCGATCTTTCTACAAGCGCTGGAGATCCAGTCCCTCGCCGAACGGGCCGCGTATCTGGAGCGCGCCTGTGGCGCCAACCGGCAGCTCCGAATCGACGTCGAGGCGCTCCTTTGTGCCCATGCAAATTCCGGCGACCTGCTCGATTTACCCGACGCGTCGGCGCTGGCGAAAACGCTCGACCAGTCGGCCGACGCGCGGCCCGATTTCGAAGGGCCCGGCAGCCAGATCGGCCCCTACAAACTGCTCGAACAGATTGGCGAAGGGGGCTTCGGCGTTGTGTTCATGGCCGAACAAACGCAACCGGTGAAACGCAAGGTGGCCCTCAAGGTCATCAAGCCGGGAATGGACACGCGGATGGTGGTGGCCCGGTTCGAGGCCGAGCGGCAGGCGCTGGCCTTGATGGATCATCCCCACATTGCCAAGGTGTTCGACGGCGGGACGACGGGGGAATCGAAGGATGAAGGCGGGGGAGAGCGCTCTCGACACTGACACCCGCAGCGACGTGTACTCGCTGGGGGTGATGCTGTACGAGCTGTTGACCGGCACGACGCCGTTCAGCAAAGAGCGTCTGAAGCTGGCCGCCTACGACGAGATGCGGCGGATCATCCGCGAAGAAGAGCCCCCCAGGCCCAGCACAAGGCTGAGCGAGCTGAGTCGGGCCGACCAGTCCAATCGGACCGAAGGGCGAACTGCCGAAGCAAAGCACGTTTCGGCCCGCCCGGCGGAGGCGACCTCGCTGGCGTTAGTCGCGGCGCTGCGCAAGACCGAACCTCACCGACTCGGCCCGCTGCTGCGCGGCGAGCTCGATTGGATCGTCATGAAGGCGCTGGAAAAAGACCGGATGCGGCGATATGCGACGGCCCTGGGGCTGGCGAGCGACATCCAGCACTTTCTGGCCGACGAACCGGTTGAAGCGTGCCCCCCCTCGGCGGCTTACAGATTCCGAAAGTTCGTGCGGCGGAACCGAATGGCCACGACCCTGGCGGCGCTGAGCCTGCTGACGTTCATTGCCACGGGCGTGACGGCGGTCGCCTTGTGCTACAACTCGTTGTTGCGGATGGAAGTGCATGCCACGGAAATCCAGCGCGACCGGGCCGATCAAGAGAGCCAGATGGCAGACCGCGAGCGCATGCGTGCGGAAGCCGAGAGTCGCCGGGCGACAGAACAGGAATCACTGGCCCCCAACCTGAAGTGCGACGCGCAGATGAACTTGGCCCACCAGGCGTGGCAGAAAAACCAGGTGGATCTGATGGCCGATCTGCTGATCGCCGCGTGGCCCGAGCCTCGCAGGCAAGTGGAGTCAGTTTCAGCCCCGATGGCCAGCACCTGGCCTCGGCCAGCCATGACGGCAGGATCAAGGTTTCGGACGTGGAGACCGGTGCGGTCACCCTCGAATTGCCCGCACAAAAATCTCCGGTGCATGGCATTGCCTTCAGTCCCGACGGGATAATCCTCGCGTCGGCAGGGAGTGACCATGTGATCCGCCTCTGGGATTCCAGACGCGGCGAGCCGTTGCGGACGCTGCAGGGTTACGCCGCCCCGGCCCGGTGCGTGACATTCGACCCCAGCGGCAATCGGATCGCTGCGGCCTTCGGCGACTGGGAATCGGGCGCTGCCGGTGGTGTGAAAGTTTGGGAAACAAAGACCGGGCGTGAAGTCCTCACGCTCAAAGGTGTCCTCAAGTACGTCCGCGCCGTGGCTTTCAGTCCCGACGGAACGCAGTTGGCTGCTGCCTGTCAGGAGGCCCCGACACCATTGGACGGCCGGTTACTTGTGTGGGACGCAAGCCGCGGGCAGGATCCGATCATCAGTCGTGCCGTGCCCGAACAACAGATGATCTTCTCGGTGACCTTCAGCCGCGACGGTCGGCAGGTTTTCACGGGTGGCTACGACAACTCCGTGATGGCCTGGGACGCACACACCGGCGAGCCGCTGTTCACTCTCAAGGGACATACTGCGGGGGTGCTGAGCATGGTGACCACACCAGACGGAACGCGGCTGATCTCTGCCAGCGGCGATGTGCACAATTTCGGGCGGCGCGCGGAGGTCATCGTCTGGAATCTGTTGACCAATCAGAGAGTTTTGACCCTCACGGACCACGCGGACGCAGTGCTGGGGCTCGCACTGAGCGCAAATGGGCGATGGTTGTCGACCGCGGGACGGGATGGGAAGCTCAAGATCTGGAATGCCGGGGAACCGGCCGGACAAGAACCAGAAGAGAAACGGCCGATCGTGGCCGAACCGACGGCGGGATTCAACGGTCGTCTACTTCCGAAGGGAGGTTGACTCCATGAACGGTCGCGACTTCGACGAGACAAGTTCGATGGAGAGCGAGACCGGCGCTGACGGATTGATTGGCAAGTTGACCTGTCGCGTGAAAGACCTCCATCCTCCCGTTTCGCTCCTCCGATCATTACAGACGCCGGCACCGGCTGTTATCATACCCGCCGTGTTTGTCCTCCCTGCCAAAAGAGAGCCCCCGGAGTCGCTGGCATGCTCCCCCGTCGCCATTTCTGTTTCCTCGTGTTGATTTGCCTTTCGGCCGCCTCGTACTCCGTCCCCAGTGATGCCGGAGAGGCCATCGATCCGGCCCAGGCCACCCGCGAAGCGGGGAGCGACACTCTGTGGTATGACCTGCGGTTGCTCTCGGTCGAAGGGCGCGGCTGGAACGACACCAAGGCGTTTTTCGACCGGCTTCCGGCCAAAGCGGAAGGGGTCGTTCCCGCTTCCGTCTGGGGCCTCAGTCGGCAGACTGCCGGGCTGTGTGTCCGCTTTGTCACCGACGCCACGACGATTCACGCCCGCTGGACCCTCACGTCGTCGCAACTGGCGATGCCGCATATGCCGGCCACCGGCGTGAGCGGCCTGGACCTGTACGCCAAACATGAGGGGCAGTGGCGCTGGCTGGCGATTGGCTGGCCTAAAGATCAATCCAACCGCACCCCCCTTGTCAGCGGGCTTCCCGCGGGAGAGCGGGAGTTTCTCCTTTACTTGCCGCTGTACAATGGGGTCGCCTCGGTCGATCTCGGCTTGCCTGAGGGAACCCGGCTGGCCCAGGCCGATCCGTACGGGCCGGGAAGCCGCAAGCCGATCGTCTTCTACGGCACGTCGATCACGCAGGGGGGCTGCGCCTCGCGGCCAGGCATGGTGCATACGGCGATCCTCGGCCGCCGTCTCAATTATCCGGTCATCAATCTGGGCTTCTCCGGGAGCGGCCGGATGGAACCGCAGATGGCGACGCTCTTCGCCGAGCTCGATCCGGCGGTATTCGTCCTCGACTGTCTCCCCAACATGTCGGCGCCGGAGGTGAAGGAACGGGTCGAACCGTTTGTCGCGACGCTGCGTGCCGCCCGGCCCGCCACGCCGATCCTCCTGGTCGAAGATCGAAGCTACACCGACAATTTCCTGGTGACCTCCAAACGCCAGCGCAATGCCGACAGCCGCGCGGCGCTCAAACAGGCGTTCGAAAACCTGAAACAGAAAGGGACGAAGCAGCTCTACTACCTGGGGGGCGAGGAATTGCTCGGAGACGATGGAGAAGGAACGGTGGACAGTTCCCATCCAACCGACCTGGGCTTCCAGCGGCAGGCGGAGGCGTTTGAGAAAGCTCTGAGGCCGATTTTGGAAGGGAACGCGGTTACGGCTGCGCCCGGAGAGTTTCGCAATTCCAGCAGAGATCGAAGTTCGCCGGAACCGGTTCGTGGCACTGTGGACAATGCCAAGCCCGACCGTCCGTCTGGGGTTCGTCCGTGAGGTCAGCGACGTGGCCTTGCAGATGCTTGCCTGACCAGTACAGGATCTCGACAATGCTGCGGGCAAAGGCAATCGAATCCCGGTTGATGAGCGCGCCGCACAGTTGGAGTTGGAACAGAATTGCGCGGACCAACTCGTCATTCTGAGTCGAAGGGGGAGGACTTGGCCGGACCTTTCCACCGGGATGAACCGCGGGCGACGATCGCGGATCGAATTCGTCTGTGACGGCGGAAGTCCAGAGGCTCATGGTGGTACTCGATGCAGTCAGTGCAAATTACACCTGTAGGTTCACCCGCCAACCGGATTTTGTCAATTGAGCATCCATATACTGTCGTTGGAGAACAAGATGCCGTTGAAGAGCATTGTTTGTCTGGTGGTGTTTCTGGCAGGACTTCCGGGTCAGCTTCCTGCACAGTCGGCGGGGCAAGATCTGCGATTGACCTATCGATCGTTGATCGACGACTCCGACCAGCCTTATCGACTGTACGTGCCGACCGCTTACGACGGCGCGAAACTGCTCCCTCTGATTGTCGCCATGCACGGAACCAGCGGCAACGAGGCGACGCTGTTTGACGACAAGGCGTATCAGCCGGGAGCGATCAAACCGGCGGCGGAAAAGCATGGGGTGTTGCTGGCCAGCCCACTCGGCCGGGGGACGACCGAGTACCGCGGCATCGGCGAGCATGACGTTTTGTGCGTTCTTGACGACATCCAGAAGAACTACAAGGTCGATCCCGATCGGGTGTACCTCACGGGGCACTCGATGGGGGGAACCGGCGCCGCCTATCTGGCGCTGCATCACCCCGATCAGTTTGCCGCCGTCGCTCCGCTGGCTGCCGCTTATAGCTTTCCGTGGCTGGCGCGGAATGCGACGACGATCCCCTTTCTGTGGGTGGGGGGCGCGACGGACGCCGGGTTTTATCACCGGGGCGTGGCGGTGGGGGTGGAGCGGATGCGAAAATTCGGCGTGCCGGTTCTCTCCGAAGCAATCCCCGACGTCGGACATCAGGGACCGGTGCAGGACTTCGATCGCATTTTTGCCTGGCTGCTCAAACACCAGCGGAACCGGCATCCCGACACGTACTTCTTCGAAGTCGATACGGCGCTGCACGGCCGGGCCTTTTGGACGAGCATCGAACGGATCGAAGTTCCGGGGCGGATGGCGTCGATCGCGCTGAAATCGCGGACCGCAGACGCGGTCGAGTTGGAAGTAGTCAACGTCGCCGAGTTCACGTTCATTCCAGACCCGGACGTGTTCGCGCTCAACAGGGGAATCCACGTAACGATCAATGGCACGCTGGGATTCGCCGAACCGATCCCTTCGGGTCAGCAATTGCGAATCCGGCGCATCTCGGAAACCGGTTGGGGCTGTGTGCTGGAAATGCAGCCTCGGACCGACAAGCGTGGTTACCGCGATCACCCCGTTGCCACGGCCCCCGAGTTGCTCGACATGACGGGAACGGAAAAGCGGCTGGCCAACTGGATCACCGACGCGATGCGTGCCGCCACGGGGGCCGACGTGGCGCTCTACAATCCGGTGTACTACCGGGGTCTCCCGATTCCACAGGGACAGGTGGATATCGTGGACCTGGTGCAATGCAGTCGACCGTTTGATCAATACCTCGTCACCGCCAGGCTCACTGGCCGCGAGATCATCGAGATTCTCGACCGGAACGCCGATCCCAAGCAGGAGGTGCGTGCGGGAATTGACACCCCCGGCTCAGGGCGCCTGGTGCAACTCTCCGGAGCGCGGTACACGTTCGACCCTGACCGCGCGGCGGGAATGCGGATCGTCGCAACCGACCTCGTGCCCTACCGCGTGTACACCGTCGTGATGGAAGGGCAGGCGGTCGAGCGCGAAACCCTGCTGCTCGCGGGGCGATTCGAGAAACTCGACTATCAGACGACTGACGTCCCGTTCACGCTGGCAATGTACGGACATGCTGCAAGATCGGGACGCATCGAAGCCAAGGTGGAAGGGCGCATCCTACGAGCCCAGTCGGGTGGCACGCCCTGATCAAGGGCGTGACGCGCGACTCAGTGCGTTGGGGGGGGCGACCAATTGATCTAAACACGCCCAATGAGCGACCCCGGAGGGGTCAAAGCGATTAGCCGGGGGTTGAGCGCAGCGATACCCCCGGAAGGGATCAATCGCCCCGACCCCGGAGGGGTCACAGAGCGAGTCCATCGCCGACGGTTCCTGCTGGGGCGATACACTGGGTCATGCAATTTGGTGCGCTCGCGGACGCTGGCAGCGTCCCCCACGGGGGGACCTATCTGGTCGCAGATTCTTCTTGCGGTATCGACCACACTTCAACCGTATTGTTCTTGTCGACGATTGCCAACGTGCGACCGTCAGGCGAGTGGGCGACATGAATCGGCGAAACGTCGGCACGCTCAATAGCCAGCTCTGTCTTTCCGGTGAAGGTGTCATGCAGCCGAACGCGCACGAGTTCCGGACGGCGGGTCCGCCGAACTCCTGGCATCACGTCACGGGAAACCTGCTCTTCATCCGTCTGTAAGACGTATTTTGAGCCGTCGGCAATAAACTGAAAGCGTTTGATACGGCCAACGACATTTGCCGCGGAGACAGGTTTCAGGTCGTCCCGGCGAAAGATCTGCGTGGAGAAGTGCAGGTGCCTGCCATCGGGAACCAGGCCGAATGGCTCGTGCATGCCCCACCGCAACTCAACAATCCCCAAAACGCGTTTTGGACCAATTTTGTCAGAGTCGTCCGGTGAGCGACCTGATTTCGCCAGGACATCGCTCACTGCGATCGAAAATGACTCGGGGGGACCATACTTGCCACCGGCGTCCTTCACCTGGAACGAATACCACCTGGTTCCATCTTCCGATAAGAATTCGGACTCATTGAACTTGAGTTTGCGTCCGCTCGCAGAACCCTGTTTAGGTAGTTTCGTCTGCGCCGGAAGCTCCTGACCGGTCTTTTGATCCAGGAGGACACCAGTGGTCGCTTCCCAGTCGCAAACGACGCCGTCATCCGATGAGGTTCGCAGACGCGTGGCGCCATCAACGAATGTGATTTGCGAAATGGATTGCGAGTGCCCCTGGGAGGATGGTTCGCCATTGATCGACGCGGCACTCCACCGGGCCGGTGTGAGCGTCGCCATCTTCTGGCGGAGTGCCGCCAGTTCCATTCGGTCCTCAAGGTGTCCCCGATCGTTGCATTCCTGGATCTCTTCGAGCCAGCCATAGGCCGCGCGCGCTCGCAGGTCGAGCAGCCGTTCGCCGAACAGCCGCGCTGCGTCCTCTTCCTCCAACGAGAGCAGCAGCCACAGCAGGCTGTGATTGGCGTCGCTCGGGATGTAGCGGGATCGGTTCCGAGTTTTTTTGTCTGGCTTACCCGGCACATGGGGAAAGGGGACACCTGCCTGGATTTGATCGAGCATCAACCCGATAAGACGAACGACTTCCCCGTCAGTGCGGTGTTGTTCCATCAGTCCCAAGGTGCTGATCAGTCGCATCAGATGCGAATGACCATTCAGTTCTTCAGGCTGCTGTTTGAACAGATGGGCCTCGACCAGTTTGGAAACTTCGGGAAGGGCGACCTCGCCGTCCAGAATGAGCCGCCGCGCCCCGAGCGACTGTGCGGGTTCCAACCTGCTCCCCAAGAGTGCGATCGCTTCACCCACCGTTCCTGAGAAGCGAATCTCCTGCTTGCCGTCGCGAACGGGAAACAGCGATCGCCTGGGAAGCGTCGCCAGAACCTGCGGAACTTCGGTGTCGGGCCAGCAATGCAGTACCTCGTCCGACGGCTTTCCACGGCCACTGTTCGTGGCGCGAAGGAAATAGATGTATGATCCGCTCGCCGACTGATAAGGCTCGAATCTCCCGGAGACGGTCACCGTTTCTACCACGCGCGGCTGATCTCCCCAGAGCACCCGTTCCACCTTGACGGTCCGCTCCGAGGAGCGGGGCGGCGCAATCTTGGAGTGTCTTTCAGTGAGTCGGGAACGATCCGGGGCGGGGTGCGGGACTGGATCGACAGGGCGTGCCACGAAGATTTTTGTGCTCCCCAGAACCAACCAGTCCAGCCGGGCTTGAGCCAGCGCTGCGAGGACCGGTTCATCCGTAACCGGATGCACGCGATAACTCTCAAAGTAGCGACTCAGCGTGAATCGAGCGTTCGAAGTCGGGACGCGGACAAGCGTTCCCTCTTGTTCCGGATCCGGGCGCCATTCATGGTGAATCAGGGAAAGGGAATAGGTTCGCTGGCCGGTTAAACTCTTTCCAACACGAGAAGTCGTTCGGTCCAGGTAGAGCTTGACTTCCGAGAGCGCGGGGCCGAAAAGAGTACGTTGGATCCTGAGCGTCATCGTCTCCTGGTCTAGTTCGCCGACAACAACCAGGGCTACCGGAAGAATGCTCGCCGGGACATCGGCCCCGTGCTCGTCATAATCCTCCAGAGAAATCGCCGGACACAAGACCTGCACAGGGGATTCGTCTCCCAGGGCTCCGTGGGAAACGCCAACGGCCATCGCAAAGAACAGGAATGGACAACAAAAACTCAGGACGCGGGCCATCGCATTCCTCCCTTCGAGCAATCGTAACTAACCGTGCATGAACCGAATCCGGGTTCAGGAACGCTGAGATTTCTGTTGCAGCCCGCCCCCATCCGCCTTGCGCGGATGGAGCGAAAGATTCGCAGGCTAGAACGGAGCATCATCAAAAATGATCCCACGTGGAGAACCGCTCCCCCCTCCCCGCCGCGATCAACGCTGGTGCGCGGGAAAATGCTGTGCCGCGGCGGGGAGGGGGGAGCGGTTCATGAGCGCGGGAAACGAGGTGACAGGTGTGTGTGTGTAGCGGCCAGGCACGCCTCCGCTGGCACAAGGCCAACGGGGGGCTGGCGATTCATGAAGAGATGCCTTCTCGTCGTTCCAGCGGAACAATTTCGGGATCAATTCACCCCCATGCCTTTCCGGACTCTTGCGCACACAAGCACTGCCTGACTCGAAGTTGCTGGCACTGCTCATTTCAAATGCCCCAAAAGAAATGACAGAACATCGGCATACATTTGGTCGATGACTGCACGGTCAATGCCAGGAAGGCCGTGCTCTCCCTCGGAGATGCTGATCAGCCGGTGCTCGACTCCCGACTTCTTCAACGCGGCGGCCATCAACACCGATTGCTCGTAGGGAACATCCGTGTCCTTTTCGCCGTGAATCAGGAGCGTCGGTGGATTTTGCGAGGTCACGTTTCTGACCGGCATGTAGGGGAGGAACGACTTTTCGTCCGATTTGGGATTCCAGCCCGAGACGGCGAGAGGCCACAATCCCTGCTGGCGGCAATATTGATAAAAGCCGCCGCCGTCTCCCTGGCGATTACGGGCGTCGGAGATG
Organism: Planctomycetales bacterium; assembly: GCA_046152955.1. GTDB lineage: Bacteria > Planctomycetota > Planctomycetia > Planctomycetales > Planctomycetaceae > SIAF01. Next base: position 13,568 of record JBJXGA010000314.1, on the reverse strand, counting down.
GGCGGACCGGAGACCTGGCGATAGGCCTCCTCGCGAGTGAGTTTGCTCTGGTGATGGCGGGGGTGTGGGCTGGGTGAGCTGTACCAGTCGCCGACCAGATCGCCATAGCCCCAAAATGAGACCAGGGCCGCCGGGCGCGGGGTGACACGGAACCCGGTCATGAGCGTCAAGTAGCCGCCGGCCGAGCCTCCCGCGACGGCGATCCGCTTGGGGTCGGCATGAAAAAGCTCAGGGCCGTGCTCGTGGATCCAGCGCCAGGCATCCTCGATGTCGTGAATGATTTCAGGAAGCTGCGTTTCCGGGGCCAGTCGGTAGTCGATCGATACAAAAATGATCCCCGCGTCGAGCAGCGCCTGCTTGAGCCGCTGATCCACCCCCTCGCGGTGTCCCATGATCAGCGCTCCACCGTGAATCCAAAGGACGACGGGGCGCGGCTGTCGATCTTCAAACCGGAAAACGTCGGCCTGAATCTCCAGGTCACCGACCTTCTTGTACGCGTGCGTCTCTTTCCGGTGTCCTTCCAATTCCTGATTCTCCACTTTGCCGAATTCCAAATACGACAATAGGTCCACGATCTCTTCCAGGTTCATTGGATCCAGCAGCCCGGCCGGCATCGGGGAGGTTTCGGTTGTCCCGCGAGATACGATCCCCTTTTTCGGAATCCGCTCGACCACCGTTGGCTCCAGCGGATTGGGGACGACGAACAAGAATTCCGCGTTCCCCCCCGCGAGTTGGCCGGTGATGACGCGTCCCTGCTCGGTTTCGATCCGCGTGCTGCGGTACTTGTGGTCGACCGCTTTGGAGGGATCGAGAATTGTCTCCAGCAGATCTCGGCGGCCGAATCGCGCCGCGACCCCGTCCAGGTGGGGGCCAAACATCAGCCCTTCTCCCTGAAACTGGTGGCACCGCGCGCAGGCCGCCTCAGCGTACAGTTCCCGACCCCGCAACCGGTTTCGTTCGGGAGAGACTCGCTCCAGCACTTCCGTCACGTCGGCCATCGTCCACTTCTTGACCAGGGGGCGCGCGGGACGAGTCGATTCGGCCTGCGCCTCCACCTGTCCCAGCGCGGCGATCGACGGCGCCAGGGCCTGGCGCTCGTGGTCTGAGAGTCCTGCCAGGGCATCGGTGCGGACGAACGTCACAAACGTGTGCATGGCGTGGGCGCCGGTGAATTTCTCAGCCCGCTTAAGCCAGGCCAATTGCCGACGGCGCTGGCCGAGTGTCCAACCGTGTGCCTGATGATTGAGCGCCACCAGGTAGAACAACTGCTCCTGCTGGGTCCGCGCGGCGTCGAGGAAATTGAGCGTGGCTTCGATCGCCTGCGGCGACTGAAGGGCAATCAACAGTTCGCAGAGCAGCTCCTTTTCCCCCTGCGAAAGCCGGGGATTGACGTGCGTCTGGAGGGTGGCGCTGAGTTGCGACGTCAATTCAGCGTCGGGCGCCCCCAGCCGCACGATGCCGACTTGCAGCGCGCGCAAGACGATCATTCGCTGTGCCGCGATCAAGTTCTCTTGCAACAATGCGTCCAGCCGCGCGAACAGGAGAGGACGCACGGAGGGGGTTCCCTGGCGGGCCAGCGCCAGGAGCGCTGTTGCCGCCGCCAATGCATCCGGCTCTTCCAGGGCGCGCTGCGCCCAGGTCTCCCGCGGCTGATGCTCCAGAGCGATTCGCGCCGCATGACGAACCCACAGGTCGGGATCGGACAACGCAGGCCAGGCCGCTTCGATTGCCTCTCGGGAAGGAACGTTCCCCGAATGCAGCGCTTCCAGCCGTTTGCGGCGAGCGCGTCCCTTCTCTTCCGGAGTCTGAGTGGGGGACGCCGACTTTGATTCCCCTCCCGGCGTCGCCACACGCTCCCCGACATAGGAGACCCGGTAGAGGGCCGATTGCGTCCGACGCCCTCCGACGACAAAGTACATCGCGCCATCGGAACCGAATTCCAGGTCGGTCACGTTCAAGGGCTTCCCTTTGACAAAGGTCTCCAGCCGTCCTGCATAGCTGGCCCCCTTTGGAGTCAAGTGGACGGCGATGATCCGCCCATAGGCCCAGTCGAGCACGTACAGCGCCTGCCGGTAGGGCTCGGGAAAATGGCTCTGTTCCCCAAATCGAACGCCAGTCGGGGAGCCCAGGCCGACGTCGGCAACTCGCGGTAGAGAGTCGGCGAAATGGTCGGGCCACAGGTTCGACTCCTGCCGCCAGCCGTAATCCCCTCCCGAGACGACGTGCATCACACAGGTGGGGCGATACCAACCGGCCCCGACATCCCACTCCATGTCGGCGTCATACGTGAACAGCTCACCCGCGGCGTTGAACGCCAGGCCATACGGATTGCGAAACCCACCGGCGAACACCTCCCAGGACTTTCCTTCGGGGTCAGTCCGAACGATCTGGCCACAGGGGGGAACCACGTCGCCGTCGAACAACAATTCGTTCCAGGCGTTGGGGAGCAGCCGATCGTTTCCGACCTGCCTGAGGGGATAGGGGGAGTTGGTCGAGGCGTCATCCGGAACGCGGACGTTGTTGCCCAGCGCCAGATAGATCATCCCGTCCGGCCCGAGCGTGAGCGCGTTGCGCCCATGTCCGACCCCACCCTCGGTTGTTCGCAGGAGTCGCACCTCGTCGTACCGGTCGTCCCCGTCGGTGTCCCGCAATCGGTACAACCCCTTGGAATTGTTGGCATGGGCGTAGAGACTGTCGTGCGCGAACAGCAGGCCGCGACACTCGAGCAGCGTGTCGTCAATCGTCTCCACACGCGTCACGCTGCGCCCATCGTCCGCCAAGGTGAACCTCAGCAACCCCCGGTCTTCGCGCCCCACGACGAACCGTCCGCGGGGATCGCGCGCCAGGCTGATCCATGAGCCCTCGTCGGGTGCCGCCACGCGGACGACCTCGATCCGAAAACCGGGGAGAGTCTCGACCGTCACCCGATCGGTCACCCCGTCGCGCGTGAGCGCCAGCTTCCACTGGTCATAATCCTCGACCTGCGCGTCCCGGAGCTGTCCCTGAAGCGGGAGTGCCAAACCGGCAACCAGCAGCCCGGCGAACGCGACAACGGATGTCCGAGAACAAGGCATGGAACACGGATTCGAGTACACGGCAGTGACGGCCTTTCGATCATACCCAATCGATGCTGCACTGTCTTGCACCAGACGGACTTGCGAGACGTCTTGAAAATCGAACCGAAGGGCGGCTTGCCTTGGAGACCTCCACCGGCAACAATTCTCCAGGGGACGCTGGTTCGGACCGACCCCGGTCGGAACAGAGTCCTCAGGCTGACCTCAGGAGAGAGAATCGATGCGAACGAGCAACCCGGCGTTGAACGACAATGTATTCCTGAACGCCGTGATGTCGGGGAGTCAATCCCGGACGATGACGCTGGAGGGGACGGTGTTGAAGACCGGGATGCTGCTCTGCATCCTGCTGGCGGCGGCCGGCTACACCTGGGCGCAATCGCATGCGGCGCTCCCGGCAATGGCGGAAGAGGCAGCCCAATTGGTGATTCCGACAATCACCTACCAGCTTATGGGGGTCGGACTGATCGGGGGGCTGATTGTCTCGCTGATTACGATCTTCTTTCCCAAAGCTTCTCCTTTTACAGCCCCCCTGTATGCCGGTCTGGAAGGATTGGCACTGGGGGGCATTTCCTCGCTGTTTGAATACCGCTATCCCGGCATCGTGATGCCCGCCGTGGGGCTGACGTTTGGGACGCTGGGTGCGCTCCTGTTGGCCTACTCCAGCGGCCTGATCAAAGCCACCGAGAACTTCAAACTGGGGATCGTCGCCGCCACGGGGGGAATCTGCCTGTTCTATCTGGTCAACATGGTCCTGGGATTCTTCGGCATGTCGATTCCGTACATCCACCAGTCGGGATTGATTGGCATTGGATTCTCCGCCTTCGTGGTGGTCATCGCGGCGCTGAATCTGGTGCTCGACTTTGACTTCATCGAGAACGGCGTTCGCCGGGGGGCTCCGAAATACATGGAATGGTACGGGAGCTTTGGATTGCTGGTGACACTGGTCTGGCTGTATTTGGAAATCCTCCGACTGCTGTCCAAGCTGCGGGACCGGGATTGAGGCAGAAAAGGGAATTTCCCACAGGTTCGAAGCGAGGATGTCCTCAGCGCGCCCTTGACCAATACCGCAGCAGGTCGCTCTCGGAGCCTCTGAATACAACTTGATTGGTGTAAAGAGTCCCGACGCGCCCATCGGATGTTACAAAATTCACGGACTTCCGATTGAATCTTTCGAGAAGCTGGAAGCCGACGTCGGTTGCAGAAATGTCTCGAGGTTCCAGCCAATTGATTCCAGAGGGCTCGAGGTCGATCACCATGATTGAGGGGTCTGTCGTTGCCGCTCTCCCACTGGACGGTCGCTCCTCAATCCACACTGTTGCGGGGCCGACCAGGGCGACAAAGCTCGTGGAGCTTCGACCACTGTCGTCGTCAGAGCGAGAGCTGAAGCCAGCCGAGATGCGATTCATGAGCCGCGCATTGTTCGGACCATTCCAGGCTTCAGAGAAGTCGTACTTCATATCTTTTGGCAGGTCCATGTAGGGAGTGATCAAGGCCCGCCAACTGTGCATGGGTGTGCCGTTTTCATCGTAAACAACTGCAGACGGAAATGGAAATGACGTGTCGATACTCAGCCAAAAATGCACCAACCACATCGACTCAAGACGAGGTCGCCCGAGGGGGGGATGAACAGTCACAGTCAGGCTATTGCTGCGTCGGCCCCAACACCGACTCGTCATTGATATGCGAAACCCGTCCACCTTCATCAAACGAGATTGCAACCCATCCAGGATTTCCGGGTCGAGTGAATATCCAGTCACCGTTTGTTGCGATTTCTGATGGTCGGCGACCAAGAATTTGAACGACCTCCTCTTTGGTTGCCTCCTGAATTGCGCGCAGAGACTCCCCGGAAATGACGGGTCCAATGCAATTCCAGGCCAGCCCGCCAACAAAAACGACGGCCACCAAGATCGAGAGTAGAAGGTTCGAGCGTCGCACAAACGACTCCCGATATGGGCACGCGGAATCTTGCAATTGCAATTGTTACTGACGCGAATCACAAGGATTAATTTGACTGACTCAATGTCCACCTAATACGACCCTGCAGGCGGACCGTCTTCGTGTATCGAACCGGGGTCTGCGTAGTCTTTTGGGGGAGGTGGGCAGGGAACGAGCCTTAACCGGTTTCCAGCGGCACGGCAGGAGAGCTTTCCGTCCTCCCAGAGTTTGAGGCAACCATCCCAACAACTTCCGCCAATCGTCCTGCCAACTCGATTATTTCTGAGGTCTTGCTGGCCATCAACGGTGCCTCTGTTTTCGCGATTGTCCCAATTGTTGTCACAAACTGGACATGCGGAGTGAATCTGGCACGAAATAGTACAGTGCAAAAACGCATTGCCGCCGCCTGCGTCGTCACGATCGGGCACCCCCGTTCTTCTGAGACGGTCTTGCATGTCCGTCGCGATGTCGCCCATGCATAATACGTAGCAGCAGAACTGAGAAATCGGAGACATCCCAGATGGATCAACGAAATTTATCGGGTTGTTGTTGACGTACGCAAATCGCGAGGCGCCAAGCAGGACAGGATCCTCATCTGGCGGAAGTGGATCAAGGGCGGTGAATTGTGCCAAAACGGGCTGATACATGGCGAACTCCTTTGCAACTTAGAATCCGGGTAGTCGGGGAACTGGTTGTTGGAATCCGGGAAGCAACGGGTGAATACCGGGAATCGGACGATGGGGCACCTGATTTGAGACTCCGAGTGGGGCGAAAGCCGGAGCGTGCGGCAGTTGTCGTTGCATGAAGCATCCAGGACACGGGCAGTTGGGTGGATGACCGGGCACTCCGTTTTGTTGCTGCGCGGCTTCGCGAGATTGGCGGCAATGAAAGCACTGGCACGACGGGCCGTGGCCGAAGTCGTCTACGCCTGGCAGCCGCCGCCGACGTTCCGCCTCTCGCGTTATTCGCTGGATTTCATGGTCCAGCCGGTCGAACTCACGCTGCGAGTTCTCCCACTGCTGGAATTCGTAGGATCGCTTCGCGTGAACCCATTTGTATCGCTCATCATCGGGGGCAAGCTGGCGGGCAAAAAAATACGACTTCAGCGCTTCGGTCTTGTTTCCCAAATCCCAATTGCACTCGCCTCGTTCGATCAAGAACGCAGCAAGTTCCTCCTTCGGCGTCATCGACCGCAGATACATTCCGTGCCGAATATCGATTTCCGTCCAAAGCTCCGGCCATTGGGTGTAATATGAATCGCTGAAGAATGCGATTCCCTCTCCCGATCCTTCGACGTTGAACCGTTCGGGTGGAATCCAGAGCACCAGATTGGGATTCGTCCAGCGGATCGTCGTCCCCTGAGGATCGTCCCAGCGAAAGAACGCATGGCCCCGAGTTTCGACCAGATACAACGGGAACCCCAGAGCCCGGCCAACCGAAACGTATACAACCGGCATCGAGGCGCAGGTTCCCCCTTCGCCGTCATTGTCCATGATCCCATGCGCGAACACGTCGCGAGGTTGGCAGAAATCGGGTTTGAATCGACGATCCGGGTGGTAGCGGACGCCGCAATGCAGTTGCAGAACTTGCAGCATGTACCAGCAGAAGAATCGCCCCAGCGAATTGCCGTGGCTGTATTGCGTCGGGACTTGCTTCGCTGGAGAGTTGAACCGGTAGAGGTGACGGCAAATCTCGAATTTGATTCGCCCAACCCACTGGTCGCGTTTGGGGAACCAGATGTCAGGAGTCGAGTTCTCCGTGCCGGGGAGGCCGCGGGCAGCGCAGTAATTCCGGGTGAGGATATCGCAGGAGTCGACTCCCGCGATTTGCATTCCCATGAACTGCTCAAGAGTTTGGAGGCCGTTCTCCACAATTGAGTCCTCAGACGAGAAGCCTCGATCATGTTACCAGTGCCGCCCTTGAATAGCAAACGAAATCGTCGAAGGAATCGCAAAATCGCATCGATGAGCTTCAGGCCCAATGGCCACGGCACATGCGAGGAGTCCGAAATGATCGCGAGAACCGCTATGCGGTTGAAGAAGGATCTGATTTGGGGCCGTAATTGGGAAGAGTCCTGAGTCCTGCGATTTGAAATCTGAAATTTGAGATTTGAGATTTCCGACCGCCCCTCGCCCGCCCCCCACCAGCTAGCCAGTCCGTGCGAAATCCAATAGACTCACCAATGTGTCCCACTGTGCAGTCCTTCCCAGAGCTTGCCCATGTCAATCCGAACTGTTCCGTGGTGGTCCCGACTGGGGTTGGCTCTGCTGTGCCTGACATGGAGCGGGCCGATCGGGTCGGCGCAGGGGGTGTCGGTCCCGTCCACCGTGGAGACCAGCGGCCTGGAACTGATCACCCCGGCCACGCAGCAGGCGATCAATCGCGGATTGGAGAGCCTGGCGGCCAGCCAGCAGGAGGATGGGTCGTTTGGTTCCGGGAGCACGCACCGCCGCCATGTGGCGGTCACGGCGCTGGCTGGCATGGCGTTTCTGTCGGCCGGAAACGTCCCCGAACGCGGGAAATACGGCCGGACTGTGCAGCGGGCGGTGGACTACATCCTGGCCAACACCGATCCGACCGGGCTGATCTCGGCGCCCGAACATCGGCAGCAAAATCCGATGTATGGGCACGGTTTCGCCACGTTGTTTCTGGCAGAGGTCTATGGAATGACCCGCCAGTCGGAAGTCCGGGACAAGCTCAAGCTGGCGATCAACCTGATCGTCAGCAGCCAGAATCGGGAAGGGGGCTGGCGGTACTTTCCGGTGCGCCGCGAAGCGGATGTTTCCGCCACTGTCTGTCAGATCATGGCGCTCCGCGCCGCGCGCAACGCCGGGATGTACGTTCCCAAGAGCACCGTCGACGCCTGTACGCGGTATGTGAAACAGTGTCAGAATCCGGATGGGGGTTTCAGCTACCAGTTGCTGGCGGGGACGCAGAGCATCTGGCCCCGGTCGGCCGCCGGACTGGTCGCGCTCTACAGCGCGGGGATTTACGAGGGACGCGAGATCGAAAAAGGTTTGCGCTACCTGATGGGGCACATCCCGCGCGGCGAGGTGTTCCGCCACGAGGCGTTCTACTATTACGGCCATTACTATGCGGTGCAGGCGATGTGGCATGCCGGGGGGAATTACTGGCGGCAATGGTATCCCGCGATTCGCGACGAACTGCTCAATCGGCAGACTCAGAATGGAAGCTGGTCCGACATGACGGTCAACAGCGAATACGCGACCGCCATGGCCTGCATCGTTTTGCAAATGCCCAACAACTATTTGCCGATCTTTCAGCGGTGAACGGGCTCGGGGTCATTCCAGGTTGGCTGCCACCGACCGCCGGTCCACTCGCCCATCAGGTTCCATTCCTCATCATGCCACCGATGCGACACATCCACTGCCGATTTCTCCGTGCGACGCTCGGCTGGTTCGGCCATCGCGCGGGACTGGTCTGGCTGGCGTTGTGCGTGTTCTCTGCAACCCCTGGTGTCGCCCAGGAGAATCCCAATCGTAGCGTTCGGATCACCACGCGCGACGGACGAACGGTCTCCGGCAGTCTGTCCGAGTGGACGGCTGATGAATTTGCGCTCGGGGCCAATCCTTCGCAACGGTGGGGGATTGGGCACATCGTGTCGATCCGTTTTCAGGATCGCCGCCAGGGGGCACATCCCGCGGATCCTCTCGTGCTGCTGGCGAATGGTGACCAGTTCGCCGCGCGGGTCGTCAGCAGCGATGAGGATGCTCTGACGGTTCGCTGGGCCCGATTTCCGCACTGGAGCGGCTTCAAAATTCCCCTGGAGGGGGCGCGGGGAGTGATCCTGCAACGTCCGGCCAATCCGCAGGCTGACGCGCGGCTCTGGACGCGGATTGCGGAACATCGGGAGCGGCACGATCTGGTGGTGCTGGGGAATGGGGACACGCTGATTGGGCATCTCTCGGGATTGGACGAGCGCTCGCTGACCCTGGAAACAACGAATGGGAAATCGGTCATCGATCGGGGGAGCATCCAGGCGGTCGCTTTCAATGCGGCGCTGGTCAATCTTCCGCAATCGCCCGAGGAAGTGGGATTGGTCTCCCTGATTGACGGCAGCCATTTTCGGCTGGAGGGGTTGCACAAGGGGGCTCTGGAGCGAATCGAAGGCCGTTCGGCCTGCGGCGCGACGATCGATTTGCCGCTGCTGGCGGTCGAGTCGGTACGCTACCTGGGGGGCTGCGCGACGTACCTCTCCGACCTGGAGCCGCTGCACGTCCGGTCCGAGCCTTTTTTTGAACTCGATTGGCCGTTGCGACGAGACCGCAACGTCCTGGGAGGGCCCCTGCGACTGCGGGGAGTTGACACCCCCAAAGGATTGGGAATGCACAGCGCTGGCGAAGTGGCATATCGGCTGGAGGGAAAATACAAGTGGTTTCTCGCCAGCCTGGGCATCGATGATCAAACGCAAGGACAGGGGAACGCCACCTTCGAGATCCTGGTGGACGGCAAATCGCACTTCCAGAGTGAGGCGTTGACCGGGACGTCCCCGGTCGCGGTGATTCCTCCGATCGACCTGTCGGGGGCCAAGACGCTGACTTTGAAGGTTGATTTTGGCGCGCTGGGGAATATCCAGGATCACGCCGACTGGTGCGAGGCGGTCCTCGTTCGCTGACTTCGCCGATTGGTCCCGCTTCGCGAGTTGTGGTAGAATCGCCGCCATGCATGCTTCAGACTTCCAGACGTGGATCAACCGTCGGACGTTCCTCCAACAGGCCGGATTGTCAGTGGGGAATGCCGCGCTGGCGACGTTGCTCGCCTCCGAGGCGGGGAAGCCACGACCGGCAGGAGGGGGGCACGACGCGCGGGAACCCGGCAATCCTCGGGGGGGGCTGGCCGATCTGCCTCACATCCCTCCCCGCGCGAAGCGGGTGATCTTTTTGTACATGTCGGGAGGGCCGTCGCACCTGGAGACCTTCGACCACAAGCCACGGCTGACCGAGCTGGATGGTCAGCCAATGCCCGAGAGCTTCACCAAAGGACAGCCGATCGCCCAACTGCAGGGGCAAATGCTCAATTGCCTGCGTCCGCAGTTCGGATTTCGCCGCCACGGCGAATCGGGGCAGGAAATCGCCGACATCCTGCCGCATCTGGCGACGATCGCCGACGACATGGCGATCGTTCGTTCGATGCACACCGATCAGATCAACCACGATCCGGCGCACACCGTCATGAACACCGGGACGTCGGTCTCGGGACGTCCCAGCATGGGAGCCTGGATCAATTATGGGTTGGGGACGCCGGGGCAGAACCTGCCGGGGTTCGTGGTGATGACCAGTTTTGGCGGCCGCAGTCCGCAGCCAATTTCGCAACGGATGTGGGGGGCGGGGTTTCTCCCACCCCGACATCAGGGGGTGTTGTTCAACTCCCCAGGCGATCCGGTGAATTATCTGGCCAACCCGCCGGGAGTCAGCGAGGCGAATCAGCGGGCGTTGATCGACACGATTGGAACACTGAACCGCCGCAGGGCAAACGCCCATCCCGATCCGGAAATCGACGCCCGAATCGCTCAGTACGAAATGGCGTTTCGAATGCAAAAGAGCATTCCGGAATTGATGGACTTTTCCGACGAACCGCGGCACGTGCAGGAACTGTACGGCGCATCGTCAGCCGACGGCTCGTTCGCGGCCAACTGCCTGCTGGCCCGGCGTCTGGCCGAACGGGGAGTGCGGTTCATCCAGTTGTATCACCGTGATTGGGACCATCACGGGGACTTGGTGCATTACATGAAGATCTGCTGTGGCTGCTGCGACCAGCCGTCGGCCGCGCTGGTCAAGGATCTGAAACAGCGGGGAATGCTGGACGACACGCTGATCATTTGGGGCGGGGAATTCGGGCGCACCCCGATGTTCCAGGGCAAGGGGAAAGAGCCGGGGCGCGATCACCACATGCGGGGTTTCTCGATGTGGCTGGCGGGAGGCGGAGTGCAAGGGGGAGTGACGCATGGCGCCACGGACGAGCTGGGATACCACGCCGTGGAAAACCGGGTCCACGTCCGCGATCTGCATGCGACGATGCTGCACCTGTTGGGAATCCACCACGAACAGTTCACCTACAAGTTCCAGGGACTGGACTTCCGCCTGACGGGAGTCGAAAAGGCGCGCGTCGTCCGCGAGATTCTGGCGTGATGGTCTGGCTGTCGGCGAATGGGACATCGCCTCACGCATAGACCAGCCCGGCATGGATTTCAAACCAGGTGTGGCATTGCTGGCCGGGGGTCAGCGTCTGCCAGCCGGTATCGATCCCCTGCGGCGCCAGATGGATGGCGTCGGTGACGCAGGTATAGGGCTCCAGGCAGACGGAGCGCCCATGCGGGGGGGTGAACGCCACCAGTTCGCGAAAGAGCTCGTCGGTCACTTGCGTCACCTGCAGCCCCGCTTCCGGGTCGATCACCGACGAAATCACCTGGCCATCGCACACCGTCAGGCCGGTCAGCACGTCATCCAGCTTCAGCCCCGCGAGCGCCTGCCCTTCGCGCAGGTCGTTGGCGCCGGACACCGGTTTCTGACATCCCGTGGGAAGACACTCGCAAAGTTCCCAGGCCCGCGCCGCGGGAACCTGCACCAGGCAGTCGTCCCGACGACTCGCCTGCCCCAGCGGCACGCGAAAATAGGTGTGCGTCCCGAACCCCCAGGGGAGCGGAACCGAGTCGGGATTGGCCACACGAATGTCGCACCGCAGCGACGCATCGCGCAGTTCATACCGCACCTCGATCAGGAAATCAGCCGGCCAGAGCGGCCGCCGATCCGGCGCGTCCAGACTCAACTGAAACGCCCCGATGGCATAATTCTCTCCCCGTGCGACCACGCGCCACGGGCGGTCGGCGACCAATCCGTGGATCGCATTCCCGAAGTCATCCTGACGCACCCCGGTCAGTTCGTAGTCTCGCCCCTCCCACGTGTAGCGTCCCTTTCGAATCCGATTGGGAAAAGGGAACAAGAGCGGTATGCCGCTGCGCGTCGGCCGCTCTCCCGTCTCGGCAAATCCGGGAACGCTGTCGAGGACATCGACCGGAACCCCGCCCACTGGGATGCGCAGCGCATAGCAGGTGTACCCTGCGGCAGGAAGAATCTGTGCCGACGCGCCGCTCCGCGTATGGATCAATTCCAGTGGTTGCATCCGCATGTTGGTGGTTCCGAAAATGAACGCACGCTGTCGGTCGCTATCCCGCCTTACGTCGCCGCGCCCGCTCGATCCGCGATCGCGGGACGCTCTTCCAGCGGCGATGGACCCAGAAATATTGTTCCGGCGCGCGGCGGACCACGCGCTCCAGGGCGGCGGTGTACCGCTGCGTGATCTGCTGCAGCGCATCCCCCGAGGTGAAGTCGCGGGGGTCGATCACCTCTTCGCAACCCAGTTCAAACCGCGGCCAGCCGTTGGGGAGGGTGTCGTTTTCCAGCCGCCGGGCGTAGCCCACACAGATCAACGCCTGATACTCCAGCGCTAACAGGCCGATCGATTTGTAGGTGGAGGCCGGTTTGTCGAAGAAATTCACAAACAGTCCGCAAGACCCGGCATCCTGGTCCCCCAGCATCGCCAGCGCCCCACCGCGCTCAAGCAAACGCACCATGTCTCCCCCCCCACCCGTCTTGGGAATGGGACGGTGCCCCGTGTACTTGCGAAAGCGGAGGAACCAGCGGTCCAGGTGCGGATTGTCCAGCGCCCGCGCCACCAGTCCCATCCGAAAACCGAACAGCCCGAAGATGGAAATCGCCATCTCCCAGTTGCCGAAATGTCCCGACAGCACGATGCAGGGGCGCCCCGAACAGAGCGCTCGCACCACTTCCGGCTTGTTCCGAAAGACGATTTGATCGACGACATTGTCCAGCCGCAAGCGGCGCGGCAATTGGACCATCTCTCCCACCATCCGAAACAGATGGACCCACATCCGGTAGATGATGGCGTCCAACTGCGCATCGGAATAGGTGTCGCCAAATGCCTGTCGCAAATTGGCGCGGGCCACGTCGTGGCGGGTGAGTCGGCGCGGCAGACAATGGCAAATGAACCCGGCAGCCCAATGCGATATTCGGACGGACATCCGCGGCGAGAGCGCCTGCACGAAGCAGACCAGCGTCCGAAACGTCAAATACTCGGCCCAGTGCCGCAGTGCCTGCCCATTCATGGAGCGACCTGTCCCCCCTTGGAAATGCGCGCCGAGCCGCGTGCTTCGGCGAACCGCGGGGAGTTTCACAGGAAATGCCAGCGGCGTCAATTCCGGTTTCGATGAACTCGACTCAAAGTGGATGGGGTCTCGCCAAGGACTGACTGAAACGCAACATCAGCGGCATTGACCCAGTCAAGCCTGAATTCCTTTTCAGCCGCAGGTCACTCCTGCCTGCGGTCCTGCGGCAGGGCTTCAATCGTGCCGATGCTGCGGCTAGAATCCTTTCAATGAAACTGTCAGTGAAACCTGTCAGTCGCCTGTCGGCGACGTTTTGATTACACTCGGCAATGCACGCGGATTCATTCCCAGTACTCCCTGAGGAGCCTCTCCTATGAGCGTTCGAACTTCTCGCCGTCGATTCCTTAAACAAGTGG
>JBJXGA010000310.1:0-2575 GCA_046152955.1 Planctomycetales bacterium | reverse complement strand
CCAAACGTTGCATAACACTCCTTCATTGGTCGGGGTTTGCCACCTGTTCGATGCAGTGGCTTAACATCGACGTTGTAGCCATGTTCACATGGCGGGTTACGAATGGTTGGTCGCCCAGCGATCCCGCCGTCAGGGCGGAACCATACAACTCATTCCACGGCGTCAACCCGACACGAATTCAAGTTGTCCGCCGCGGACCGGGTATCGTCCTACTTCGGCCGATCGTTGACGTGCGGCCGAAAATCATCGCGTTTCATCAGTACTGCGTGACCGTGGTCACCGGACCGGCGAAGATGGCTTTCTTGAGCGTCACCGGCTGACCGCCGATCGACGCGTTCGCGTCCATCACATCCCCGGCCGTCACGGTCGGCACGGCGTCTCCGCGCGTGGTGGAGATGTTGAACGATCCCGCGCCGCTCGCGATCACCGTCGAGGCGACCGGGGTCGCCGGCGCCACGCCTCCGAAATTCAGGCCGAAGACCACCAGGTTGTTGTCCACCGTCGGCACATTCTGCACGTTGCCGGAGAGCGATCTCTGGGTACTCGTGAACGTGTGCCCGAAGGCCGTGGTGGTCGTTGTGATGACCGTCGCGGTGAGCGAACCCGTCACCTGCGCGGTGTCCGGATTGTTCCGAAAGTCAAAGTTCGCCGAATTGGTCGTGGTGGTCACGGTGACCGAAACGTACTTCTTCTTAGCGACGGTCGTTCCGCCAGGCCCCGCGGCTTCCGCGAACGGGATGCACGAGAGGACGAGAACCATCGCCGACAAGGTGGACATCAGATTCCAACGCATCTTCGCTTCTCCTAAATCAATTGCCTTGCCAGACTGCCTCCTTGGGGAATGGAAGCCACCGGTTTCCTGATGCGGTGGAATGATGAACTTGTGCCGCGTGCCGACCGAATCAATCGAGAGACATCTTTCAAAAAAATCACGATGACTCGTTCAGACGCGTATTTTCGGGATCAGTACGTGACGGTCTTGGTAATCGGCGGGCCGAACGCTCCTGAGACCAACAAAATCGGATCCACCGGAACCGCGCTGGTATCGACCGCGATCACGTTCAGCACGTCTCCCTGGACGATATTGGGAATTGTTGCGCCGGTCGCCGTCGACAGACTGAAGGCGGAGGAACCGTTGGTGACCAAGCCTGATCCGAAGGAACTTCCGCCGTTGACGTCCACATTCACGACGTCGAATTCGCTCGGCACACCAGTCACATTCACGCTGATCGACCGGACTTCAGTCGTCCAAGTGAGCGCCCAAATGGTGATCGTCGCCCTGATGATCCGGTATTGGGCGACGCCCTGCGCGTCCGGCGGACTGCCGTCGCCTGGGCTTAAGTTCGCCGTGTAAAGTGAAGTGGTGACGGTTTTGGTGATTGGAATCGCCCGTGCGGCAGCGGTCGTGGTGCGGACGCCGGGACCGGCGGCCTCCACGAACTGACCAAAGGACGCCATCATGGCCATCACCAACATGGAACTGACAACTCGGCAACGCATGATCTGAGCTCCTACAGCAACGAAAATGGATGCGACATCCCTGTGGGGTAACGCCACCCCGTCTCCTATTGTTCTGTGGTGTGGCTAACGTGCAACCAAAATACCCAAACTATCCATATTGTCAACTGATGAATTTACTATTTTGTTTATTTTACGCATCTTTTCTTTTAGATCAGCGCAGAACCATATTGTATTACTATTAAAAGCTGGCTGAAAGACGGCTGAATTCCGTCAATTTCCCCGCATTCGCGCGCGGACGCACAGGGAAAACTGCGCCCCGCGATCGGCGAAATTGCGGAACCAGTCGTAGCTCGCGCAGCCGGGGGACAACAGAATGACGTCTCCGGGGGCCGAGTGATCCCAAGCCCATTGAAACGACGTGCGAAAATCGGGCAACGGCTCGGAAACAACGGTAGTTAGGGGACTTGCGCCCGAAATTAGCGTTCGCAGCTTGGCGGCCGTCTGCCCCATCAATGCCACCGCCTTCGTCTTCGCGGCGATGTGAAGGGCCATCGCGGTGAGATCAACTTGCTTGTCATACCCGCCGGACAGCAAGACCACCGGCGCGTCAAACGCGTCGATGCCGACAATCGCTGATTCCGGCGTGGTGGCCAGGGAATCGTTGAAAAACTTCCGACCGTCAACCTCCCCGACGAACTGCAACCGGTGGGGCAATGGCTCGTATTGTTCCAGGCCGAGACGGACGTGTTCGATCGTCGCTCCCATCCCCAGTGCGGCCGTCGCCGCCGCCAGGGCATTCGCCAGATTGTGTCGTCCGGGCAATTTCAGCCAGTCGCACAGGGGAAATTCTCGCTCGAATCCCTCAGCACGCCAAATGGCGACATGACCTCGGAGAAACGCGCCCTCACTCCCATGATCCGACAATCCAAACAGCAGCCGCCGTCCCCGTGCGGGCCAGTTCAAAACGTCCGGATCATCGGCATTCAGTACGGCGAGGTCAATCGGCGTCTGCCGGCGAAGCATCGTCTGTTTAGCCCAACGATAATGCTCCAGCGTGTCGTGCCAATCGAGATGGTTGGGGCTGTAGTTCGTGACGACTGATACGTGCGGGCTG
>JBJXGA010000271.1:0-2758 GCA_046152955.1 Planctomycetales bacterium | reverse complement strand
AGACGGGAAAGTTCAAGCCCAGCGTTCCGACGAAGAACATCATCCACAGGGCGGCTTTTAAATCGGAGCGTCGCCCGACGTAGCGAAAGCCGTCCACCAGGCTGCCTCGTTGGAGCGGCGAGCGTTGCTCGTAGTACAGTTCGCGCCGCCGCAAAATACCGAGCGAGACGAGGACGGCGACGAACGATGCGGCATTGATGATAAACACCCAACCGGTTCCCACGGCGGCAATGACGACTCCTGCCACCGCGGGTCCGATCATGCGAGCCGCATTGAACGACGTGGAATTCAAGGCGACGGCATTCGGGAGATCGGCTTCACCGACCAGATCGGCAACAAACGTCTGCCGCGCCGGAGCGTCAAAGGCGGCAGCACAACCGAGCAGGAAGGCAAACACGTAGACGTGCCACAGAACGACCGTTCCCGCGACGGCGAGGATTCCCAGCCCGAGGGCCAGCAACCCCATCGCCCCCTGAGTCATGAACAGCAGCTTGCGACGGTCGCAATGATCGGCGGCGAAACCGGTGAGCGGGAGTAGCAGCACCTGCGGTCCGAATTGCAGCGCGGTCACGATGCCGACGGCGGTGGCGCTGTGGTCGGTCAGTTGAGTCAGCACCAGCCAGTCCTGAGCGATCCGCTGCATCCAGGTACCGATGTTGGACACCAGAGCGCCGACGGCCCACGTTCGGTAATTATAATTTCGCAGCGAGCGGAATGTTCCGTCCACCTACTTCTCACCCAGAAGGTCAGCGACTGTCTCTTCGATCGACTCGGCCCAGATCTCGTAGCCTTTGGGGGAGAGGTGCAGGTAGTCGGGCATGATGTTGCTGGGGAGCTGGCCGTCCTGGTCGAGGAATTTCTTGCCGATGTCGAGGTAGTGGACCATCTTTCCATCGGCCGCCTTGGCAGCGATGGCGTTCGCGATAACCAGTTTGGCGTAACGTTCCCCGAGCTTACCGCGTTTGGCTCGCTTGTCTTCCGGAAGAGATTTGGAAACGGCGGGGTCATCGTTGGCTCGGGGGAAGACGCCGAGGACGAGGATTTTGGTCTGCGGGAGTTTCTGACGAAGCTTCTCGACGACGGCGACGATTCCGGCGCCGATTTCCTCGCCGCTGTTTCCCTTCGGCCCTGTGTTGTTCGTGCCGATCATCAGGACGATCAGCTTGGGAGGGTGTTCGTCGGGGAGAGAATCGATCAGGCCATTGTCGATTCGCCAGAGGACGTTTTGCGTCTGGTCGCCGCCGATTCCGGCATTCAGCGGTTTGCGAGAGGCGTAGAATTTTTTCCAGGCCGCGTTACCTTCGAAGGTTTCGTATAGGTCCGCGGATTCACCAGCGTTCGGATCGGATTTGATTTTGGGAGGGGAGATCGTTCCCCAACCTTCGGTAATGGAATCGCCGAGAAACAGGAGATCGACCGGGCCACGCTTCGCCCAGGAGTTGATGGAACTGTGACGCAGGTTCCACCAGGCTCCTTTGCGGCCCAGGGGAACGGTCGCCGAATTTACGGTGGCGGCCGATCTCGTTTCTTTCGCAGCGGGAGAGATTGCCGTTGTCGGAGGAGCGGCGGCGAGGGGGCCAACGCTGAATCTCAGGATGAGGGCAAGCAACAGTGTAGGGGGGTGGAGGCGGGGGCGGGGGCAGAGCAGCATCGACGTGTCTTTCGAATGGTAAGGTCTATGGCTTCGGTGTGTAGTATTGTTAAGGGGGAGTCAAGGGGCGACAAAAATGCTGCGGAGAAGACTCGGTTCGATCAGGCGGGCGTAAGGAGAAAATCCGTCGCAGTGGGATCCAGCAAAGCTTCAATGAGATCTACCTGATCAACACCAAAGCACATGTCGATCTGATGCCTCCACACCCGAATGCTTCGCGGCCGGACCGCGACTTTATTTCGAGCAGCCGGGTTCTCCCGGGAAAGTGCCGCAGTTCGGCGCGGGATTCTGCACGAAACCAGCGAAAGTCGCTAGAGCATTTCGGCAGATTGTGGCGGGAATGAAATGCGGCGCGCAGTTCACAGAGCTGGCCAGCGAGTCTTAAACGACTCCGACTGACAAAAGCAATGAGGCGCCGTTCAGGATGATGATTGTCGTCAGCATGAACAGGAAAAATCCAAGAACTCGGCCGATCGTATGATAGACTCCCGCTTCTGGATTATTCGCATTCTGCGGAATCCCGTTAACGGCCAGATCGATGACTGTCACCGCACCCGAGATCATTATCCAGATGCACCAGAGGCCGCCCAGGATATAGAGTGCGATCGCTGGGCCCAGCGTACTGCCCGAGACCGATGAACCGGAACGGCGACCGCCGCGGTCGATGCTGCGAGACCGCATGCGGGGTGGGGGAAGTGAGTCAAAGAGATCGTCTTCGGCACCGCCCCCCGCCGGGACGCGCAGACTGGTGCCGCAGCTCTTGCATTTGATCAGTTTGCCGGCGGCTTCGTCGCGGAAACGGAATTCCTCGCCGCAAAACTCACAGGTGAATTGGATTGCCATCGATCAGAATGGAGTCGTGCCCGGAATGAATTGCTGCCCGTACGCCTACATATACAGTGCGCGGCGGCTCGATTCCACGGTGGCGACGCAGGAAATGTCCAACTTCTCAAGAGGTCGTTGAGTGCAGCGGGGGTGGAGAAAATTCCTGGGGAGTCGAGTAGGATGGGCCGGGCATGATTTTCAGGCGCCGCCTGGGCTGCGGATCCACACAACTCATACTTCGAGGGGCAAGTACGATGTCTCCCATTTTTCCTACGCCGGCTG
>JBJXGA010000270.1:0-67595 GCA_046152955.1 Planctomycetales bacterium | reverse complement strand
TACTTCGATTCCCGCGATGATGATCGGTTGGTCGGACTGAGGGACTGGCTGGCTCATGCGCCATACCTTTCCCGAAAACCCACTTTCGTGTAAATACCAGTTTCCGAGGGGTTATTGAGCAGTTACGGGTCGCGCTTGTTCGCGGGGGCCGTTCGATGCGTCGGGGCGAGCAGCGAAATCGACGGGTAATCCTGGTGCTCTTGAAGGCTCTGCAACTCACTGCGACAAAACATGGGCGACTCCATTCTGATCATCAATTGACTGGCGCTTTGAACTGTAACAGCGTATCCGCCGCTACGTGCAAACACAACGCATCAAGCTGGCGCACGCATCAAGCTGGCGGTGCAACCGGCTTTCACGCATCGGGTTGACGGCAAGACCCCAGAGTCCTCTTCACCCCTCCATTGGATGCCGAACTGGCGGCGCTGAAGGCCCAAGGGATGCCGACGACCGCGAAGGAGCTCAACGACTTCTACTTTGTCCCAGAGGACGATGTTGGCGACGGTATGGACGATAGCGCCGCGCTTTACTCGCAGGAGTTGGAGGGACCACCGCTGCTGTCGGACGTTGGAGTTTCACTCAAGAAAGGCCGGGGCGTGCCTTGAAGAACGATGCGTCCAGCAGGCGCTGAACCCGGAAACAGTCCGCCGGGCGAAGCAGCGAATTGAGGGGGATCACCGACTGCAGGAAGCTGCGATCCGGAATCTCCACACGGTGGCGCCAATCCGTCAGTTTCAGGTCTATGGGCTCGCCGACCGTCAGATGCGCCGCATCGGACGCGGGGAGTGCCGCGCGACAACTCGATCACCAACATCCAGCGTCATACTCCCGGTTTTGGCCTTTTGTTGCTATGCTTTTTGCTGGTGCTTGCCGAGGCGCCACGGCGCAGACGGATGACATGGACTCATCCAACTGGAATCGTCACACAGCCGGTTCGGCATTCGTTCGGTACCTGCCCAGCGCTGACAAAGGCGCCCATTGACCAAGGAATCACGATGTCCGCTAAAGTGCCCTATCGTCATCGGCTCCTTGCCGCCAGTTGCAGCGTATTGCTTGTTTGGTCAATCGGCTGCGGCAAGCAGGAAACGCCGGATTTGGAGTTCAAGAATGTCGAGCAGGAATTGAAGAATCATCTCTCTCCGCCCAACGCCATCGTGTCCATATTGATCGGCGGCAGAATGGTGAAACTCCAGTCCCCGGCGATGCGCGTCAACCAGGCGGCCCTCGACCCACACGGGGAATTGATCGTGGTCTATGTCGCCTTTCCCAAGGGAGAAAAGACGACGCAGAGCATTGAAATCGACGCGTCGGAGGCCGCGCAGATCGTAACCGACGGGGTGGTGACTCTGGGCCTGGGAGGCAACGAGGGAGGGATCGAATCTCTCCCGTTGTCCGCCTGGCCTCTTGCAATGGCGCGCGAGAGGACTCCGCCGACGGGGGCGGCGAAAATGGTCGAGGATTCGTCCCAGTCGAATCCCTGACGGAGGAATTCATTCGTCCAGGAAATCCGTAGTGGCTACGTGCGATTCAGTGCGTCCTGCCCACTTGCGGACCGGCAGACGACCCGGTAGGAGGTTTGACATTGGCCGCGGTTGGTGCCGAAACGACGAGCGGCTTTGCCGTCGGCGCCGCGCTGGTTCCCGTGGCGCCGCCTCCCGCACGAAGGACGCGCATTTGCGCTGCGGCCGCGCGTCCGGCGATTGGCGGACTTCCCTGAGGGACGGCCTGTCCCGTACTTTTTCCCCCGGTCGATTTGGTCGCCGATTTTGCCGTCGATTTTGCCGTCGGATTTACCGCCATACCGGAGGCCGATGGTTTTGCCGCGCCGGTCACTGCCCGATGGGCGCCCCTGGCAGCCGATTTTGTCGCACCGGCGGATTTGGGCTGACCGGTCGCCGGGATGTGAGATGCTGCATTGGGGGCGTACTTTCGAATCAGATCGACCCAATTGATGGCCTGATGGACCGTCGGCTTGGCGCCATAATCAGGGTGTTTCTCCGTATGATCGGAATGCTTGTCAGCTTGCGGACCGGACTTGAGAGCGCTCTTGGCGTTCGTTTTATAGTCAAAGATGGCGAACTGGCGTTTCAAGTCGGCGATGATGGCATCAACACGACTCCCTCCTTTGCCATCCTTCAGCGTCTTTTCGGACTCCACCTGGAGTTCTCGGGGCGCCTTACCCGATTTGACCATCTTCTTGAGCACGCGATCGGCGGTGTTGTGCCACTGATTACCGGCCCCCTTCCAGTCGCCATTCTTGAGTTTGTCGATGAACTCGGGATTGCTGTTGAGGAGCCGGGCGGTCACCCGCCCGACTCTCAGCATGAACCGCTGCCGGACGTCGGTGTAGTGCTGCGGATGTTGGTGCTCGAGCGCCGCCTGGAACTCTGCCTGGCTGAGTCGGTTTTCGCCTGGAGTGAACGGCTCAGTTCGAACAGTGGCGGACGCTGGTTTCCCGGTCGCAGAACCCGTCGGGCCGGCCGGTGCTGCGGCCGAAGCCGGGCGCGTTCCCCCGGCGGGTGGTGCGGCCGGCGTTGGCTGTTGGGAGGGAGGCGGATTGACCCGCAGTGTGGTCGGAGAAGGCGCCGTCGACGGTTTGGCACTTTTCTCGCGTGTCACGACCGCCGCGGCCGCGGGGCGCATGGTGGCTTTTACTGATGGTGGCGGGTTGGTGCTGGCAACAGGTTTTGCGGAAACGACCAATCGCTTCTTGGACGGCGATCGGGCGCTTGAATCGGGTGTGGAGCCGGAACGATCACTCATGGTTCAATGCCTCCAGCGCAGGGAGAGTTGTCCAGGGGCCAGCCTGATCGGACAGGTCGCCGGTTTCAATTGGGCTCCCCTGTCAGGGTCGCTCCGGAGATGCGAGTTTGCAGATTCTGGACGATCGCGTTCACGGAATATTGTAATGCTGATTGGGCTTCGGGAGCACTCCAGCCGCGCGAATCGGCAAAACTCAGAAACAGGAAGATTCCCTCGTCTTTGGGACGGATGGCAAAGTACGTTCCCAGCGCCTGGCCAGACCAAGCCAGGTTGTCGCCGATGAAATACTTCAGCGGCACCCCGTTGACCAGTTCCGTGCTCGCATCCAACCGCCAGGCCTCCTGCAACGCCCCGGCAACCAGTTGCAGCAATTCGTCACCGGAGATTCCCCAGAACGTACCGGTGAAACGCCGCGACGAGACAGGATGAGTGAAGAAGTCCTCGGGCCAACCTCCCCCTGCTGGTTCCGGCTCTGGCGAGGGAGGCGGAGGGGGAACCCCTTCGGGCGCGGCAAATCGATGCTGGAAGCGCCACAGCCCTTTGGTCATTCGCCAGCCTCCGTTCAAGGGGAACTGCGTCCCCAGGAACCGCGAAATGACCTGCAAGGCAGTATCCATTGACATTTCCGCCGTACCGATGTCCCAGCCCATCGAGTCTTCGAAGACCGTAAGAAACGTCGTACCGGCCATCCCTTCCGGGAGCGCCCCCAAAGTCAATCCGACCGAGCCGGAGATGCTGGCCACCGAGTAGGTCGCGGTGGCGAACACGTAAAACGCCCCCGGTTTGCCCGGCAATGGCAATGGCTGGTGAGCGACGTTCCAGACGGCGCGCCCGGTGAATTTGTCAACGATCCCCCGCAGCCCTCCCACCGCCGTCCCCAAAAACTCCTGAGGGACCGGACCGGCCGCAAAATTGCATTGAAAAATCTTCTGACCACGCAGCGCCAGAAACTGTTCGGTGGACATGGAGACGCGCTCTGGAGGTCTCAAATGGAATGGTTGGGCGCTCTCCCGGCGACCTGCGCCGGCAGGGCGTCAGTATTTCGTTTGACTGAGGTCGACAGGACAGTCCGCGTCGGCCCGAATCGGCCCCTGCGTATTCTCCGTCAGGTCGCATTCGACCAGACTGGCCCGCGCACCGCGCATCAGCACCATCCCCACCAGATTACCACGAACGCGAGTTTTTTTCATCTCGACGATCCCCTGGTTCATCACCGCGATTCCTGCTGCACCGTTGTCGGCGCACACCACATCGGTCCCTGCGGCGCGCCCGCCGTCGGCGACGATCAACCCTGCCCCCCGGTTGGCCTCAATCTGACACTCTTCCAGTGTCAGGTACGAATTGGCTCCGACTTGGACTCCCGCTTTCCCATGGCCAGTAATCCGGCACTGCGCCATGTTCAAGTTTGCCCGTTCTCCCAGCAGAATGCCACAGCCCGTGCCACCGTGCAACCAGCACTGATGCATTCGCACGTGACTGCCATCCACCTGGAGCTGCGCTTCCAGCAGCGGTTGATTCTCGGCGGGAGCGGGATTGTCAGCAAACTCGCACGTTTCAAAGCTGGCCTGCGACTCTTCCTGGACCACCACCCCACCCAGTCGCGTTTCGGCAAAACGCGTTCGCACGATCGTCGCCGCCGCACGTTGCTTGACCACCAGAGCAAACAACCGCGTCCCGCTGATTTCACAATCCTCCATCCGCAATCGTGCCCCATTGGAAACCTCAATGGCGAAACCCGAACGCAGGATGCGACAACCGCGGAGCAACAATTCTGCCGTTGGCCCGGCGACGCAGATCGTCAGTCGATTGGAAGACAGTTCACAGTTCTCCATCTGCAGGCGGCCGGAGCTGACTCGCACGGCGACGGCGCCAGGAGTGTCGCTGCCTTCGATCGAGAGGCCGGAAACGACGGCGTCAGTTTCCACCAACAGGGCCGGCTGGTTCGAAGGCCCCTGGAGCGACACGGCGCCGGGAGATTCTCCCCACAATTCGATGGCCTTCGTGATCTGCACGCCTTCTCGGTATGTGCCGGGTTGCAATCGAATCTTCCGACCCGGCGTGCTGCGTCCGATCGCGAGGGCAATGGGAATGTCCATTGGCATCTTCCTAACAGAGGGCGTTACTCCCGCGGAGAGTTCTCCGAGGGTGGAGGCGGACTGATCACTAGTTCATCCTCTTCCGAGCCACCCAAATCCTCCGCGGTGGCGATCCGGGGCGCCCAACCGGACTCCCAGGGGGCCGGAGGGCGCCTCGGTGCGAGTGTCGCTGCCGGCTGGTGAATCGTCGCGGACATCGCCGCCGGCCCATTGCCAGGATTGTCCTCGGACATGTCGGTCAGGAACGGCTTGCGGCGGGGCTGATCTCCCAGACAGATCAACGCGGGCCATCTCCCCGCGGGCAGGTGGAACAGGTCGGTGGTGCTGAAATAGTCCACCATCTCATGACCAATCAGGGTGGTGGTGGTTTCCGTATTCGCCGTCCGCATTATTTGGCGTGAATAGGTCGGCCGCCAGCGTTTGGGGAGCATGCCGATGAAATACCGGGCGGTGTTTCCAACCAGCGAGCCCAGATAGATCTGCGTGCCGATGTTCTCCAGCAACTCGGTGATCCGGGCCGGTTCTCCAATCTGGTCGAGCGCCTGATACACGAGCACGCAACTGGTTCTGGCTTCGCGGGCAAACGTAATGTATTCGGCGGCATTGAAGTCGCGAATTCGCCGCGTTTCATCCAGTAGCAACAGGACGGGCCGGTTCTCGGCCTGCGGATCGGCCATGCGGTCGAACAGGAACCACTGCAGGCGGCGCATGGTCATCGAGAGTACGGCGTCCGCTTTTTCCAAATCCTGCTGTCGGGCCGACAGGATCACCGTCACCGGGCGGGGGGCGCCGTCCAGCACGGATTCCAGATCAAACTGTCGCCCCGGTCCATAGCCGCGGACCCGGTGATGGAGCGTCCCGTGTCTTGAAAACGGTTCCAGGGCGGCC
Organism: Planctomycetales bacterium; assembly: GCA_046152955.1. Lineage (GTDB taxonomy): Bacteria > Planctomycetota > Planctomycetia > Planctomycetales > Planctomycetaceae > SIAF01. The sequence continues at coordinate 61,848 of JBJXGA010000270.1, read as the reverse complement.
AGCAACCCCGTAGTGTAGGTTCGAAACGTTTCCTTGTCCGGGCGCTGACCGATCGAAACGCGCTGGGGATTGAGCAGCAGCGCCAGTTCGGCGCCCCAGTGGGCGACTCCGCATTCCGGAACCGGATCGCCCCGCTCCACATTGATCTCCTCAGCACGAGTCAATTCGTTCAGGTAGAAATAGACCCGCTCTTCGTCGGCCACCAAATCGTACAGATCCCCCAGATCGACGTGCCGTTCCTCCCCCTCGTCGTCGGTGAACCACTCCGGATAGTAACACTCCGCCTGCTTCAGCAGATGGACAAAAGCGGTGAGCCAGATCACCCGATTGCGATAGAAGTACTCGTCCTGTCCCCCTCGTTCCGTCCACCCGCGCGAGGGCATGAGAGCCGTCACGAGTTGCCGAATGCGATCCGACTCCATCGCGTTCAGTCCCATCGGCCCATCCAGGAAGTTGATCCGATCGCTCTGTTCATCTTGCGGATCGGTGGAGAAGTAATAGATGTCTCCTATTAATTCATTCTCCAGTTTTTGCCGCAGGTTGCCTTTGACGTCAATCAGAAACGTGGCATACGGAGGTGTGGCGCGACTGGCCGCTTTGGCCCAGCGGATGATCAATCGCGTCTTGCCCGAATTCTGCGGCGCGCAGACCAGCACGCCGTTGTGTTCCATGCGCCCCTGATTGCGGAAGCGTGCCAGATACAACGGCGCCCCGACCCGTTCCGGAGTGTCGGACTCGCCAAACGCGTAGGTTCCCAACGGCAGCCAGCCCTCCGTGAGGTCATGCAACTCGGACTCGACGGCACACCCCCCGTAGTCGCGCAGTGTTCCCGTAAAGGGGCCGGGAAGTGACTCCCCCGGCCCGACAACAAGGTTGTAAGGCAGCGCCTCCTGAACTCGAATGCGCTCGTCCGCCAACCAGGCGCCGACGACGGCGCGCAACGCTTCTCCCAATTCCGCCCCCTTCGCCGGATGCCGCGTCCGCCTTCCTCCCGAAATGTCATCCACCTTCCAGCCCACCAGAACCGACGGCGGATCGGTCAACTTGGGACGCCAGCAGACCACCGCCTGCGTTCGCGATTGCGTTCGATACAGATCCGAGCTTTGGGTCGATCGAAACGCCGTGGCCGTTCGAGTACTGTCCTCGATCTGCGGCAAGTCATAGGCACACCGCTGAAAGGCGGTCGGCAAGAGTTTGCGAAACGTCTCGGCGGACACAAATAAGATGTCGCGCCACCCCAGTTCGAGCAGTTCATCAGTCATCGGAAATCTCGCTTTGGTCTCGACCAATTCCGGAACCATTCGTGGCGGCAGGCATCAGTTCAGATCTGGTTCGTCCAGTTCGCCAAACATTCTTCCATTTCCGTTTCCCTGGCGATGCTGCTCTCGCAGTCGGCTCGCTTCGGCTTCCAATTCCCGGCGCTGGCGCGCAATGTCTGCCAGCGAGTTGCGCAGCGAACGCCGATGCGCCTGCCCGGACAGCCAGTCCAGCGCCGCCAGGACGACGATCCAAAATGTCAGTAGCAGAACGGCGATCCAGTAGCCGGCAACCACCCCCGGCAGTCGCCGCTGCATCATGAGCGCGTCTCCCAATGGGATCATGATCCCCAAGACGATGAGCAGGACCGAGACCTGCATCCGGCGGCGAAACTGCGCCCGGTAATAACGCAATTCTCGCGGCTGTAACACCGGTTCGCTGCGCAGTGCGCGCCAGGTGACGACATGCCAGCGAATCAAGCCGGCGCCAATCGCCACCAGCAGGATGCCGAAGGCCAACGAGGCGTAGATGTCATTCACCAGGCGTCATTCCATTCCGGGGCCCTGGCCATCAGGCGCGCCCAGTGGGGGGAGAGCGGCAGGAACGCCCCGGCGACTAGCCGGTCCGCTGGGAGCATTTCGAATTCCAGGAGTCGATCCGCAGGCTGGCGGCGCATCAGAGGGGAGTCCTTTCGACGAGCAGCGCGACGGCGTTTCCCCCGCCCAGGCACAGACTGGCGATTCCGTAGCGGGCGTTGCGCTGATGCAGGGCCGCCAGCAGCGTGACCAGCACTCGCGCGCCGCTGGCGCCGATCGGGTGCCCCAGGGCGATCGCTCCGCCATGCACGTTGACCCGTTCCTGGTCCAGTCCCAGGCCCCGGATGCAACCCAGCATCTGCGCTGCAAAGGCTTCGTTGATTTCAAACAAATCGATCTGCTCCAGCGACAGCCCCGCTTTTCGGACGACCTGCCGGATCGCCTCGACCGGCGCCAGGAAAATCTCCCGCGGCTCCACCCCGCTGGTGTGATAGGCGACGATCCGCGCCGTCCAGGGATGGTTCGCGCGGCGGGCCACTTCGGCGTTGGCCACGACCACCGCCGCGGCGCCGTCGCTCAGCAGCGAGGAATTGCCGGCGGTGACCGTCCCTTGCGCATCAAACGCAGGTTTGAGCTGCGCCATGGCGTCCGCGGTCGTCTCGGGGCGGGGGCCTTCATCAACAGCCAGCTCGGTCTGCCCTCCTTTGGACTTGACCGTGACCGGCACAATCTCATCGCGAAACGCCCCGGCGGCAGCGGCCCGTGCCGCGCGCTCCTGGCTCAATTGCGCGAAGCGATCCTGATCGAGCCGCGAAATCTGGCAGGTACGCGCCGTGTGCTCGGCGTGCTGCCCCATGTGGCACTCCTCGAAGGCGCACCACAATCCGTCCCGCAACATCGAATCGTCGAGCACGATCTCCCCAAACTTGATTCCCTCGCGGCTGCCGCGCAAGAGATGCGGCGCCCGCGACATGCTCTCCATCCCCCCCGCGACGACGATCCGGGCATCCCCGAGACGCACGGCTTGCGCCGCAAGCATCACCGCTTTGAGCCCCGATCCACAGACTTTGTTGATCGTTAAGGCCGCGACGCGCGGGGGAAGCCCGCCGCGGATTGCCGCTTGCCGCGCCGGTGCCTGCCCCACCCCTCCCGACAGGATCAAGCCCATAATCACTTCGTCGACTTCCGCAGGCTCGACAGCAGCCCGGCGGAGGCTCTCGCGGATGACGAGCGCTCCTAGGTCGGTGACCGGGACCGATTTCAGTCCCCCCAGAAATTTCCCAATCGGCGTTCGGGCGCCGGCCAGCAGGTAGGCGTCGGTCATGAGGATCAGCTCGCGGGAGAATTGGCGGAGGCAGGCGTTGCCGCGCCAGGTTGCTCGGATTCATAAAAGCGGTTGGCCAGAAAATGCTCCCCCAGGAAAAAAGCCAGGAGGATCAGGGCCAGCAGCGGAAAGGCTTCGCGTCCCAATCGCCCGGCGCGGACGTTCCGCTGCAAGTGGTCGATATCGCGCGCCAGACTGTAGCGATCGACTCCCAGCCGGGCGTCGAGTTCAGCCTGAGTGAGTCGTTGCAGATGACTTTCCGACCCTTCCAGATTGATGCTGAACCCGCGACTGAACCGGGCCTGGGGGTCCGCGCTGGTCAGCCGATAGTTTCCCAGCTGATCGACGTCGTGAACCGTCACCTGCAGCGCGCCGGGCACAACTTCGCTGCGAAGCTGCTGCAAGAGGGGCTTTCGCAACAGAAATGCCGACAAGGGGAGCGCCGGATCAAGAGCGATCTGCACCGTTTCGCCGGCGAGGTAATTGAAATCGTTCGTGGGAGAGCGGGTCAGGTATTGCATGAGCTGATCCGCCAGGGCGACGTAGGACCAACCCGAAACGGGGAGGTCGTTCCACCGGCGATCGAGCGACGTGGTGAGCATCACCACCCGCCCCTTGCCGACCGCCCGTTCGACGAGCGCCGGACCGCGGCGATGGTCGGTGTAGCTGGCAATCACCGCGCTGTCGCGCGTGGCGGGTGTGACGCGCCAGTATTCGCGGATCGGTTCTGCGGTAAGGCCGGCCGTCCCCCAGTCGACGAACTTGCGGAGCATCGGGTGGGACAGGTTCTCCAAATCGAGGAACTCGGGAGGATCGAATTTGAGCCGCGCCGTCAGATCCCCCGGAAGCAACTCCTTGGCCGTCTCCGAGAGCCAGGCGGCATGTTTCACTTTGTCTCCCAGAACGATGAACGCGCTCCCGCCCGCTGCGACGAAGCGTTCCACTGCGGTCCAACCGGCCGATCCGGGATCGGCCACGTTGACCAGGCAAACCACGGCATATTTGGACAAATCGGTCGTCCCCAGTCGCGCCGGAGACGCATACTGGCACCGATAGCGCAGCTTGCCCAACGGCGCCAGATCGGATGGGGAAAGGACATCGATCAGGAAGCGGGCGTCGCGGCGATTCTCGGCGACCACCAGCACTTCGGCCGGGGGCTGCACGAGCAGCGAGAAGTACCGCACGTCGTCAAACGCCAACGGATCGCTGGCCAACAGCCGGACTTCCCCCTGCAGAACCGGGCCGGCAGTGGCCCGCACCGGAAACTGGACGAGAGTCGCCGATTTGCCGTCCACCTGCGGATGTTGTTGCTCGACTTTCATCATGCGTCCGGCGTCGTTTTCCACGTGCAACTCGACCGTTCGCTCTCCCGGTTCCATGCCGGTCGCTTCCAGCGTGACTTTCAACAGCGCTTCGTTCCCCTTGGGAATCGTTTGCTCTGCCAGCGTCAGTTCGGTCAGCGCCAGGTTCGTAGGGTTTGTCACTCCCACGTCGATCAGGTAGACCCCAACCTCGGGCGCCTGCGCTAGCGCTTCGGCCAGGCGCGGCGTCTCTTCCGGACGCCAGCCGCTTGCCGCCAGATCGGTGAACACATACACCTCGCGCAGCAGATCGGCACCGGGTGAGGCAGCACCGGCGGCGTCTTTCTGCTTGTCCTCGAGCTGCGCCTCGATCGCCGCCGCCAGCCGATCTTCCAGGGGGACGCGCAGCGGCCGGGTTTCGAGTGCAGCGATTCGCTTGACCGGCTGCGATTGATCGCTTTGAAACCGGATCGGGCCGTCGGCGGGGGAGGTTTCGATTACCGCCACGCGGCTGGTTCGAGGCAGACTTCCCAAATGTCGCGTGGCGATTTCCTGCGCCACTTCCAGACGGGTCCTTCCCTCCTGGCGATACTGCATGCTGAGGCTGGTGTCGAAGACCATCGCCGCCGCGACGGGGAGGAATTCGCTGGGAGCCAGCGTCGGTTGGGTGATGGCCGCCGCGATCCGTTGCTGATACGGCCAGGCGACCAGGAGCACGAACGCCAGGAGTCCCCCGACCCCCAATCCGGCCCGCAGCATCGTGCGACGATACGCCAGCTCATGCGGCGCGATCCGACTGCGGCGCCACAGGGCGAGCAACCCGGCATAAACCGCCGCCAGCGACGCCGCCAACAGCCCCAGGCGCAGCCAGTCTCCCCAGCGCGGCGCATAATCAGCCGCCGGCACCGAGGGGCGCGCCACGGCGGCCACCAGCGCCGCAATGAGCACCATCCGCGACGCCAAGAGCGCCAGATGCCGCAGCCGCAACCGCCGCACGTTCGTCCGCCGCCGATTCTGAATCAACCGCAGCGCTGGAAAGACCAGCTTTTTAGGTTTGGCGCGAAGCAACAGGTGCAGCACCACCGGAATGGCGGTTAAGAGGAGTCCTGCCAGCAGCAGTGGATGGAGCCAAACCATAAAGACGGGCGCAGTGGACGTGCGAGCCAAAAAAAGGATGCGAACGGCGCTCCTGGCATGGCGGGGCGATCCGCTTCCGCCACATCCTGTAAACTCCGGGAGTCAGGGTCTTGCGACAATTCCTCCGGCACTATCTTACATTGTCGCCCCGCTTGGCGTAAAATTGTCACAGCGGAATTTGTTCTACCGGCCCACCCGGCCCTCGGCGATGCGAACTGGCGCGTCACACGGTGCGGGTGTTCCCTCGCGGCAAGGAACAGAGACTTGACTCGACCACGGTTGGCACACTGGACGCGGCATCTGGGCCCGAACAATTGGTTCGGGTTCGCCACCCCCCCCTCCTGGGAGGTGTCTGCCAGCGGTGGAACCGTGACTGTTCGGGCTCCCGACGACGGTGGCGTCCTGACGATCTCGAGCGTCTGGGTGGGGGAAGGGCCAGAGGCCCAGGCACAGCCGCTTTGGAATCCGCTGCGGATCTTCCCGCGGCAGCGAGGGCTGCGACCGCTGAAGCCTCCCGATGATCGAGCAGGGATTATCGGCCTGGAAGGGGAAGCGGTGCTGGAAGAACTTCCCTGGTGGCGGCGCTGGTTCCGACGCCCGCGGTGGCGGCGCTGGCGGGCCTGGAGTTTGCGACAGGGACCGGTTCAAGTGGTCGTCCTGTACGTGCAGTCGGCGAGCCCCGATCGAGAGGCCGAAACGATGACCACTCTCGTCGTGGGGTCGATCGAATTCAACCCCTCAGTCGCCTGTCCGCCGGAAGTCTTCACCTCACGGGTATTGGAATTAGCGCGGCGGCTGTTTCCGTTGCTGGATTGCCAGCCGGCGGCGGACTTTCAGATTCGGATCGGGGATTCCCGAATCAACCTCTTCAATTTCTATCGCACTTACATCAATGCTCCCGACCAGTTTGAAGCGATCGTCCGCCCCGCGCTGTTGACCGTGGTCCAAATGCAGGATTGGGACAAATCGCATACCGAGCCGCCGCTCATGGAGGTCCAGGAGCGGATCATGCCGATGCTCTATCCCGAAGAGGTGTGGCAGGAGCAGTTTCCGGATTTTGTCGGCGGTCCCTGGGTGGGGGGACTGGTCGTGCTGTATGTCGTCGATGAGTCGAACGCCTACTGGTTCATTCGCCGCGACCTGCTGGAGTCGTGGGGCCTGTCGGTCGATGAGTTGCATGGGATCGCGCTGGAAAACCTCAATCGGTATTTTGAAGAGACCCCGATGGAGTTCACGGTGGCGGGGGTGGAAGAGGGGCCGCGCCTGCTCATTCCCAATCGACAGGACGCCTACAACACGACGCGGCTCTTGAGCGAGCAGTTTCACGCCCGATTGCGGCACGTCCTGGGGGGGCAGTTTGCCGTCGGCGCCCCCAGCCGCGATTTCTTTGTCGCCGTCAGCCTGGAGTCGCAGGCGACGGTGGACGACATTCGCAAGAAAGTCGAAGCCGACTTTCAGCAGATGGACCATCCGCTGAGCAACCGGTTGTTGCTCGTCACGCTCGATGGGGTGACGGAGTTCTCTCCCTGGGTGTGAGGGGTCGGGGGTGAGCCGTCCGTGGAACTCACGGAAAGGGAACCGGAGAGGGACCGAGCAGTTTGTCGATTCCCTCCCGAATGGCGTCAAAGTCGCGGCGCTCGGGAGCGCGGCGGGGGAGATTGAACGCCACCTTGTGCTCCTTGTCCAGCAGCACGACCGTCATCTGGGCCTCTTCGTGGAGCCCATATTCCGCTGGTCCCGCTTTCCCTTCCTCCAGCGTCCCCGCAATCGATTTGATCTCGTACATTTCGTAGAGCAACCGGGCATGGCGCGCCGCCGCTTCCCGGTCGTCGGTGACTCGCACGATCAGCACCTGCAATCCTTCGGGTTGCCGAAGTCGGGCGTATTTGTCGAGCGGTCGGAGCAATCCAAATCCGGGACGGGTCATCTCACCCACAAAAATCACCAGCACCGGCTTGTCTTTCCAAGCTTTGAGGTAATCCACTGTTTTCCCCGCGTCGTCGCCGGTCGCGACCTGCAGGGAGAAACCGGGGGGCTGGTCTCCGACCTTCGGCCCGGACTGCGGTTCGTCGGCCCGGCTCACACTGCTGGTCAACGACACAACCAGGGCCCACGCCAGGCGCTTCATGGGTTTCTCCTCAGGAGAGTCAGCTCGAAAAGATTCGGGAGTATGCCGGGATTTCCTCCGACGACGGCGCTGTCCAGGATACCAATCCAGTTGGGAAATTGCGCACGTGGCGGGCCGAGCGGGATTCGATCTCAGAAACTTCGTCCGATTCTCCCACGGGCTTGATTTTCAGCGGGCCGCGTGGCACGATGACCCGGAGCCGCGACATTCGATTGCGCGCTCCTTCTAATCTCGTTGGCGGGGCGTTGATCGTGTATCCCTATTTCCTCAGCTACTCTCGGCAGGACAACAGTCCTTACCTGAAGAAGTTTTTCGAACTCGTCGATGAAGCAGTTCAGGCTCGACTGCCTCGTTCGAAATTCCCTCTCAACCAAGACGGGCATCTGGGATTTCGCGACGCAGATTCCATTCCACATGGAGCGAAGTGGTCCGAGGAATTGGCGACCGCACTCGCCACCTGCCAGACGATGGTGGTTCTCTGTTCTACGAACTGTTTCGATAGCCCTTGGTGTGGCAAAGAGTGGCAGTTTTTCAATGACCGGTTGGCGGCAAATCCAGGCCTAAGCGTGGCCCCCAGAGTGTTTCCCGTCGTCTGGGTTTCGCCTACGATTCCCACCCCCGCGCGCGTCGCGGCGTTGCAGGATCGCCTCGATGATTATGGAAAGGACTACGTGGAGTACGGATTGCGAATGCTCGTTGGACGTCCCGAGATGGCGCTGGACATAATAGTCGCTAAACTGGCGCAGAAAATCGCGGACGCGGCGTTGAACCACCCGCTCCCGGATGCACCGCTGCCAGTGTTTGACGAGGTGGAAAACGCCTTTCAGCCCCCTCCGCCGCCGGCCACAGCCCCGGCGGCCGCCGTTCCTCCCCGACCGGTGGCCGGCGCGTCCAAAGGGCCCCGCTCCGCCCATTTCGTGTTTGTGGCGGCAAAAAAGAAGGAGTTTGAGGAGGCCAAGGTCAATCGTCCGACCGATCCCTATGGCGACAGTTCCGAAGATGACTGGCAGCCCTATTTTCCTCTTCCCGACTCGGTTCGCGATGTGGCCCTGGAAGCGGCCGGTGGCAAATTCTACACCTCCCCTTTGGCCTTTGAGGCCAACCTGCCGGAGCGCATCCGGGACGCCGAAAAACTCTGCGAAATCGTGGTCCTGCTCGTCGATGCCTGGACGCTGATGCTCGACGATTATCAAAAGGTGCTGGAGGAATACGACACACGACAATATCGGAACACGGCACTGGTTGTCCCCTGGAACGACGCCGACCCCCAAACTCAGGCGCGCGCCGCGGAGCTGAGAGACTTGATCGATCGCACGTTTTCACGACAGGTCGCCCCGCGGATTCGTCTGGGCATCACCACCCCCGGCCATTTGAAACAGGAACTGGCCGCGGCGCTGGAGGATTGCCGCAGCCGGATTCTCAAATACCTTCCCGTGCGGCAACACCCGCTCGCCACTGGGGGGGCCACGGCGCTTCCCAAAGTCTCCGGATCCAAGGGATAGACATGGAGCGCGACAATGCGGCTGCGATCCAGGCCAGCTCTGAGCCAGCGGCTTCCAGTGCTGGCTCCGGACGCATCATCACGTTCTACTCCTACAAGGGGGGGACGGGACGTTCGATGGCTTTGGCCAACATCGCCTGGATTCTGGCCAGCAATGGCCGCAAGGTGCTGGCGATCGATTGGGATCTGGAAGCTCCCGGCCTGCATCGGTATTTCGCACCCTTTCTTTTGGAGCCGGAACTGCGGCAAACCGAGGGACTGATCGAATTCGTCCGGGAATTTGAGGACGAAACGCTGACCCCTTCGCCCGCCAGCGTTCTGTCCGGCCTGGAATCGATGAGCGAAGACAACGCGATGAACCCGGCCGCGCCAACGCCAATCCCGCCGGAGAAACTGGAGCGGCTGGCCGACCTGCGGCGGTATGCGGTGGCCGTTGACTATCCGTTTCCCAAAGGGGGGCGACTCGATTTTGTTCCAGCCGGGAGGCAGGACGATGGTTATTCCAGCCGCGTCACCGGATGCCGGTGGGACAATCTGTACGAACGGCTGGGGGGGGCGGCGTTCTTCGAAGCGGTCCGCCGTCGTCTGAAGGGAGCTTACGAGTACATCCTCATCGACAGTCGCACCGGCATCAGCGACACGGCTGGAATTTGCACAATCCAGCTTCCGGACAAACTGGTGGTCTGTTTTACGGCGAACAACCAGAGTATCTCCGGTGCTTCGGCGGTGAGCGACTCGGTCTGTCAGCAGTGGGCCGCGCGTCCGCGCACCAATGAAGCTCCGCTACGGGTCTTCCCCGTGTTCACGCGAGTGGAGTTTGCCGAAAAGGACAAACTCAAGATCCGCAAAGCGCTGGCCCGCACCGAGTTCAATAGCTTTCTCAAGCATATTCCCGAGACGCAGCGCGAGGTGTATTGGGGAGGAGTGCAGGTTCCCTACGATCCGTTTTACGCCTACGAAGAGCTGCTGGCGCCGTTTGGCGATACGCCGCATGAAGAAGGGTCGGTCCTGGCCGCGATGGAGCGGCTCACGGCGTATCTCACCGACGGCGACCACCTTCCACCTGTGACGCAACTGATTCCGCCGACCGATAAGGAGCGGCGCGATGTCTTGGTGAAGTACGCCAGCAACCGCAAATTGCCCGGCGAGCTGCTTCCAACGGCCATTGGACCGACCCCCCGCTACGATGCCTACCTTTCCTTCAACGCCTTCTACAAGGCTCAAGTTTTGGAACTGGCAACGCGCCTAAAATCCGCGGGAATCCGGCTGTGGTTCAGCGAATGGAGCATCGCTCCGGGGGACGACTGGCTGCAGAAGATGGAAGAGGGGATGCAACGAGCGGCAGCTTGCATAATTTGCATCGGCGCGAATGGGTTGGGAAAAGCTCAGAAGGACGAAGTCCAGGCTCTGTTGCGTCGCAAATCAGCCGACACAGGGGGGACATTTCGGGTCATCCCTGTGTTGTTGCCGGGTGCCACTTCGGCAGCGGTGCCCCCGGAATTGGTGTCAATCCGCTGGCTCGATTTGCGCGAATCGGTGACATCCGGGGAGCCGCTGGACCAACTGATCCAGTTGCTGGTGGGGGATGCGCCGCGCCCCGTGGCCACGGACGCCGAATGCCCCTACCGGGGATTGGAAGCGTTCACCGAAGCGCAGGCCGCGAACTTTTTTGGACGCGAACCGGAGATTGCCGCGGCACTGGAGAACCTGCGTCAGCAGGTGGCCCAGGCGAATCGCGCATCGTCGTCGAGCAGTTCGGCGCTCGCCCCCTTGATTGCGGTGACCGGCCCGGCCGGAATTGGGAAGTCGTCGTTCCTGCGGGCGGGATTGCTTCCGACCCTGCGCCGCGGAGAAGTGGAAGGGAGCGCCCGCTGGGGGGTGGTGACTTGTCCGATCGGCGCCGACCCGCTGGGAAACCTGGCGGTGGCGCTGGCGGCCCTTCCCGAATTCTCCTCAAGCCTGTCGGTCTCACGCGAGCTCGTCGACTCGATGCTCAAGGACAAGTCGGGGCTGCAGTTGGCATTGCGGTTGGCGCTGGGTGCCAATCAGACCGATGCGCGCAGGCTGCTATTCGTCTTGGATGGGCTGGAGGAATTGTTCACGCAGTGCCGCGATCCGGACGCGCGCCGGGCGTTTCTTGAGAACATCCGGTGCGCCATTCGTGAAGCTCCGCGCGAAACGGCCTGGTTGCTTGGAGTGCGTTCCGATGTCCTGGCCGATGTGATCGCACTCGATCCGGAATGGGAACGCTTGCAGGAGCGAAACCAATTCCTGCTGCAAAGTCCGAGCTCCGAGGCGATGCGCGACGCCATTGTGAAACCGGCCGAGCGCGGCAATTTTCAGGTCGAGCCGCAGCTCGTCGAGCGGCTCTTGGCCGACTGCAACGCAGGATTGCTCAACCTCTCGCTGCTTCAATTGGCATTGCAGAGGCTCTGGACCGAGCGTCAGGACAACCGCTTGACGTTGGGGGCCTACTTGTCCCTCGGAGGGGCGGACGCGCTTATCGGAGAACGGGCAGAAGAGCTCTACCAGTCGCTCCCCGCCGACGACCAGCGGTTGACGCAAGTGTTCCTGCTCCGCTGCTTGCAAATCGAAAAGGACCGCGTCTTTCCACGCGACGCGGTTCCGATCTCGGAATTCGTCACGGACCAACTCTCCGAAGAGTCGGCCGAGCGGCTGGCGCGCCAACTGGCCGCGGTGGAGTTGGTACAGGTCTCAGCGTCGGGAGCGAAGCCGGTGTCCGTCTCGCTGTCGGTCAACCGCTGGCACTGCTGGAGGCGACTGGAGGCCTGGTCCAGGCAGAGTCCTGGCGATGTCCGAATTCGGCAGTCGCTGGCCAAGGGGGCCCAGGCGTGGGAGCGGCGATTGTCACGCGAGCGTGAGGGAATGACGTGGGCGAGTCGCGTGATCGAAAGTCAGCGTCGATTCCTGGAAATGATCGGCGCGCCAGGGTTTCAGGATGGAGAGGGGATCATCCAGCCCGAAGCGGTGGCCCAGGCGCACGCCTGGGCCGAAGAACATCCCGGCTGGCTCAACGCTTCGGAATTGGACTATCTGGCGAACAGCCGCCGATTCGCTTCGGTGCGAAAGCAATGGCGCTGGATGGCCGCGATCTATTCGGTCATTTTGCTGGTGATGACGGGAGTTGTCGCCGGACAATACATGACGCGGAGGAATGAGTCGGTTGAGATGACCGAATTGACAGACAAAGTCGAACGACTCGAACAGGAAAAGTTGGACCTGGACAACAAGTTCAATGAAAAAACCAACGAGCATGATCAGGAACAGGCGAAATTGTCACAACAGCTCCTTCAGGCAAAGGGGGAGGCCAAGGATCGGCTGATTGAGCTTCAGAAGGAGCGGTCTGCCGCCAGCCAAAGCCTGAACACGGTGAAGGCCATTCGGACCTGGGGCCGGGCGCAGAATCTCCTCACTTCAGCGAAGGGACAGGAAGTCTCCTCTCCCGACCGAACGCTCGGGTTGTTGCTCGCGCGCGAAGCCGCCCTGTTGGTGCCGCCGGGAAGCTCGACGTGGGACATGGAGAAACTCCTTCGGGAAGCGCTGGGAGAAGCCGCCCTCACCCCCCTGGACGCCGGACGGATAGTCGAACAGAACGCGCCGGTCGATCGATCGGTACAGCCGTTCGCTCTGGGGAGCGCTGGACGGCTGGTCGCCACCGGGCAGGTGGGTGGGCCGTTGCGACTATGGAATCTCGAGGAACCGCAGCCGGCCAAACAGCCGCAGGAGATTCCACTCCCCGACTCCGCGCACGGAGGCTTCTCCGACGACGCGCAGATTCTGGCACTGACGCTCGCTCCCGGAGAAGATTCATTGTCCGCGCTGTTTTCCCATTCGACAGTCCCCCAGGAACGACGCGGCATCGCCTGGCAGATTTCTCCCAAGGGGGCGACGACCACGCTCCGCGGCGCCTTCCTGATTCCCCCGACTGAACCTCTCCCCCCGACCGATCGATTTCTGAGTACCGGGAACGGGAGGTGGCTGGTGACGCTGCATCCCGCCGCGGTTGCGGCTGACGCGACCGAGGATGCGAAGGATGCTGACGAGGCGCCACGAAAGGAGGCCGCCCGCCAGAATCCTCCCCGGAACAGTGTGCGACGCGCCGCTGGAAGTGCGGTCCAATTGACGCGCTGGTCTCCTGACCGCACTCCCCAGCACCTGGCTCTGGCGGCTGCTCCCCCCCCATTGCGCGGGAAGGAACCGCCGGCCGGCTCCACAGTTCGCGAGAACGTGTTGCAACTCTGGAAATTGCCAGCCAAGGGTTCCAATCAACCTCCGACCAGCCGACTGCAGGAACAGCGAATTGTTAGGGTGCGGCTCAGCCCGGATGAGCGGTGGCTGGCTGCGGCCCGCGCCGATGGCGCGGTGCTGCTGTTCGATTTCTCCGGCGAGGAGAAACTCGCGCTGCGGCCGCTCGTGCTGCGCCGCCACGAGGGGGTCGCGGCGGCCATTCAATTTCGCAGCGACAGCCGGTTCCTGGTGACGGCGGGTGATGATCGCCGCGTGATCCTCTGGGATCTCTCCTCTCCCAATCCCTCCGAGTCTTGGCGGACGGTAGCCGAGCATCCCGCTCCCGTCTCGATCCTGGAATCCAGCCGCGACGGTCGTTGGCTTCTGGCCGGCTCTCACGCCGGACACTTGCAGTTGGTCCCGTTCGGCACTGATGGAATCGAATCGAAGACCGGTGGCTATCAAGTGCAGCACCCCGGTGGCGAATTGTCGGCGGCCGCTTTGGAAGGGGGCGGCGCCGCTCCGCGGCTCGTCTCGGCCGACGATGAGGGGGATCTGGTAATTTGGAACCTGTCGGAAATCGATTCAGATTCTGCGACGCTCAGTCCCACGCGTCCCGCAGGCGCCGTTCGGAAAGTGGGAATCAGCGCCAATGGCCGCTGGCTGATCGCCGCCCGCGATCGGGTTCATCTGATCCCGCTGGAACTGCCCGACCTGCTCGATCTGGTGGTTCGAGTGACCGGTCGCGAGCTGACCAGCCAGGAACGGGCGAAATACGATTTGCCGCCGCGGGAGCAGAAGGATTCGCAGAAATAGCGGGAAGCCTGAAGGCGGGGGTAATCATGATCGAAAAAACGAGCGGATTGAGCCGATCCAAATTGTTTCGATTCATGACCTGGGTCACCGTGGGGGGCTGTCGTTCGACGTGCTCGAAATCCTGGAATGCATCCGAGACTTGGTTTCCAAGATCCCTGCCGTTATCGACCGAATCAAGGAACGATTCGTCAATGTGCAGGACCAAAACCCAAGAAGATACTTCCCGGTGACTGAATGAGCCAGGAAAAGAACCTCTTTGTGAGTGCGCATCGTCGCATCACCGATCGAGAACGGGCGCTCATCGCCTGCCTGCTGGAATCCACGCCCTTGGCCCGGCATCTGATTGATTCGCTTGACGACATGCTGGTCACTGAGATGGCGGACGGTGGAATGGGGAGTTTGGTGCTGATTCCGAAAGGCTTCGAGAATGTGGCGCGACGGTTCGGGGAGCAGGTTGCATTGGGTGTGTACATCGATGCGGACGGTGTTCCGGTTTCGGTCGCTCTGAACCTTGATCAACAAAAACGCCTCTACGAGCTTGATTTGTGGAAGGTCAACTTCACGCCAGTCCTCAGACTGCCCGATCCAGCCGAGGTTCGGCTGACTGACGTGGGGTTGGAGCCTGCGTCTCGCGCACAGGCTCAGTAACGGCTGCTGTCAGTGGGCGAGTTCCGTAATTCGGGAGTGGCGGTTTGTTGGCCAGCCGCCAACTTGCTGGATTTCTGAGAAATCCAGCTAGTGTAGGGGGAATTCTCAGAAATCCGCAATAGGCTGGGCGTTGTCGACAGCCGCAACCCCTGCGCGTCGCGGCAAGGACAAGCGCGGCCTGCGTTGGCGCGACGAAGTGCGCATACGAAGCGGCGAT
The DNA here is from genome assembly GCA_046152955.1 of Planctomycetales bacterium. GTDB lineage: Bacteria > Planctomycetota > Planctomycetia > Planctomycetales > Planctomycetaceae > SIAF01. Next base: position 46,735 of record JBJXGA010000270.1, on the reverse strand, counting down.
TTGGCGCAGAGTGCGCTTGTGTCGTTGACGTCCAGGGTCCCTGGATTTCTGAAAAATCCAGCAACATGGAGGCGGATTTCTTCGAAATCCGCCCGCCTCAAGTCGCCGTCGAGTGCGGTGCGGGGGCGGCGGCGGTGGTGCCGGCGGCTTCTCCCTGGTTGACGATCACGGCGCCGTGATGGTTGACCGCTTTTTCGACTTCGTCGAGCAACTGTTCGACGCGAAACGGTTTGTACAACACCGCCTTCAGCCCCTGCTGCCGGGCCTTGACGATGGAATGGGTGGGGTCGTAGCCGAAGCCGGTCATCAGGATCACCGGCAGGTCTTTTTGCCCCTCGCGCATTCCGCAGAAGCAGTCGTAACCGGTCATGTCGGGCAAGCGAATATCGACCAGTACGGCGTCGTACTGGAAGTTTCGATTCATGAGCATCGCTTCTTCGCCGTTGTGGGCCGTCTCGACGTCGCAACCGTGCCTCCCGAGGAGTTCGCGGGCGGCGCTCCGGACCGTTTCGTCGTCGTCGGCGACGAGAACGCGCTTGCAGCGGAGCTTGGCGCGCTGCGAACGCTGCGGCACGGGGGAGTGTCCCCCTTTGGGAGCGATTTCCTCTCCCGCTTTGTGGATCAACTGCTTGATCTGACGCGTGTGCTGGAGGATATCCTGCAGGCGCTGCGCCACGCTGGGATCGTGGCCAATGTAGCGTTCGAGAATCCAGGCGGCGTCGTTGAGCACTTCATCCACCGGCTCGGCAACTTTTCGCAGGATCGTTTCCGTGCTGGCGGTGGCGGTCGTCATCTTCTCGGTGACGAGCAGTTCCAGGGTGTTGAGCGCCACCGCCACCTCGCGGCAGAACAGCTCCAGGAACTGCAGGTCGTTCTCGTCAAACGCGCCGGCGTTCGGGCTTTCCACGTTGAACGTTCCCAGAATCTCGTCGTGCAGAATCAAGGGAACGGTGAGGGAACTGCGGGCTCCGGCGGCGCCGACCAGATAGAGTGGGTCGGTCGTGGTGTCCTCGCAGAGGTAGCTCTTGCCGGTGGCTGCCACGAAACCGGTCACGCCGTTCCCCTGCGGGCGGGCGTACAACTCGCGATTTTCCGCTTCGGGCACCATTCCGACCGTCAGCAAAGGTTCCAGCTTCTGCGTGGCCCGATCCAGCAGACGAATTTCCACCGTCTCGAATTCGAGCAGGTCTTTCGTATACAGGACGATCCGCGACTTAAGCAATTCGACCCGATCGCTGACGCTCATTTCGAGCAGTTCCTGCGGCGTCAAATCCCCCAGCTCGAGTCCGGCCTGGTAGATCGCGTTGAGCTTCTGCTGTTGCAGTGTCTCGGCGGAAATGTCCCGTACCGTCACCACGAGATAACACGACAATCCCGGGCCCGTGGGGACCACCGGCATTGCCTGCAACTGGTAATAGGTTTTCTCACCCAGGCGGAGCGTCGTTTTTGCGCAGGCGCCGGTTCCCAGCGCCGTGTGCAGCGGACTGAGTTCCGGGCCGAGAATTTCCGAGTTGACGAAGGCCTCGAAGAAGTCGCGATCGATTGGGCACTCGCTGCGGCCGCTCAATTCTTCAAATCGCCGATTGGCCCACAGGACTTTCAGGCGACCGTCGAGAATCGCCAATCCGTCGGGAAGCTGCGACAGAATCCCCCCGGCATGCGGCAGCAGCACCGCTTCGCTCAAGTGGGCCGTGCGGCGATCCAGGAGGCACACGCCGTCAAATTCCTGTTGGCGCAACAGCGCCAGCGCCTGCTCCATCGACGCCGCGTGGACTGGTGAAAATCCCTCGGACGATTCTCCCGCGAGCCGACGGGCCTGTTCGACATCCCCGCCACAAACCAGAATTATGGGACGTTCCGCCACAGCCGACCGCTCCCGTTGTGTCCTCGATGCTGATCCACCCTAAATTCTAGTCGAAGCCCCCGCACGGGACAACTCCCTCCTCTGCCGCGTGTTCCTCAACGCGGCAGATTGGTAAGCTGCTTTTGGCGAATTGCTCCAACCTCAGCCCGTTCTCTATTGTTCGACCGACCACGATTCCTCCGTTGAACCGTTCAGCCCTTCTCTACAGCAAATCGGCGATCTGCGGCAAGGTCAACCCGACCGGCCGGCGCATGCCGATTGTCTGGATCGTGCTGGAGGTGCTGATTCTGGCCGCTTCCCCCGCCCCGATGCGGGCGGAACACCAAGCCTGGTTGCGGGATGGAACGGTCCGTCAAGGAGAATTGACTGCCGCGGTGGACCGAGAGCTTGCCTTCGTTCCCTCCGACGGCTCCCCAGTCATCCCACTGTCGAAGATTCGCCAAATCCAGCGCGACTCTCCTCCGCGGCTGGTGTGGGGAGACTCCCCGGTCCGGCAGATCATCTTCCGTGGAGGCGAACGGGTGCATGGAGAACTCATCTGGCAGGAGGACGGCGGGGCACGATTTTCCGGCTTGGGAGCCACGGAACAGCCCGTGCCGCGCGACGTGCTCTGGAGGATCATGCATCCGGCAGGAGAGCGGCTGGTCGCCTATGACGACTTTGAACTACCGCCTGGCCTGTTTGATTCACCACCGACCGGCCAGGGGGAGCGTCGTTCAGGGAAGCAATCGCTGTGCCTGGGCGAAGCACGGGTGGCCAGGACGTTTCGACTGGCACGTCCGCTGGACTCCGGCAGAGTCACTCTTGCGTACTTCGATGCAGGCTCAACCCCTCGTCCGGTTGCCTGGCGGATTGGTTGCGAATTCCAGCAGGATGATCGGCAGTGGTACATCCAATTTTGTACTGACGAGGAAGGGGGGGAATATCGGTGCCGGAGTTCAGCCGAGGTGGCGCTGGAGGTCTTTCCCGTGCCGCGGACCGATGGCTGGCGGCGGGTGACGTGGCGGTTTGAGCGACGCCGGGTGTTGGTGTTCCTCGACGACCAGCTTCTGGCCAGGGGATTGACTCCGGCAGGCGCCCTGATTTCAGTTCGGCTGGAACCGAGGGATTCCGCGAACGCAAGGTCGCCGTCGGAGCCGGAACCAGTGGGAAAGAACGGCTCCGGCAAGGCGGAATGGATCGACGACTTTCAGATTTACGAAACGGCGGAGACCACAGAATCGCTCCCGGCCCCGGTGCATTCGAAGGATCTGGTCGATTTGCCGGGAGGAGTCCGACTGCTGGGCGCGATGCAGTCGTTCGATCCTCAACGAGTGCAGATGGAGGGGGTTTATAGTCGCCGCGTTATTCCCTGGACAGAGGTCCGGGGGGTCTGGTTGGGTCCGCGCGAGGGAGCTCCCTTGCGGAGCGTGACCGGCCAGATTGCGACGGTCGATCTGGCGCCGATTTGGGGGGCGGGAAACGTGCCGGCAGATCGGCTGATCCTGGCGCTCGTTGAAGGCAATCCAACCGCTCTGGTTGCCGAGCATCCGTGGTTGGGGCGCCTGACCCTTCCGCTACGCGAGGTGTCACGAATCGAACCGTCGTTTCAGGGAACGCTGCACGTGCTCGACCCGGCGACGCACCATTTGGGAGGAGTGATCCGGGAGGATTTCACGGTCAAACTCGCCGAGGGGGGAGACCGGGAATGGCGTTTTCAGCTGGAAGAAGTCCCTCCTCGCGGCGTTTTCCTCAGTTTGTTGGCGGCCGATCTGGACCCGCATCGCCAAATCCCCAAGGGAGATCGCGCGGGAACTGCGGATGCAATTCCTCCGCGGACCCAGTTGCTGCTAAATGGCCGCCGCCTTGGCGACCTCAATCGCCACGTCAAAGAGCGAGCGCCGGCGGGGCGTCCGCAGCGGCTCCGCATCTCCTTGCCGGTCAATCGACTTAAGGCGGGGGAGAACCGGCTGCGGCTGCGTCAACAGCCCGCGGGGAACACCGGAGAATTCGACGACTGGGAACTCTCACGTCTGGCGCTGGAGATCGAGAGGTGACGAAAGGGATGGTGGGTCGCCGACGATCCGCACCGTCAGAGACCGGCCCGTTCAAACGCTGAAGCGGACGACGATTTCGTCGCCGTCGCGCATGACGTGGTCCTTGCCCACCGTATGATAGAGGTTGGCCGCCTTGACTTCACGTTCGGAACCCAGGCGCAGCAAATCGTCAACTGCCATGATCTCGGCGCGGATGAATCCCCGCGCCAGGTCGGTGTGAATCGTTCCGGCCGCTTCGAGCGCCGAAGAACCGCGCCGCAGAAGCCAGGCCCGGACTTCTTTCTCATCCGACGTATAGAACGTGATTTGCTGGGTGGCTTCGAAGATGGCGCGGAGAACCCGTTCTCTAGACGGGTCACCCAAGCCGAGTTCCGCGGCAAACGTCCCCCGTTCGCTTTCGTCGAGCGCCTGGACTTCCAGTTCCAACCCCAATGGAGCGGCCACCACCGGGTATCCCAGGTCTGCCAGCTTCTGGACGACCGCGGCATCGAACGCCGCGTCCGCCGTGTTCAGCAGGATCAACTGGGGCTTGCGGGTGAGCAGCGAGAACGAGCGCGTCGCCTTGTCCTGCTCGTCGGTGAGTTCCACATGCCGCAGCAATTTCCCCTCTTGTAGAAGCGCCTCGATCGGCTTCAGAAGCGCCAGTTCCTGCTGCGAGGCCTCTTTGTCGGGCCGGTTCTTCTTGACGCTGGTTTCCAGCCGCTCGATCCGATTTTGCAGCACCGAGAGATCGGCCAGGGTCAGGTCATCCTCAAACGATTGCGCATCAGCGACCGGATCTCCTCCGGCGTAGGCGGCGACGACGTGGACCAGCGCCTGCGCCTCCCGGACGACGGAGATGCGCCCGTTGTTCGCCTCGCTCTGGTCGCGACTCAGGCCCGGCGTATCAAATAACTCGATTTTGGCGGGGGTGATTTTCTTCGGATTGAACAGCTTGACCAGGCCGTCGAACCGCGCGTCGGGAAGCGTCGCCGCCCCCAACTGGCCGGCGTGCGCTTTGGAGGGATCGGGACGGGTTCCGGTCAGCAGTTCAAACACGCTGCTCTTGCCGCTGCCCTGGTATCCAACGAGGCCGATCTTCATAGGTATTGCCGCATGATTCTCAAAATTCGATCAGTCCGTTTGGGCCTGATCAGGAAAACATTTGTCCTTCGCCAACCGCTTCAAACGCATCGCGAAAATGGGTAATCTGCGGATGCCGCGCACCTTCCGGCCAGACGATCGACACCACGTCAAATCGGGCGCGGCGTTCCAGCCAGCCATGCTGCTTGAGGAAGGCCAGAGCCAGACGCGTCAACTGCGCCTGCTTGCGGCGATCGACCGCTTCAAAGGGGTGCCCCGCGTCGGTCGAACGCCGCGTCTTGACTTCCACAAAAACGATGACTTCCCCGTCCAGGGCGACCAGATCCAACTCTCCCAACGGCGTGCGATGCCTGCGGGCAATCACCCGGTATCCCAGTTTTTTCAGAAATCGGGCCGCCGCCCGTTCCCCCGCGTTTCCCAGCCATCCCGCCAGCCATTCGCGTGCGGCCGGAGGACAGATGCGCCGGATCGCATTCCAATCCAGGAGACGCGGACGATTCACAGGATCACTCGGACGCTTCGGAGGCGGACTCCTGCTTGTTGGCGCGACGTTCGGTCAGGCGGGTCGCCTTGCCCAATCGATCGCGCAGATAGAACAACTTGGCGCGGCGGACTTTGCCATGCCGCACGATTTCCAGTTTGGCGATTTTTGGGGAATTCACCGGAAAGGTCCGTTCGACCCCTTCACCGGCGACGATGCGGCGGACGGTGAACGCCTCCCGCGTTCCGCCACCCCGCGTGGCGATCACCACGCCGATGAACTTCTGAATGCGTTCCTTGTCACCTTCGAGGATGCGCGTGTGGACGTTGACGGTGTCGCCGATCGCGAACTTGATCGGCTCGGCCCGCAAACTGGAGGCTTCGACCCCTTTCATCAGGTCGGTTTTCTTGGCTGGCATGGCACATAGTCCTTTCAAAAATGGGTTGGTGTCAGGGGTGTCGAGGGGCCGTCATGGGACTCGCCGGACGGCCGGCGACGGTAGGGGCTTCAGAATTCGCCGCGGTTGGGCGACGGGCGCTGGTCCGCTCCTGACTCGATTGGCGTCGCCAGGCGGAGATTTCCTGGTGATTGCCGTTCACGAGCACTTCCGGAACCTGCATCCCGCGAAACTCACGCGGGCGTGTGTATTGAGGATACTCCAGTAAGTCTCCCTGGGCGAACGATTCTTCGCGAATGCTGGCGTCGTCGCCGAGCATGCCGGGGATCAGACGCATCACCGCGTCGATGACGACCATCGCCGGAACTTCCCCGCCATTGGTCACAAAATCTCCGACCGAAATCTCCCAGGGCTGCAATCCCTCCCGGATGCGGTCGTCGAACCCTTCGTAACGACCGCACAAGAGGAGCAGTCGAGGTTCGTCCGCCAGGCGGGCCACCAGTTCCTGGTCGAGGCGGCGCCCCTGGGGGGTCAGCATCACCAGGCGTCCCGGTGCATCCCCCTCGCGCTGGACCGCTTCCACGCAGTCAAACACCGGCTGGCAGCACAAGAGCATTCCCGGCCCGCCGCCGTACGGTTTGTCGTCCACCGATTGGTGCTTGTCCTGCGCCCAGTTCCGAAAGTTCCAGCGATGCACTTCCATCAGTCCACGATCGATCCCCTTCTTCAGCAGGCTCTGCTGAAGATAGCTCTCAAACAAATCGGGAAAGAGGGTGAGCAGGTCGATCCGCATGAACATCCGCCGGGAAGCTCGCTTCCACGGTCGCCAGACTGGGCTTGAAAAAAACCGGCTCGGCGACGATCAATCCCAGGGGAGTCTGGGGGTGCCGCCGAGAAACGGGGGAAAAAACCATTGCGATCAGGAGCCGCTCTCCTCAGCGGGCGCCGCGTCTTCTGACGGGGAATCTGCGGGCGCTTCCGCGACGGGGAGAGGCTTGGGGGTTTTGCGTTCGGGAGCCGGCAGCGGCGCGCCGAACTTGTTGTTCTTGACTTTCTTGATCAGCGTCGCGACGCGGTCGCTGGGGAGCGCGCCGACCGACATCCAATACTCGATCCGCTCCAGATTGAGTTTGACCCGCTGGGACTTCACCTTGACCATCGGATCATAGGTGCCGACTTCCTCGATCGGCAGTCCATCCCGCGACTTCTGGCGGTCGATGACGCAGATGCGGAAAAACGGCTGGTGCTTGCGACCGGTCATTTTCATGCGAATTCGAACTGACACGCGAAACTCCTTGAGAAACAAAAAATGTGTGTGGGTTTTGGATGCGTAAATGGACGGTTCAGGCGATGGTGGGCAAGGGGCATAGCCGGTTCCCCTGTTGCGGTCACCGCCGGTTTTTCTTGCGTTGCTTTTTGGCCTCTTTGCGGAGGCGTTTCTTTTTGTCTTCGTAGGCCTTTTTGTCGAGCGGGCCGCGGGCGCTCCGCTGCTTTTGTGACCCAATCTGCGCCCCAGGGTCCAGCATCCCGCTGTCGGCCATTTGCCGGAGTTGGCGCATCTGCTGCCAGCGGCTCTGTCCGGCCATCTGCTGCATCATTCCGGACATCGCCGAGAAGTCCTTGATCAGCTTGTTGACGTCCGAGGGATTCGTCCCGCTGCCGTCGGCGATCCGGCGGCGGCGACTGATGTCGATCAATTCGGGATTCTCGCGCTCGCGGGGAGTCATCGAATTGATCATCCCCTCGATCTGGGACAAATCCTGTTCGGCGTCGATGTCCTGCGAACCGAGCATTTCCGAAAAGCGGCCCATTCCCGGAATCATCTTCATGATTTCGGTCAGCGGGCCCATCTTGCGGATCGCCCCCATCTGCTCCTTGAAGTCCATCAGCGTGAACTTCCCCTGCTTCATCTTTTCCTGCTGCAGGGCAAGTTGTTCGGCGTTGAACTCCTTTTGCGCCTTTTCGACCAGGCTGAGAACGTCTCCCATTCCCAGGATGCGGCCCGCCATCCGGTCGGGATGGAACGGCTCGAGTTTTTCGAGCTGTTCCCCCACGCCAATGAACTTGATCGGAACCCCCGTGACCGCTTTCACCGACAGCGCCGCTCCACCCCGGGCGTCGCCATCGAGTTTGGTCAGGATCACCCCGTCCAGCTCCAGGGCATCATTGAACGCTTTGGCCGAGTTGACGGCGTCCTGGCCGGTCATTGCGTCGCACACCAGCAGAATCTGGTGCGGACCGACTTTCAGGTCGATCTGTTCGATCTCCCGCATCAAATCGGCATCAACGTGCAAACGCCCGGCGGTGTCCAGAATCACGACATCCACGTCGGCGGCCTTCCGCGCCGCCGCGACGCCGTTTTGGCACACCACCACCGGATTTGCGCCAGGAGCTTCGCTGTGGACCGGCACGCCAAGCTGGGCGCCGATGATCCGAAGTTGTTCGATCGCGGCGGGGCGCTGCATGTCGGCGGCGACCAGCATTGGCCGCACCCCCGACTCCAGCAGCATCTTGGCCAATTTACCGCAGGTCGTCGTCTTGCCGCTTCCCTGCAGACCGCACAGCATCAGCACGGTCAATTCCCCGCGCTTGACGTGCAAGTCGTGATCCACCGGCCCCATCAGGTTGACCAGTTCCTGATGGACGATGCCGATGAACTGCTCGCGGGGCCTCAGCGACTTGAGGACTTCCGTACCGATCGCCTGCTGGGCGACCCGCGCAGTAAAATCGCGGGCGACGGCGAATTGCACGTCGGCTTCGAGCAGCGCCTGCTGGACTGCCATCAGGCCGTCCTGCACGTTTTTCTCGGTCAGCTTTCCCTGACCGCCAAAAAACGACAAGGCCGCTTCCAGACCTTTGGTGATTCCCTCAAACATGCCACACTCTGCGCACTGTCCCTGACGAACCCGGATCCCGGCCCATGCCGGGGGGAACCAGCGATTTTAGGGAGGTCGGAAGCGATTGACAACCGCTCTCGGCAGAAACATCGATTTCGCGGTCCCCCGGTCCGGAAGGGAGGCGGCTCAGTAGCGGTAATGCTCCGGTTTGTAGGGGCCTTCCACCGAGACACTCAGGTAATCCGCCTGTTTGGCATTCAGCCGGGTCAATTTGACCCCCAGCTTGTCCAAATGCAGTCGGGCGACCTCTTCATCCAGCTTTTTGGGGAGCATGTGGACCCCCACCTCGAACTTGGCTTTCGAGTCCCACAGCGCCATTTGAGCCAAAACCTGGTTCGTAAAACTGTTGGACATCACGAACGAGGGGTGGCCGGTGGCGCAACCCAGGTTCACCAGCCTTCCTTCAGCCAGCACCAGGATCGCCTTGCCGTTGGGATAGACGAATTTGTCAACCTGCGGCTTGATGTTCACCCGCCGAATGTCCGGGCGATTCTTGAGATAGGCGATTTCGATCTCGGAGTCAAAATGGCCGATGTTGCAGACGATCGCCTCGTTCTTCATTACGTCCAGATGCTCGCGGCGAATTACGTCGACGCAACCGGTGGCGGTGACGAAAATGTCCCCCATGGGGGCCGCCTCTTCCATCGTGGTCACCTGGTAACCTTCCATCGCCGCTTGCAGAGCGTTGATGGGGTCGATCTCGGTGATGATCACCCGCGCCCCCAGGCTCCGCATGGAATGCGCTGAACCTTTGCCCACGTCTCCATACCCGCAGACGACCACAATCTTGCCCGCGACCATGATGTCGGTCGCCCGTTTGATCCCGTCCGCCAGAGATTCGCGGCAACCGTACAGGTTGTCGAATTTGCTTTTGGTGACCGAGTCGTTGACGTTGATCGTTGGATGCACCAGCTTTCCCTGGGAATGCATCTGGTACAGACGGTGAACGCCGGTGGTGGTCTCTTCGCTGATCCCCCGGATTCCCGCCAGCAATTCCGGAAAGCGGTTGTAGCACATCGCGGTGAGATCGCCGCCGTCGTCGAGAATCATGTTGAGCGGTTCGCCGTTCTCCCAAAACAGCGTTTGTTCGATGCACCAGTCGAATTCTTCCTCGGTCATTTCCTTCCAGGCAAAGACCGGGATTCCCGCCTGAGCGATCGCTGCCGCGGCATGGTCCTGGGTGGAGAAGATGTTGCAACTCGACCAGCGGACCGTGGCCCCCAGCGCTGTGAGGGTCTCGATCAGCACGGCGGTTTGGATCGTCATGTGCAGACAGCCGGCGATCCGCGCCCCCTGGAGCGGTTTCGTCGCACCGTATTTCTTCCGGAGCGACATCAAGCCGGGCATTTCGGTCTCGGCCAGTTCGATTTCCTTGCGCCCCCACTCGGCAAGGGTCATGTCTTTGACTTTGTAGGGGAGCGAAGAAACTTCGGCAGTCGCCATGGATCCGTCCTGAAGGAGAATTATGGATTGTTACTCAATTGCATCGCCCAGGGTGACACCCGCGGCGCGGAATAGCAGAGCAGGAGCAGGAGGGGGCACACCACCCACGTCGCCCCGGCACGGACATCGGGTCCGGCCGAAAGAGGGCCAATCGACCAGTAAAATAGTAGTCACGACCGGCAAACGTCAAGACCGTCTGGCGCGGGCGAGGCCAAAAGCGACAAAACCAGCGGATCGTCAAGCCGCTCCACCACGTGTGTGGCGTGGCTGAAATCCTGGTCGCGACTGTGATCGGTGGGAACCGAAACGACGACCGCCCCTGCCCGGGCGCCGGCCAGGCTCCCCACGTGACTGTCCTCCAAAACGAGCATTTGGGGGGGAGCGAGAGCCAGCCGACGGGCTGCCGTCAGATAGATCTCGGGGTGCGGTTTGCCCTGTTCGACGTCTTCGGCCGTGAGGGTGAAGTCGAAGCGGTCGAGCAGTTCGAAGCGCCGCAGAATTTCTTCCAGATAGCGCCGCGCCGACGAAGTGGCGACTGCCTTGGGAAGCGATTGTCGCTCGATGTGATCGAGCAGGCCAAACAGTCCCGGCATGGGGGCCAGTCGTCCCGCAGCCAACTCAAAGAACATCTCCCGCGTCTCATCGATCAAGTCCTGGACAGAATCGGTCAGACCGTGATACTCGATCATCGCGGCAATCGCTTCCGGGGCTCTGCGCCCCATCATCCGCTGCAGCAACTCCGCTGTCATCCGCCGATCGCGTCGCCGGAGCACTTCGTGCCCCACTTCCTGAAAGATGTCCTCGGTGTTGAACATCAATCCGTCGAGGTCAAACACGACGGCTCGAATGCACGGGGCAGGGGGGAGGCTCGAAGACACGATGGCGAGAGATGAATCCGGGAAGTACGGGCACGACGCGGGTCAGACCGGCGGTTGCTTTTTCTGATAGCTCAGATCCAAGAGTTCGACGGGGTGGGCGACCCAGACGGGAGCGCCCGCTTGCCGGAGTTCCGCCTGGATCTGCATCGAACACCCGACGTTGGCGGTGATCACCGCCTGTGGGCGCGCCGCCAGGATGTTCTTCAACTTCCGCTCCGCCAGTCGATCCGACATGTCCGGCTCGGTCAGGTTGTAACTCCCCGCCGCGCCACAGCAAATCTCCGGTTCGGCAATCGGAATCAGTTCCAGGCCGGGAATTTTCGACAGCAAATCGCGCGGCTGCTCGCGGATTTTCTGGGCGTGCACCAGATGGCAGGCGTCATGGTAAACGGCGCGAAGCCGAATCTCCCCCGTGGGGGGGATCAATCCGAGTTCCGCCAGGAACTCATTCACGTCGCGGACTTTGCCGGCGCACCCGGAAAGCGCCGCCGTGAGGGGGGCGTTGTGCGGCTCCAGTTCGTGCGCGATGTGTCCGTAGTCCTTGAGCATCGCCCCGCACCCGGCGACATTGACCACCACGGCATCCACCCCGGCGCCGTCAAAAGCGGTGGCGTTCCGGCGGGCCAACTCCAGCGCCGGCACGTCGGCGCCGCTGTGGTAGTGGATCGCGCCGCAACACGCCTGATTCCGCGGCACCACCACGTCGCACCCGTTCTGTTGTAGAACCCGCGCGGTGGCCCAGTTCACATGCCGAAAGACAGCGTCGGATACGCACCCCGTGAACAGCGCCACTCGCGCTCTCCGGGGGCCGATCGCCGGCAGGAATTCCGGCAGCGCCGCTCCCCCCGGCACCAGCCTGGGGAGCAGCCGCTGCATCCGTTGCAGCCGGTTTGGCAACAGCTTCGTCAGCCCGCTCCATTCCGCCAGGCGGTCCAGACGCAGCCATTGCGCCCAGCGCGCCGGAAAGAGCGCCCACCGCATCCGCTTGGCGGAAGGAAACAGCCCATACAGAATGAACCGGTGAAACCAATCGCGATTCCGGGGCTGGCCGGCGGTCGCTTCGGCACGGCGCTGACTGGCCCGGAACGGTTCGATCAGCCGGCCGTACTGCACACCCGAGGGGCAGGCCGTTTCACAACTGCGGCAATCCAGACACAGGTCCAGATGCCGTTCGACCTTGGGGGTCAAATTCAGCGTTCCATCGACCACCGAGCGCATCAGGTAGATCCGCCCGCGCGGGCTGTTGTTTTCGTCTCCCGTCTCCAAATAGGTCGGACAGGCGGCTGTACACAATCCGCAGTGAACGCAATCGAGGAATTTTTCGTAATCGATCTCGCTCCCCACCCGAGCGGGGCGAGAATCGGGCGTCGTGCCGGGCGCTGGAGGGAGGGGCGCCGAAAGTGCGGGAGTCGTGGAGGACATGAGTCAGGGCGAATCGTCTGGGAACATGGCGCGCCGCGAGGAGGGGTCGGCCAGAATCAATTATAGGGACTCGAACAGCCGGTGTGGATTGAGCAGTCCCCTGGGATCAAGCTGCTGCTTGAGCTTTCGCATCCACTGCCAGGCCGGTTCCACGGGGGCGCCCAGGACCGACAGGGCGGCTTTCCAACCTTTGTCGCAGTGTTCGATCACCAGACTCCCACCGCATCGCTCCGCCAGATTCCGCAGTGGATCCAGGGTGGTCCGTGCTGTGTCGCTGGAAGTGACGCTGTCGGGAAGGTGACCGCGAACGATGCCATTCCCCACGTGGGCCTGGATGGAACAACCCGCTTCGTTCGCCAGCCGCACGAACTCCACCGTGCGCGACGGAAGCAGGCTGGCCTTGAACGTCAACGGGTCGTCGGACGCTACCTGGAATTCCGTCAGCGCCCCCCAAACTGCCTCGGCCTCTGATGGAGCGACGACCGTCATCGAGTGTGGGGCATACGGCTGGAGTTCGTTGCGTAGTGTGTCGATCTGCCAAGTCGTCTCGTGGTCGGTTCCCTCCACCCCCAGGCACAGCACCGGACGATGCGTGGGAAGATCCTGCGCCGCTTCCAGGGCAACGCTGGCGGCAGCCGCGGGATTGAGCAGTTCCAGGGCCACCGGCCGCGCACCCGATGAACCCAGACGCTCCAGCGCCTGGTCGATCGAATCGAGATGGTCGAAAGCGCACCACAGGAGCCGCGACGCCTGCGGAGCTGGCTTCAGCTTGAGCGTCAGTTGCGTGATGATCGCCAGCGTCCCCTGCGATCCGACGAGCATTTTGCACAGATCATACCCGGCGACGTTTTTGACGACGCGCCCCCCGGCTTTGAACGATTTCCCGGAGGCGTCGACTGCCGCGATGCCGATCACGTAGTCCCGCAGCGTTCCCAGCCCGAACCGCCGCGCTCCGCTGGCGTTGCAGGCAACCGCCCCCCCCAGCGTCGCCCGGTGCCCCTGCGGGACGTCGACCGGCAAGCGCTGCCCTTCGGTCGCCAGGACTGCGGCCAGCTCGGTGAGGCGAATCCCCGCTTCGACGGTAATCGTCATGTCGCGCGCCGGATAGTCGATCACCTTCGTCAACTCGGTGGTCGACAGCAGGATCCCCGGTGTTCGCGACGGACGGCCGCAGGCGAGTGCCGTCCGCCCCCCGGCAGGATAAATCGGCTGCGCGGCGCGGGAGGCATTCTCGGCAACCTTGCGCGCCAACTCACTGACGGTCGCCGGTGTCATTTCTTCAGTAAAATCCAACAAGATAGAGACTCCTCAAAGCGCCGCGCGGCGTCCGGGATGCGTGCGTTCGATCTGTTCCATGCCGCAGGCGCCGGCCGTGGGGAGCATTTTCATCGGGCTGCACAATCCGTCCGGATTGAAGGCGTCTCGAACGGCGGCCATCACCTCCAGGTCGGCCGGGGCAAACAGCCGATTCATGAAGTTGATCTTTTCCACGCCGATCCCGTGCTCTCCCGTGACGCTCCCCCCCAGATCGATACACTTGTTGAGAATTTCGTCGCTGGCCAGCAGCACGCGCCGCACCTGAGCCTGATCGCGCTCGTCGAACAACAGAATCGGGTGGATGTTCCCGTCCCCGGCATGAAATACGTTGACGATCCGGATGTCGTGTCGCCGACTGACGTCGATGATGAAATCCAGGATTTCCGGCAGCTTCGTTCGGGGCACGACCCCATCCTGCGTGCAGTAGCTGGGGCTGAGCCGTCCAATGGCGCCGAACGCCTGCTTGCGGCACTTCCACAACAACAGGCGTTCCTTGGGAGTATTGGCCGAGCGCACCTCGCGGGCGCCGGTCGCGTGGCATATCTCAAGGATCTTTCGCGCTTCGTCATCCACCGCGACTTCCAGGCCGTCCACTTCGATCAAGAGAACGGCAGCCGCGTCCAACGGAAATCCGAAATGAAACGCCGCTTCGACCGCTTCGATGATCCCCTGGTCCATCAGTTCCAATGCGGCGGGAATGATCCCCGCGCCGATGATGTTACTGATCGTCTGCGTGGCGTCCTGGACCGAATTGAAGACCCCCAGCATGGTCCGGTAGGCCGCTGGATCACGCGTCAGCCGCACCCAGATTTTTGTGCAAACCCCAAACGTCCCTTCGTTTCCCACGAAGAGCCCTGTGAGGTCGTAGCCGGGAGAGTCTTCGCAGGGGCCGCCGAATCGGGCCACCGACCCGTCAGGCATGACCAGCTCCGCTCCCAGGACATGATTGACGGTGACCCCGTATTTGAGGGTGTGCGGCCCGCCCGAGTTGGTCGCGAAATTGCCTCCAATCGTGCAGGCCCCCTGGCTGCTGGGATCGGGAGCGTAATGGCATCCGGTTCCTTTGAGGTGATTCGTCAGGTGGACGTTGACCAGCCCCGGTTCTACAACCGCATACCGATCGCGGAGATTGACTTCCAGAATCTGCCGCATTCGGGTCAGGGCGATCATCACCCCGCCCCCCACTGGCAGGCATCCCCCCGCCAGACTGGTTCCCGCCCCCCGCGGAACAAACGGAACGCGATGCTCATGGCACAAGCGGACGATCGCCACCACCTGCTCGGTCGTCGTGGGAAAGACCACGGTGTCGGGAACCTGTTTTTCGATCGTGTAGCCGTCGCACTCGTACACCAGGAGCTCTTCCCGTTCGGTCAGCATCCCCGTGCTTCCGACAATCTGAGCGAGCTGTTGCAGAAACTCAGGAGTGATCGCGAGGGAGGCATCCGTTCGGGAGGTGGCGGTCGAGGTCATGGAACGTCGGGTGATCAGCGGAGGAATGTCGAGCAGGCGAATTCGTCGTGGTCGGTAGGTCGCCAGAGGTCGGCGAACGGTGGGAATCAGCGGGACTGAGGCGCTTCGGCATCGGACGCCGCACCGATGCAAAACAAGTGGCGTTCTCCTCGAACGAACAGTTGTCCATCGGCCAAGGCGGGAGAGGAGTAGCAGGCTTCCCCCAGCGGATTTTCAGCGATCACCTGGAGCTCCGGCCCCGGTTCCACCAGTTTGGCAACCCCATCATCTGCCAGGAAGTAGCCTCGCCCTCCGGCTGCCAGCAGCGAGGCGCTGTAATGCGATCCGAGCCGCACCTGCCAATGCCGTTGCCCGGTGGCGGTATCGAAGCAATTCGCGGTCCCTCGATCGTCGGCGACGAGCAGGTAGTCGCCGATGACCACCGGAGAGGGAACGTAGCAACTGACGTTGGTGACATGCCAGGCGACGTGCGATTGCGTGACATCTCCCCGACCGTCCGGGCGGATCGCCATCACGTGGTACGTCGGAAATCCTGCGGCCATGTAGTAATGCCGACCGTCAAACACCATCGAAGCGACGAACTGTTCGGTGGGGCCATCGATCGTCCAGTGCGGCGTCCCGTCCCGCGGGTCGAGACTGACGATGTGTTTACTGCCGGAAAAGACCAGGTGCGGCTGGCCGTCGATGTGCCGCACGAGCGGAGTGACGTAACTGCGAGTCTTGTGGGCACGAGGGGTTTTCCAGACGGTTTCACCGGTCCGACGGTCGAGCGCCGCGGTGTACGAATCGCCATCGTGGTCCCCATTGATGATCACCAGGTCGCCAAACAACACCGGATTGGTGCAGAACCCGTGGACGCTGGCAAAACTGCCGGGGTAGGCCAGCCAGCGGCGCTCTCCTTCCAGGGTGTAGGCTGCGACGGCGATCTTGCCGGGGGTCAGGGGACGGGCTGTTCCCACATTCCCCGCCGGGGCCTGCGAGCCGTCGATCTCGAGGAACGCCACGTAGACCAGCTTCCCGTCGGTGGCCGGGGTGGAGGAGGCGTGACTATTGAGCTGGTGCTTGATTTCCAGCGGCGAGTGGACGACGGTTCGTTCCCAGAGCAATTCCCCCGTCGAGCGGCGGAAGCAGAGCAACACCCGTTCTTCCCGGTCGAGTCGGCAAGAGACGAGGAACACGCGGTCTCCCGAGACGATTGGAGAACCATGCCCTTCTCCAGGGACTTCGACTTTCCAGGCGATGTTCTCCCCCGTTTCGCCGTTCCAGCGCACCGGCGGCGATTTATCGAGACTGGTTCCATCCCCGCGCGGCCCGCGCCATCCCGGCCAGTCCTCGCCACGAGCGACCCCCATCGCCGCGGGGAGCAGGAAACTCAACATCCAGAATGCGGAAAAGAATCGGTGCATGCGAAATCGGTGTGCAGATGGAATCAGAAAACTAAAATCAATTGATGGAACATCCACGGGCACCCAGACCACTTCAGTGCGCAAATGCCTTCACCATAGGAGAATAGCAGCGCTCGAAGTTGAAGTCGCGTGCGGGCCGCATTTTTTGGCCCCCGAGTCCGTATCTGGCTCTTCGCTCAATCGATTATTCCTTTGATGAGGTGACCCCGACATTGCAGGACCATCTCGCCGGAATTCGAAAAGCCGTCCCTACGCAGTGTCCCGTCGCACCGGTCGCTCAAGGCATTGCGGGCCGGCTGCATGACTGTCCCCGGAGTTTCTCCCAAACGCAAATGCCCGCTCGGTCGATTGGAACCGAGCGGGCTCTGGGTGTTCAATCCCGAAAAGTAGTGATCCCGGTTCACGCCATCAAAAGCAGCCTTTCTGGTTCTCGTCCTATTCCACCTGTTCCAGGAACTTCCGTGCCGTCTGCATCACGTATTGTTCGGCGCAGCCGTAGCCGATGGCGCGGTAGCCCTGGTCCCGAGCCCAGCGGCTCGATTCCAAATCGCGCGCTGGAAATCCGCAGGCGACTCCCTGCTCCAGACAGACTGACAGCACCCTTGCTGCCGCTTCCAGAACGCGGGGGTGACTGGTCTCACCCGGCACTCCCAGATCGGCGGCCAGATCGCTGGTTCCGACCCATAACACGTCCAATCCGACACGCGCGATCTCTTCAATATTCTCCACTCCCTCGACTTCTTCGATCAATGCCAGCAGCAGGAGCGTGTCGTCGATCGTCTGCAGGTACTCGGCGGCGGGAATCGATCCCCACTTCGCCCCGCGGCCGGGACCAAATCCGCGCTTCCCCCGCGGGGGATACCAGGCGGCCTGCTGCAAGCGCCGGGCGTCTGCCGCCGTTCGGCAGTGCGGAATCAGCACTCCCTGTGCCCCCAGGTCAAGCGCCTTCATCACCGCTTCCGGCTCGTCGTTTCGCAAGACCCGCACGACCGGAACTGTATTACCGGCGAAGCACCCCTGGACCATCCGGTCGATGGAAACGGCATCCGCCGCGCCATGCTCCCCGTCGATCAGGACGAAATCAAACCCGGCATACCCCAAAAGCTCGCAGAGCCCCGGTTCCGGGAGCCGCACCGAACTGGAATAGATCGTTCCGCCTGATTTCAGTTTCTGCTTGGCTTTGTTTTCGCGAACGGGCATGAGATCGCTCTCAGAAATGACTGCGAAGGAAGATGGCGGATGAGGGGGGGGGCAACCGGGCCGGGGGTGGCTCCCCGATCATAATACCGCTCGGCTCAGGTCGCCTCAATCCGGTCAGCAAACCGGACCACCAGCGGATTGATTCATCGACTCTTGCGAAACCAGATGACGTGACCAGTTGACGTGACCCACCAGCGCTTGCCGACATCTTGGCACATCCGTAAACCCCAACGATTCCACAGTTTGCGGCAGTCTCCCCGCGTTCGGAACACATGGCCCACCACATGACCCACCACGTGACCCAGCAGGTGACCCAGCACGTGACCCACGATGTGGCCGTCCAGATGGTCACCCAGTTGGCACACCACCTCGAGTCCAGCGTGTCATCAGGCTACCGGTCTCGTCGCCCACCGATCTGTCAAGCGCGGCCAGTTCAAGCGCACGAAGTGTTGCCGCCTCAGAACTGCGTACGGAGAGACGGCGTGTCGCGACGCTCGCCTTTGCCGTTGGAGTCCAACGCTTCTGGATTTCTGAGGAATCCAGCGACTGGCGCTCGCCGCTGACTTGACATGGACATGTATACTGATGTGCAATTTCCAATGCAGAGGCCAGTCAGGAATCTGCGCGACATGGTGCCACCCCATTCTGTGTCGCGGTTGGCCACTCTGGCACCAACTTCATGTATTTTCAGTCCTGTACCGCGCACGAATTCTTGGCAGATCGTCAGCGCCGGTCTCGCTCACCAATCCGCGCAAGGCGGATGAGGGCGAATTGTATTCGAGATTGCCCGGTTTGGACTTCTCGCCTAGCATCAGCGGCAACTGGCATCGCGGAAACGACTCTGCGATGGAATCCCTCCGGCGATTGATCCCGGTTCAACTGCCAGTCTCCGTAAGGCGAAGCCGCTGGATATGCCCTCCCCGCCCGACCACCCAACCGCTCCTGGCCGTCGCGGCTCTCCCGCGCGTCTGGTGGTCGAACTGTTGATCAGTCTGGCAGTGTTGGTGACATTGTTCCGGACGTTCCTGGCGCGGGGCTACCTGATTGAAACCGGTTCGATGGCCCCCTGCCTGGTCGGAGTCCATTGGCAGGAGCAATGTCCCGATTGCGGGTATTCTTTTGCCGTCGAAGGGAGCCGCAACGGGTTGCGCGCAGCCTGCCCCAACTGCGGTCGATCGGGGCTGGCGATCGAAGAGGGGTTACAGCATGACGGGGACCACTTGCTCGTCGATCGCGGAGCATTTGATTATCGCGCTCCCCGTCGCTGGGAAGTGGTCGTGTTTCGCAATCCCAGCCGATTGCGCCAAACCTACGTCAAACGGCTGATCGGACTTCCGGGGGAAACCGTGGAACTCCGGCACGGGGATCTCTATGTGAATGGGGTGATTCAACCGAAACCGTACGCCGCCCAGCGTGGCATGCGGATTTTGGTCTACGACAATTCGTTCCGTCCGGCGGCGGACGATCCCGAGTGGCAACCGCGGTGGATTCCCACCGAACCGGACCGCGGGTGGAGTGCTATGGATGACGGTTTCGAATTCAATCCGTCGAAGTTCGATACGTCGCGGGACGATGCGTCGGGCCTCGCCTGGGTGGCGTATCGGCATTGGATTCGGTCTGGCGGGCAGCACCGAACGTCCGTTCCCCTGGAGGAATGGCCCGCGGAAATCCCCCAGCCCGACTCCTCCGATCCGTTGAGTTTTGAGTCCAAGTCGAGGTCGCTCATCTGCCGGGGAGTACTTTCCGACAGCCTCCGGGATCGGCTGCTGGATGGCAGCGATGATCCGCGGTTTCTTCAGGCGATCCGCGAGTTGGACCAGACGTCTCACCTGGCGCCGGTCACCGATCAGTATGGGTACAATCGCGGAGACCAGGGAGGAGGAGATTACGAAGTCCGCGACCTGATGGTTGAAGGGCAGGTCACCGTCCGCTCTCCCGCGGGGGAGTTCCTCATCGAAATCTCGGATGGAACGGCAACGATGCAGTGCCTCTGGGATTTCGCCCAGGGGCAGGTCCGGCTGATTGATGTCGGAACCCAGACCACAGTGAGAACGGCACAAATCGCTCCCGGTTCCCTGGCGGCCGGCGCACGCGTCGAAGTTTCATTGATGGACCACCAGGCGCTGGTGGCTGTGGATGGCCGATTGCTGTGCGAACCTTGGAGCTACGAATCCGACCGTCCTCGCGGTTCCACTCCCTGGATTCCGGTCCGACTGGGATCCCGAGGACAGGCGGTCGCGGTGGATCGGCTGCGATTGTTCCGGGACGTGTACTACACGCCGGGGGGTTCCACGCGGGGACCGCGGACGGCGTGGCGACTGGGCTCCGACGAGTATTTTGTGTTGGGGGACAACAGCCCGATCTCACGCGATAGCCGGAGTTGGCCGGGCGGTGTTGCGCTGCGAGGTGAAATGTTTCTCGGAAAACCGCTGCTGGTCCACCTTCCCTCCCGGCGGTCTCGAATCGGCTGGGGGAGCTGGCAGACCGAGATCCGCATTCCCGAAATCACCCGGATTCGCTATGTTCAATGATCCGAACCGACTGATCCAACCGGTTTCATGGCCCGTTGACTCCGTGTCATTATCGTTGACTCCGTGTCATTATCGCGACCGCGAGTCCCTCAAATTGCCGAGCGTTCCCTGATGTCCCATGGCTGAAACGAACACGCGCTCCCGAAATTCCAAACCCGATGCTCCGGCAGAGCCCTCGCCCCGCGGTCCGTCAGGGTCGGCATCTTCCGGGGCGCCAAAGCCCCCTGCTCCTCCGCGCGTTGATAGCTGGCGCGAAACGGTGGAGTCGGTCGTTGTGGCGTTCGTCCTGGCGTTCCTATTTCGGACGTTTGAAGCGGAAGCGTTCGTGATTCCGACCGGATCGATGGCTCCCACACTGTTTGGGCAACACCGCGATATTTATTGCGAAGAGTGCGGGACGCGGTTCGCCGTCGGCGCCAGCACCGGCACCTCGAATGATCCGGAAGTCCGCGAAGGTTACATCGTCTCCCATAATCGATCGAAATTCGGCATCTGCGCCAATGCCAACTGCCGGTTTCCGAACAACCTGCTCGACCGCGAGATTTTCGCTGGCGACCGGATTCTGGTCAACAAATTCCCCTACGAGTTCGGCAACCCCGAACGGTTTGACGTCGTCGTCTTCAAGTTTCCTGAAGGAGCCAAGACCAACTACATCAAGCGGCTGATCGGGTTGCCTGGAGAAGAGGTGCGACTCGAAGGGGGGGACGTCAAGGTGCGTCCTTTAGATTCTCTTGGCGTGTACCGCACCGCCCGCAAGCCCCCCGATAAACAGCGGTTGTTGCAGATGCTGGTGCATGACAACGACCATCCCGCGACGCGCCTGCTGGAGGCGGGATGGCCCGAAGCGTGGTCGCCGCAAGGGGACTCGGCCTGGTCCCCCGATCCCGCGGCGCGCGCTTTTCGCATCGATCCCTCTCCCGACGATCCCGAGCGGGAAGCGTGGCTCCGCTACACGCACTATGTGCCGCACGCCTCCGACTGGGAAGCAATCAAAGATCCGCCGCGCGGAGCGAAGCCGCAGATCAGACAGCCACCTCAACCGCAGGAAATCTTGGACTATTACGCCTACAACGCCCGCATTTCGGTGCAGGACGCGCGGGGGCGCGGGGCGGCGCTCAAACCCAACGAATATGGGACGCATTGGGTCGGAGATTTGACGCTCACCACCACGGTGGAAGTGCTCTCGCCGCAGGGAACGTTGCTGCTGGAATTGGTCGAAGGGGACCGGCGGTATCGCTGCCAGTTCGATTTGGCCACCGGGCGGGGCCAATTGACCTATCGGACTGAGCAAGGACAGGACGACGAGCCGTTTCCGCCGGCTGGCGAACCGTTTGACACCCAACTCAAGTCGGGGGGGAAGTCCGAAGTCTGCTTTGCCAACGTCGACGATCGGCTCTGCGTCTGGGTCGGGGGGACGCTGGTCAAAACCCTGGAATTCGAAGAGAACTCCAAGTACGAGCCCCCTCGCCAACCGGTCGACCCGACCGAGGCCGATCGTTCGCCCGTGGGAATCGCCGCCATCGGCGCCCGGCTGCGCGTGTCGCATCTGAAGATCGAGCGCGATGTGTTTTATCTGGATGAGCAACCGATGAATGGCCGGGGGGATCGGGCGCATCCGTATCGCCTGCTCGATTCCGACGACGATCAGGAAGACCAGTTCCTGATGCTCGGGGACAATAGCCCGCGGAGCAACGACAGCCGCCTGTGGAATCAGTCATTCGCCGTTCCGCGGCGACTGTTGATCGGCCGCGCCTTCTTCATCTACTGGCCGCATGGCGTGCCGTTTCTCAATGACGGGCGCGGTTTCGCTCTGGGCAAATATCATGAACGGCTGAAAGACGCCGATGAAGAGGACGTTCCGATTCCTAAAATGAGCGCTCCGTTCTACCCGCAAGTGGGCCGGATGCAGCGCATCCGATGAGTTCCAGAATTCCATGACTTGACTCCGCCGACGGTTTCTCCCAATGGCGCCGACGGTCTCTCCCAATGGCAATGGCCCATCGGCGAAGACGGCGCGGACTCCTGACGCTGAATGAAAGACCCGATTCCACCGCACCCGATCAAGGAGGATCCGGCATGCCACCCCGTTTACAGTGCGTCGGTTTGAAAAAAGTATACGGCGGGCGGACCGTCGTGAATGACGTCGGTTTTCACGTTGAGCAGGGGGAGATTGTTGGTTTGCTGGGCCCGAATGGCGCGGGTAAGACCACCTCGTTTCGCATGACCTGCGGGATGATCGCTCCCACCGCCGGACAGGTCCTTCTGGATGGGACCGACGTCACCGACTGGCCGATGTACAAACGGGCTCGCCGCGGCATGGGCTATCTGGCACAGGAATCGAGCGTCTTTGTCAAACTGTCGGTCGAGGAGAATATCCTGGCGATCCTGGAGATGCTCCACGTGGGGCGACAGGAACGCCGACGCACCACCGCCGCCCTGTTGGAGCAATTCGGGCTGTCGAAGTTATCCAGAGCGATCGCCTCGACTCTCTCGGGAGGTGAGCGGCGGCGATTGGAGATCGCCCGCTGTCTGGCGAGCCAGCCCAAGCTGATTCTGCTCGACGAACCGTTCACCGGGATCGACCCCGTGACGATTCAGGGGATTCAGGAGATCATTCGCGGTCTCAGGAACAGCGGGATTGCGATCCTGCTCACCGATCACCGCGAAATGGAAACGCTGACGATCACCGACCGGAACTACATTATCTGCGCCGGGCGGGTGCTCGTTTCCGGAGATTCGGAGACGGTGTTGAACAACGAGGGGGCGCAGCGCGCGTATTTCGGCAAACGCAGCTACCACACCGGGGACATGATCAGTGGTCCGGGGGAAGCCCCCCCCTATGCGGCATGACCTTGGATTGTCTCCAAGAAATGGGTGGAGAGGTCCGTCGCCAATCCCGGGCGGGGGACTGCCATCGATTGCAGAGAGCAAGCAGCCGAGCGAAGGAAATTCTCGGCGAAAACATTTGGTGGTTTGGCAAGAATGCGCAGACTGGCATATCTGAGTCGGATGCGGGAGCCGATCGCATGTTGCAACTTGTTGTTCAGGAACAAGTTGCGTGGAAATTGCCAGAACTCAACCGGAAGGAACGGATCCGGTTGTAGCAGCGTCTGAGGAGCGTCGTCCGATGCAGCCCCGCTGATTTCAGCCGCGCATCCCCTTGACCCCCTGGATTTCGTGATCTAAAATCTTATGAAGTAGTGGTTTCCACTACGCCTTGAAGAATTCCGTGAGACGCTTGGGAACTGTTGAGTCGCTGAACGACTGCAACGTGGGTTGCTTCCTGTGCTTTAGAGCGCGGAGTTCTTGATGCCGTTGGAGAGAGCAGTAGGCAATGTTAGTTCTTTCGCGTAAGAAGAACGAGAGCATCATCATTGACGATACGATTGTCGTCACGGTGGTGGAAATCAAGGGGGACAAAGTGCGCCTGGGGATTGAGGCGCCCAAAGAGGTTCCCGTCCACCGCAGTGAGGTGCATGCCGCCATTCACACCGAACAGGCGAGACTGGAGCCACCAAAAGTCTCGCCTGCTGAAGCGTGATCTGCGGATCGCCGGTTGATGGGGTGTTCGAAATTCTTCCTTTCAGGCTGACTTGAGGAGACTGTCGCACGCGATGGAATTTGGCTCGCGTTCGCCCGGTGCGCTCGCGGTCTGTCTGGTTCTCCGGACGTTCTTGTGCGGACGTTGCCTGCCGCGCCCATTGGTGATCTCCTGTAGTATGGCCTTTTTCTGGGTGGCCTGGTGCCAGGCTGTGCGTTTCGACAAACACCAGCTCCTTGGCACGCTGCGATCGAATGACTTTCGCGCAACCCCCCAGGAACAAACCGCCAGACTCGGACCGGACGGTAGAATATCTGTGGCAACCTCCCTATAATCCCCCGTTTCCGACGAAATGATCGCATTCTCCGATCTGCGGGAATGATTCATTCTCCACTTCGTCGGCGGACATATAGGACGCAGGACGGATCGGTCTGTTCATGACGCTGGCGCAGGTGTTCGAGGGGCTATTTCGCGGCGATATTCGCTTTCGCGGAGCCGCGTACCTCAAGTCGGAACGAGTCTCTCTCACCCGCGTCACTCCGCAAAACGTCTTTGCCGTTGTGCAGGATGGTGTCGACTACGAGACGCAACTGGCCCGCGAGGGGACCGAGTTGCGGATGTACTGCTCCTGTTCGCAGTCGGACCGTCCGGCAGCCCCCTGCAAACACCTGTGGGCGACGATCCTGGCGGTTGACGCCGGCGGCCTGGTGGCGGGAATCGCCAAGGCCGGCCAGATTCCACCGTTTGCGTCCGAGCCTCCCTCCGCGACTCCCTTTGATGATTATTGGGAAGCCGATTCCGGCCGCGACGTGTACGATCCGCCGCCGCGAATTCGTTCCGCAGTCCCCAGTCATCTCGCCGAAATCCCCTTGACCGGGTGGCAGGCGCGGCTCCAGAAACTTAGTGAGTCGCTGCACATCGAGTCGACCGGCGCCCAGGCCGCGGCGCGCGAACGCGAGATTTTCTACGAAATCGACGAGTCGCAGAGCCGCGAGCGGAATCTGCTGGTGATTCAAACGTCGCAGCGGCAGCGCCGCTCGAATGGCCAATGGGGCAAACGCAAGCCGCTTAAGCTCCGTCCAGGGCAGCTCGATGACATCGAGCTCGATGACGATCGGCGAATTCTGGCGTATCTGGCGGGAGGCGCGCCGGAGCGGACGGGCTGGCCGGGGGCCCCGGTGGAAGGGGGCGGGACCGCGCATCGTTATCACGTCTCGTGCAGCCTGGCCGAAGTCCTCCTGCCGCTCCTGTGCGCCACGCGTCGCACCATCCTTCTGGCCGAAGCGGGGGACCGCGTCCGTCCCATCGAATGGGACGACGGTCCTCCCTGGGAACTGTGCATACAGGTGGCGGCCGACGAAGTCCGCGACGATTGGAACCTGACGGGCGCCTTGCGCCGCGGAGAGGAACAGCTCGAACTGGCTGACGCGGCGTTGCTGGTTCCGGGGGGGTTTGTGTTCGCGCATCACAAGGTGGCGCGGCTGCACGACTTTGGAACTTTCGGATGGGTCGAGATGCTCCGCGCCGAGCGAGCGGTCGCCATTCCGCGCGGCGATGGGCCGGAATTGATCGACCGGCTGTTGGACATGCCGCGCCTCCCACGACTGGAACTCCCTCCCGAGTTGCGGCTGGAGGAAGTCACGGTTCCACCGCAGTCGCATCTGACGCTCTACACGCCGCGCGGAGTGCGCTGGCAGCACGAACGGCTGACCGGAGAGGTCGGTTTCGAATACGGGGGAACGCTGATCCGCAGTTCGAGCCCCCAGGGAGCAATCGTCCAGCGCGACCAGGGACGCTGCCTGTTGCGGGACCGGCCGCACGAAGAGGGGGCCTGGTTGGACCTGGAACGTCTGGGCGCCCGACGGCTGGTGAATACGTTTCAGGGTCGGCACGACGTCGAGATTCCCGCCAAGGCGCTGGGACAAGTGGTTCGCGGGTTGATCGCGCAGGGGTGGCAGATTCACGCCGACGGCAAACAGGTGCATCAGCCGGCCCCCTTGAACTTTGAGATCAAATCGGGAATCGACTGGTTCGAATTGCACGCGCGGGTCGATTTTGAAGGACACAGCATTCCCTTTCCCGAGTTGTTGTCGGCTCTGGCTCGTGGAGACTGCACTGTTCGCCTCGATGACGGTTCGCTGGGGATCCTGCCCGAGGAATGGATGCGGAACTACGGCCTCCTGTCGGGGCTGGGCATCTCCGAAGATGACCATGTGCGGTTTTCGCGAACGCAGGTCGGATTGCTCGACGCGCTCCTGGCCGCCCAGGAAATGGTGACCTACGACGCCTCGTTCGACGACCTGCGCCGCCGCGTACGGGAATTCTCGGGCATCGAGGTGCATGACGAGCCGCAGGGCTTTGCCGGCGAACTGCGCCCCTATCAGAAAGCGGGGGTCGGCTGGTTGCGGTTCCTCAACGAATTCCGGTTTGGAGGCTGCCTGGCGGACGACATGGGGCTGGGGAAAACGATCCAGTTCCTGGCAATGCTCCAGGACCGCTTCCACCGCGGGGAATTGCAGCGTCCGGCCCTGATCGTCGTTCCCAAGTCGCTGATCTTCAACTGGCATCAGGAGTGCGAGAAGTTTACTCCCGCTTTGCAGGTGATCGAATACACCGGCCTGCAGCGCGCCAGCCTCCGAAAAAAACTCCCTCGCGCCCACGTCGTGCTCACCACCTATGGAACGGTCCGCCGCGATATCCTCCAGTTGAAGGAAATCAAATTCGATTATGTGGTGCTCGACGAGGCGCAGGCGATCAAGAATCCCTCATCGCAGGTGGCCAAAGCGACGCGACTGCTCTCCAGCGAATTCCGCGTGGCGCTCACCGGCACGCCGATCGAAAACCATCTTCGCGACCTGTGGTCGATTTTCGAGTTCCTCAATCCCGGAATGCTCGGGCGAGCGTCGATCTTCAAGCTGCACACCTCTGAGGGGGGGGACGAAGAATCGCGCAAGCTGCTCTCTCAAGCGCTCCGCCCTTTCATCCTCCGGCGGACGAAGCGCGAAGTGGCCCGCGAGTTGCCTGATAAACTCGAACAGACGATCCACTGTCAGATGGGCAAGCAGCAGCAACAGTTGTACGACGAACTCCGCGAGCACTATCGCGCGGCGCTGCTGGGGCTGGTCAAGAAGCAGGGGTTGGCCCGCTCCAAGATTCACGTCCTCGAGGCGCTGTTGCGACTGCGTCAGGCCGCCTGCCATCCCGCGCTGCTGGACGAAAAATACATCGACGAACCGTGCGCTAAGCTCGACGTTCTGGGACTGCATCTGTCGGACCTGCTCGAAGAAGGGCACAAAGCGCTGGTCTTTTCGCAATTCACCAGTTACCTGGCGATCGTCAAACGCTACCTCGATCAGAAGGGGATTGTGTACGAATACCTCGACGGCCAGACGCGGAATCGCAAAGACCATATTGCCCGCTTTCAGACCGATCCCGCCTGCGGCGTGTTTCTGATCAGTCTCAAGGCCGGGGGGCTGGGATTGAACCTGACTGCCGCCGACTATGTGTTTCTGCTCGATCCCTGGTGGAACCCGGCGGTCGAGCTGCAGGCCATCGATCGGGCTCACCGCATCGGTCAAACCCGCCAGGTCTTCGCTTATCGGCTGATTTGCCGCAACACGGTCGAAGAAAAAATCGCCGACTTGCAGAACAAGAAGAAGCAGCTCGCCGACGCCATCCTGCAGGCCGACAACAACCTGATTTCCGACTTGACCGCGGAAGACCTGGAATTGCTGTTGTCGTAAGCGGTCGGCGCGGTTTTGTCGCAACCCCCTGGTGGACTCGCAGCCTCGGCACGCACCATGACGTCACCCGCTCCGCATCCTGGCGATTCGCGCATCCCACCTCCGATTGCTGATGAACCAGCGCCCGCCTCGCACATCGCGGGCTGGCTGCGGCGCGTTGATCCGCTCCCGCCCCCGCCGCCGGTTCCCTACCCGCAGGCGCACTGGGATTGGGACGCGCTCCATGTCCAGCCCGACATTCATCCCACCGCCTGGGTCGCGCCGGGGGCCGTGGTCTATGGCCGCGTTCGGTTGAAGGCGCACTGCTCGATCTGGTTCGGCTGCGTCCTGCGCGGCGATCAGGAATGGATCGAGGTCGGCGAGGAAACCAACATCCAGGATGGTTCGATCCTGCACGTGGAACATGGGGGGTATCCCTGCATTCTTGGCAATCGGGTAACACTCGGACACCGCGCGATTGTCCACGGCTCGACCGTGGGAGACGGCGCTCTGATCGGCATCGGCGCCTCGGTCCTCAGCCGGTGCGTGGTGGGGGAGGGGGCGCTGATCGCCGCCGGCGCCGTCGTGTTGGAAGGGACTCACGTCCCCCCGCACACCCTGTGGGCCGGTTGCCCCGCCCGGCAGATTAAGGAATTGACCCCCCTCCAGCGCGAGCGACTCGCCGAGACGTACCGCCACTACGTCAACAACAGTGTCGCTCACCGCGCGGCGTTCCCGCAAGACGCGGCAGTTGCAGGAGTTCCTGTCGATTTGGATAATCCAGCGATCGACGCCACGGTCGAATGACCATGCCCCAAGGCAGGCGTCATCGTCGGGAGATTATCCATGTGTTCGCAAAAGAACCGTGCCGGAGGCAGAGCCGTTCGCACTCCGCTGAAGGATGCCGATCCCGTCGTGCCCCCAGTCCAGGTGATCCGTGGAGCCAACCGCTCCCCGCTCCGCATCGTCATTGCAGCGGAGTTGCCGTTGTTTTGGAGCGTCCTGTGGAGACAGTTCGCCTGGTGGTCAAGCAATCGCCAGAGGGGCACGATCGGCTGGGGGAGTTTCTATCGGTGCTTCTTGCCAACGCCAATGGCGATGCGCCGGGCCTCCTCATCGTCCATCAAAACCGCCGCGTTCAGGACCAGATCGAGCAACTGCTGACGAGACTCGACGCTCGTTCAGACTGATTGAGAAAATTCCAGTCCAACGAGAGGCGTTTGTGCAGGCCAGATCCCATACTGTTCTGAGTGATTGCCGCATTTACGGTCTGTTAGCCCCCGATTGAGCGGCAGGAACGGGAACCACAATCGTCCTTACATCGCTAATGGGAAAGTTCACCACTGAGGAATCCGATTCCCAAACGATGAAGGGTTCTGGGCGACGATCTCCCCGACTTCGCGAGCCACTTGTTCGATGATCTGGGGTGAAATCGTCAGCCGATAATGCCCATCCTCGTGCATGACGAGCCGGGTGTTCCAGGTGCGTGCCAGTGACTCGACGCCATGGCACGGGACGAAGCGGTCGAAGTGCGCGGCGTGCAGGATGATTCGCGAACCGGCGAGCCTCGGCTGCCAGCAGGCCGGTACGACCGGACGGACCAGCCGCTCCAGTTCTACGGGATCGATCGGCTCGTGTCCCAGCCCCCCTCGCAGGGCGCGGACGATGGTGGTGGACTTTTGCAACATGCGGGCAAAATCGACGGGAGGGACAAGCGCAATCAGGAACTCCAAGTCGGACGCCAGCAGCGACGCCAGCGACGCCAACCAGCCGCCATAGCTGACCCCCACCAGGCCCACGCGTCGGCCCGATTGCTGCAAACTGACGATCACCCGCCACAGGTCGCGCGCCGCTTGCCGTGCCAGCGACAACTGGTGCGCCAAGTCTCCCCCCAGAATGAGTTGTCCCGGACGGTAACCGGCGGGAGTGCGGCGGAAATTCCCCGGCACGTCCATCATGACCACGTCGATCCCCTGGGGCACCAGCCGTTCCGCCAGTCGGCGAAACCAGCGACATCCCAATTGCACGATCCCATCCACTCCCACAATCGTCAGCGGGTTGTTCCCCGATCGCGACTCCCAGTGGCGACACCAGACCACATCGCATTCGCGCCAGCCTGAGGAGGTCTCGCTGGCAAACTGCCAGTCCCACACCGCCCGATCGGCCCGCTCTTCGACAAGCGAGCGCTGCGACGTCCAATCCACCGGGTCGGGAGGTGGCAAAAAGAACTCCGACAACTGGCCGGAGAAAAGTTGCGGCAGTCGCTCCGGGCCTGGTCCGCGACAGGGGGGCAAGTGGTGGTGTCGCAGGAATCCGTGCAACACGACGTTCGCCGCGATTTCATCGATCAGTTGCGAAACGAACCGGCGCCACATCAAACCGGAACCGTGGCTTGCAGGACACGCAGTTCCTTCGGCAGATTGAAGTGGACGTCCTCCGTGCGAATCGTCACTTCTTCCACCTGGGCGTCGAACTGGCCGCGCAGCAATTCGACGCACTCCTGAACGACCACTTCAGGAGCGCTGGCTCCCGCCGTGATCAGGACCGATTCCACGCCGGTGAACCACCCCAGTTGAATCTCCCCCACGCCGTCGATGAGATAAGCCCGTTTGCCGCTCTGCGCGGCGATCTCTTTGAGTCGCTGGCTGTTGGAACTGTTCTGGCTCCCCACCACCAGCACCAGGTCAACCCTTGGGGCCAATTCGCTGACCGCTTCCTGGCGGTTGGTCGTGGCGTAACAGATGTCTTCACGGGGGGGAGACGCGATCTGCGGAAACCTTTGGCGGAGCCGTTCGATCACGCGATTGGCCTCCGCCACGCTGAGCGTCGTCTGCGTCAGGTAGGCCAGGCGGGTTCCCTCGGGAAACTGCAACCGGTCAACTTCTTCGGGAGAATCAACGAGGACGATGTTGTCGGGGGCTTCCCCCATCGTGCCGATCACTTCGTCGTGCCCTTCATGGCCGATGAGGATGATCTTGTACCCCTGTCGCGTATAGCGGACCGCTTCCAGGTGGACTTTGGTCACGAGCGGACAGGTGGCGTCGATCGTCTTCAATTGCCGCTGGCGGGCTTCCTCCCGAATCTGGGGCGAGACTCCGTGCGCGCTGTACAGCAGGTACGATCCGTGGGGAACCTCCTCCAGCGAATTGACGAACGTCACCCCCTGCCGCGAGAACCGCTCCACGACATACCGGTTGTGGACGATTTCGTGATAGACGTAGATCTCCGGACCGCAGATGCGGATGGCCTGGTCGAGACACTCGATGGCCATGTTGACCCCGGCACAAAAACCGCGGGGATTGGCGAGAATGACTTTCATGGAATCAGACGGAGGTGAATGGAAAGGCTTGTGTCATCGAGCGGCAGTGTATCACAGTCGCTGCATGGGGGGAATCTCTCGTCGCAGCCGGCTCGCTTTGACGCGAGTCACGTACGATCGGGCCTGTTCTCTTCAGGTGGAGCGCGGGAACGCTCCGGAATCCTCCATAGAAGACCGGTGAAAGATTAATGCAAAAAGATTGATTCACATCGTCGAATGAAGGAATGAACCACGAAATACTCGAACGACACGAAAGGAAATCGATTGACAGGGGTTTGTTTGGAAGACCACGGTCCAAATTTCTCCGCGATCTCCGCGTCTCCGCGTCTCCGCGTGAGCAATCGTCATCGCGTTCCGGGGCGATGAACCTCCCGCCAAACCACTTAGCGTGCTTCTGTTCAATCCGATCATTTGGTTGCGGCGCTGGGCCGCGCTGTGATTCAAATGTTCTCGCCGATGGATTCCAGCCAGCCGACCGTGTCCCCCGGCCTGACAATCGACCCCAGCGCCCGGTCGATCCGAGCCAGTCGCCCCGCGGACTGCGCCGCAACGCTGCACGTGACGCCGCTGATCAGAATTTCAAACAGGCTGTCTCCCGGCGCGAGCGATTCCCCCGGCTCAACGAACCAGGCGCTCAGCCGCACCGTCTCGTCGCCGGTTCCCAAATCCGGCACGGTGATGGGGAGAGACTGGTCCATCGGGACTCAATCCCGGCCCAGGGGGACCACGGGGAGGGACAAGGCCACCTCCCCCAGGCGGGCATCTGCCGCCATCTCCCCGGCGTGGTAGCTGGAACGGACGAACGGACCGCTGGCGACCAGGGCAAACCCCAGGCCCCGCGCCATTTCTCCCAGCCGATCGAACTCTTCCGGTGGGACGTACCGCTCGACCGGCAAATGCGCGGGAGTCGGCTGTAAGTACTGCCCCAATGTGAGAATCTCGCAGCCGACCGATCGCAAGTCCGCGAGCGTTTCGAACAACTCGTCGATCGTCTCCCCCAGCCCCAGCATCAAGCCGCTCTTGGTGGTCATTCCCGGCGCGGTCTGTTTGACCTGCTGCAACAGATCGAGCGTCCGCCGATAGTCCGCGTTGCGGCGCACGCGATGGTACAGCCGCGGAACGGTTTCCGTGTTGTGATTGAAGACCTCCGGACGGGATTCGATGACGCGGGCGATGGCGGCCCGATTTCCGAGGAAATCGGGGGTCAACACTTCGACCGTCGCCCCCGTTCGCTCCCGGACCGCGCGGACCGACCGGAAAAAATGGTCGGCGCCTCCGTCGGGCAGGTCGTCGCGCGTCACAGAGGTGATGACGACGTATTTCAGTCCCAGTCGCTCGGCGGCGAGCGCCACCCGCTCGGGTTCGTCGCTTTCCAGCGCTTCGGTCTTCCCCTTGGGGACGGCGCAGAATCCGCACGGGCGCGTGCAGACGTTTCCCAGGATCATAAACGTCGCCGTCCGCTGCGCCCAACATTCCGTTCGATTGGGGCACTTGGCGCTCTCGCACACCGTTTCCAGACGCAAGTCGCGGATCACGTGACTGGTGAATTGCATCTCGGCCTGGGGAAGCGGGCGCTTAAGCCACGGTGGCAGTCGGCGGCGCGGCGTGGGGGCCGGGGGGGCGATGATCTCAAGCATAGGCCACCACTCGTCGGGTTCGCCGCAACTGCGGGTGTCCCGTATGCAGGTGAAATCGGTCATATTCCAGTTGCGAAGCCAGGCGCCGGATCAGACTTTCGCGAACCGACCCCAGGGACGTGGGAACGCGTCGCTCAACTGCCAGCGAAGTGATGGCGCGCCCCGCCGGAGCGATTAGCCGCAATTGGTCCAGTCGGGGACAGACATTGACGAACACCCCCTGCATCGAGACCCCGGATCTGACGGCGATGCCCACCTGGGCCAGTTCCCCTCCGCGTCCCCAGACTCCCGCTTGCTGCGGCTGTTGCCGCGCGGCAACCCGACACTCCCGGCAGGTCTCAATAATCGCGGCTTGCAGTTGTTCGCGAAACGCCGCGATTCCGATCCCGCGGCGCGCCAGCGGGATGATCGGATAGGCCGCAATTTGTCCCGGAACGTGAGTGATGCAGCCTCCCCCGCGAGTGATCCAGCGGACGTCCCAGCGCCTGGCCGCGAACTCCTCCGGCGACATCCGCACGTGCCCCCAACTCCCTTCGCGTCCGATGGTGACGAGGGGCGGATGCTCGCAGATCAAGAGTGCCCCTCCCTGGTCCACCCCGGCAGCGATCTGCATCGCCAGGCGTTCCTGCAGCACCTGCGCCGCGTCAAAATCGACCAGTCCCAGGAGATGCACCTCCAGCGCAGCCTCGCGCGGCGCCTCCCAGTCGAAGATGGTCGCAGACATGCCAATTCCTCTGCCAATCCCTTTCCCACTGAACGCTGCCGACGAGAGACACAGGACAAACCATGACGAATTCCGCAGTGGGACCGGGGAAGTCAATCGCTGTTCTCATTCTACCCGGCTCCCGAAGGCTTCTCAACGGGCCGCGCGCGACTATTTCCCCCGACTGGGGACGGTTGCTTGACCAATCCCGATTCCCTCTCTACCGTGAATTTCACCATGAGCAAGGATTCCGGAAAAAAGTCCGACCAGCCGCTGGATCGCCCGATCTGCACCAACCGCAAAGCACGGCACGAGTATGAGATTCTGGACCAGATCGAATGCGGAATGGTCCTGACCGGCAGCGAAGTGAAGAGTTTGCGGGGGGGGAAGGTGTCGCTCGATGAAGCGTATGCCCGCGTCCAGAATGGCGAACTGTGGCTGATCGGTTGTGACATTGCCGTGTATCCGCAAGCCAATCTGCTCAATCACGAGCCGCGCCGCATCCGCAAGCTGCTCTTGCACCGCCGCGAAATTCGGAAATTCGCCGAACTGGCCTCCCAGAAGGGGCTGACGCTGATCCCCCTGTCGCTGTATTTTCGCCGCGGAATTGTCAAAGTCGTCGTCGCGCTGGGCAAAGGGAAGCAGCTTCACGACAAGCGCGAAACGCTGAAGAAGAAGGAAGCCAAACGAGAAATGCAGCGGGCGATCGCCTCGCGGAGGTAGCGAGAGGAGCGCCAAAGTCGGCGCTCCTCTGGCTGCCACAGGATCTACCCACGGATCAATCTGTTCGAATACCGCCTCAGGGTTTGGTCGCATCGACCCATTGCTTGCGCGAGCCCTCGGCCCGGAGCGGTCCAGCCACCGGCTGACCATCGCGGAGGATGACGTACGAGTCTGCTCCGGGCACACTGTCCCAGCGGAGCGTTGCTTTCCCACCGGCGCGGGTCGGTTTCGAGGCCGCTGTCCGCGTTCCCTGAACGCCGACCGCCACGATGGCGTACTGATGCGCGCCGGTCCCATCGTCCTTGACCACGACGGGAGGCGCAGGCGTTTCCAGCGGTTCTTCGTGCAGTTTGCCTCCCCACAAGTGCAGCACGTCCGAAGGATACGGCAGCCCTCCCCCTCCGTAGCCTCCCCCCCCCAGGCTCATTTTTCCCTGTCCGATGAGCGCATCGGTCAAGGGCTCGACGTGCCCCGGCCGGAAGGTCTGGAAGCGGATCCGTCCGGGATGGGTCTCGCCATTCCACTGCTGGAGCGGCACCTCGCTGAGTTCCAGGCCCTCTCCCTGGATGATGGCCATTTGCCGCCAGGCGCCGTCCAGCCAGACGTTCCACGAAATGTGTCCCGGAGCGCGGCGCATTGAACCATCGCTCTCCAGCGCGTGGAATCGGTCGTCAAACGGATCGTCAATCTCCCCCTTGATCAACCGGCTACGAACCCACAATCCGCCAGGCCCGTCCCCCAGCGCTCGGGCATAGATGCCGCGCGGCATTTGCAGTGCTTCGAGTCCCGGCTCCCAGGGCTGCCCGGTATCCGAAACGATCAGCTCCTTGCGGACAATCAACCGGTCCAGTTCCAACTCCCTGGATTTGGCAGGGGCAACCTGCAGCAATCCATAGGTCACAGCCACAGAGACGGCAATCGTGATCAAGCGGTCCAGCATGGGCAGTTCCTTCGGTCAGGACGAAAATGGTCGCGCCAGAGAGTCGACGACATGGCGCACTGCGTGCAGGTGTATGCACTGCGGCCATTTGTCACAAGCGATCGTGTGGGGCTGGCCTGCGCAAAAGTTGGGAACGGCACTGCGGTGAAATGACTTCGGATTGGCTTCGCTGGCAGGCTGAGAACTCACCAGATAACGAATCGCCAGTCGCCGATGACTCCCGCCGGTGAGGGCCATCACGGCGCTGTCGTGGACCGGCGCCGGTGCAGTTCCAGGCGGAGTTCGTCGACGACATCGGGGTGTTGCGCGGCGACGTCCGCCTGGTCCCAGCGATCGTCGGGCTTTTCGAACAACCAGCCGTGCGCCTCTTCGTCCCCTTCCTGCGGATGTTCTTCGACATAGAAGTAGGCATCAGTTCGCAATCCCCATTCCTGGCCTGATTGCAGCCAGACCGTGCGGCGGATCGACTCAACTTCGTTCCGCACGATGGGGAGCAGACTACGCCCCTGCGGATCTCCCTCGTCCGATACGGCCGGCAACGAGTTGCCACCGGGCGAGTCTGACTTCAGCCCGGATTTGTGCATCGCGCCGAACCATTCCAGTAGCGTCGGCGCCAGGTCCACCGGCTGCACCAGTCCGGCCCGTCGCGTCGCGTCGTGCAGGTGGTCAGGAGTACGGACGATGAGCGGCGTATGCACCAATTCTTCGCGCAACTGCAACGCGGACTCACCCAGCCCTCCGCGTTCTCCCAGCGATTCCCCTGCGCCCGCCGTGACGATCAGGAGCGATTCACTCCAGTCCGGATGTTGCTCCAGCAATTGCACGAGTTTGCCGAACCAGCGATCCAGCCAGGTGACGTAGGCGGCATACAACGCGCGGGCGTATTTCAGCTCGATCAGCTTTTCGGAGGCGCCGCTGGAAGTCGTAGAAACGGCGCTGGCTGGCGACGGCGTGGCTTCCTCTGGCTCGTCGTCGGAGGGGGGCTCGTCCATTTCGGGATCGTCCTCTTCTTCGGCGGCATCCTCCCCCGCCAGGCCGAATTCCTCCAGATACAAATCGCCAAATTCCCCAGGGGGCAACCAGGGATTCGGCACTCCCCGCGACTTGATCCACAACAACCGTGGTTTCTTGTCACCGGTCGTATCGCACAGCCACTCGCCGACTCGCTGTACCAATCGGGCGAATGGCGCGCTGGCTTCGGGAGCCCCCAGGCGATCGTCTCCCTGAACTTCGATCCGTTCCTCAAAGGGTGGGGCCACGAGGTGGTCTTGCCCTGCGTGGGCTTCCAGGAACAGCGTGTTCCGGACGCCGGAGGTCTCTAAAAGGCTGAGAAACGAGGGTTGTTCCCGCGACGCGGTGGGTGCTCCCAGCGACTGATACCTCCCGGTCCACCAGGCCTGTTGCGTGGCGCCCGGTTCGAGTTGCTCGACGAAATGCGAGTCGAATACGATCCCCCGCGCAGCCATTCGATCCAAGTTGGGAGTTTCGATCCAGTCATTGCCGTAGCAACCCAGATATCCCAGATGCAGGGCATCCAGAGTGATGACAACGGCGCGTGATGGCATGGAAAGGGCGGACTAT
Source organism: Planctomycetales bacterium (assembly GCA_046152955.1). Lineage (GTDB taxonomy): Bacteria > Planctomycetota > Planctomycetia > Planctomycetales > Planctomycetaceae > SIAF01. The sequence goes on along the minus strand of JBJXGA010000270.1, from coordinate 10,144 downwards.
TTCTTCGACACCGGGCCGGGAAGCCGTCCCTGTTTCCAGGCGGCGGCCTCGTCGCTGTCGGCGGGAGTTGAGCGGATATGAACGTGGAATGAACGGGAGACGCCGGGACGCGCGTCGCCGATCGGCTTCTCGGCGTATTTCATCGCCAGGGGAGTCGATTTCTGAATGTCCAGATTGGGGATGTGCCAGTCGGCATAAGCGTCGGCATCGGTTTCCACTGTGACGTAAAACGCCATGGGGCGCAGCGGCGAAACATTCGTCAAGCGACCTTGCACCTCCAGCCGCCCGTTGCGACTGACCGCGGACAACTCCACTTCTCCCACCTGTTCCTGCGTCAGGGAGATCCCCACGGGGCGTTCGGGATTCAGAACCACTTTCTGTTTCTTGATGCTGGATTCCAGGAAAGGACGAAATTCCCTCTTGAGGTCTTCCAGCTCCATGCCAAATGCCTCGCGAAAATTGGCCAGGCGCTGGTCGGCGTCTTCGAGCGTGAGTGGTTCCTTCTGAGCCAGAAGGCGCACGTACTTGCTGTACTGGCTGCGGTATTTGGTCACCAGGAACCAATGCAACCCCCACGCGCGGCCGTAGGCTTCGCCGATCAACACATCGCCAGAGAATTCCTTGTCTCCCCGCAGAACCTGTTCGAACGAAATGCCGCTGGCTTCCAGCACCTGCCGCGCGTATCGCGAACTGATCTTCGTTGGGCCGATCGAAACCTTTCCCTGATTCCCTTCAAAACCGGTGGCGATTCCTTCATCGAACCAGCGAGGAATGGGGGCCAGGCGGCGGAAGACGTTGCGATTGTAGACCTGCTGGTGGATCGCCTCGTGCAGCGGCACATCAAACGTCCGGCATTCCGCCAGCCGCAGTGCCAGGCGATTCGTGATTCCGGAATAGAAGCCGGCGATCCGCTCCGCCGACAACCCTCCTGGGCCGATCACCGAGCGGGCGTAGGCTTCGAACGACGGCTCGGTCTCAAAGATCAGCACGACCAGGGGATGCGTGGGAGGGCGGGCGGGAATCCGCGCCTCTTTGACGAACGAAGCAAACGCCGCGTCGACATTTTTCAGGAAGCTGGCGGCCTTCGTGAGCACTCCCTTGGCGCGGCTCTCGGAATTCCTGGGCAACGGCGTCCCCAGCACCAATCCGATGACATAGGGCTCTTTGACGTAGCTGCGGAACAGATCCCCCCCAAATTCCGCTTCCAGCTGCGTGGCGATTTCTCCCGGCTCCAGCGGCGGGGGGCCATCCTGAACGACCCGATTGACGACTGCCCCCTCGGAAACCGGACGATACCCTCCGTCCGATAGTTCCAGGAGCAGCGTCCCCTGACCGGAGCCGGCCAACCGGGCTTCGACTTCGACCGTTCGTCCCTCAGCATCGCGATAGGAGAATAAATCCGCGCAGGCCACATCCCCCACCAGGGCGATCATTCCTCCCAACGCAATCCAAGTCCAGGCTTTGGGCATATCGTTCCCCACACGTGCGGAGCTCCTCATCCCTGCCGCGCGCGCCGTCTCTAATTCGGAGGCACCGGAGGAACCGGGGGCGGAGCCGCAAAGCGGGGAGCAAACTGCGGCAATTGATTGGCGGCCGTCCAGCTCGGCAGGCCCGCATTCCAGAGCAGGGTACCGGCCGCGATCTGACCCCCCGCGATGCCGTCGGCGATCTGCGCGGTGGTGAACGGCCCTTGCGACTGTCCGGAGACGGCTACGTGCCACGCTTCACCCGGCAACGGTGGAGGAGCCGCAACCGCCGCTCCTCCCGCGCCCCCAGCGCGATTGAGGTTCTGCGCCATCTGATTGGCCATGGCAAAGCCCATCCCCAGCCCCATCCCTTCCGCCGCACCTCCCCCGGGGTTGGCAGCGGCGGCCGTCATCGCCGTTCCCATCTGGTACTGCTGGAACTTGTTCATATCGCCAATCACCCCCATGCTCGTCCGCGTGTCGAGTGCCTTTTCGACCGCCTCGGGGAGCGAGATGTTGACGATGAACAACTGCGGCACGTCGAGCCCATATTCGTCGTCCACGCGCTCGACGACGTATTGCCGGAGTTGATCGGACATTTCCCGGTAGTTCGCTGCCAGATCGAGCGCTGCGACTTTGGATTCACCAAGCATGTCGGCGAACGCGGTCATGATGATCGAGCGCATCAATTCGCCAATCTCGTCCGCCTCGACCACTCCGTCCGTTCCGACAAGTTCCTTCAGCAAAATCTTGGGATCCGTACACTTCAGGGCGTAGGTGCCGAAGGCTCGCAGGCGAACCGGTCCAAAATCCGCATCCCGCAGCATGATCGGATTGGGGGTTCCCCATTTCAGGTCGGTCACCTGCCGCGTGCTGACGAAGTACACCTCAGAGCGGAATGGACTGTCGAAGCCATACTTCCACCCTTGAATTGTGCTCAAGATCGGCAAGTTGTCAGTTTTGAGCGTGTAACTTCCCGGCTCGAACACGTCGGCAATCTGGCCGCGATGGACGAACACCGCCATCTGCCCCGGCCTCACGATCAACTGGGCGCCGTTCTTGATCTCGTTCTGATACCGGGGAAAACGCCACACCAGAGTGTGCCGATCGTCATCGATCCACTCGATGATGTCGATCAACTCGCCGCGAAGTTTGTCGAAGATTCCCATGCTATTCCTCCTGGGCGTACAAACGTATGAACCAGTCGAACGGACCATTCCGCCCGCGGGATTGGATTGTATTCTTTACAAATCCAGGGAATCAAGGAGGCTGAGTTGGATTCACCGAGTGACAGTCTCAGGCACGCTTGGCTAATGATTGGGAAGCCTGGGATGGCTGGGATGATTGAATCCCGCATTTCGTGCTCAATGACATCGGTGGCATGACAGTTGCACTTTCTGGACCTTTTCCACCATTCCTTGTAGGATTTTCTCCCTGGATCAGGGCCGTGAAGACCTTCTCATCGCAGAATTTCGGCTTTGTTGACGCGACACCAGTCCAATTCCCGAAGTCGAGCGCCCGTCGCGATTTCTCCCCCATGCGGAAAATCGTTAATTGCTGGCACGGAGTCCATTTCCCCCTTCCCTTTTGAGTTTCTGTCATGCAGCAATCCGAGCCGTTTGGCAAGCGATCATCGATTCCGGACAAGTCCTGCGCGCCCCACGGGAGGCGTCGCCTGGCCGTGTTATTCTGGTGCCTGACTTTGGGAGTGGCCTGTCCGCCGCTGTTCGCGGCCGACAAACCGGCCCAGGAGGAGGACGAGGCAGACCGTCAGCCCCCGGAAATCCAGGACGTGATCGATTTCGCCGAAGCGAGCCGCGAGGCGCTCAAGGGAGTCCAGGATTACACGGCGGTCTTTTCCAAAGTGGAGATCGTCGGTCGGCGAAAGATTGAGCAACAAATGCAGATCAAAATCCGCGAAAAACCGTTCAGCGTCTATTTGCGATACCTGACTGGGCCGGAAGCGGGGCGTGAAGTGCTGTACGTGGCGGGGGCCAACAACGGAAACCTGCTGGTCCATGAAGTCGGGATCAAGGCGGTGGCGGGCACTGTTCCGCTCCCCCCGACGGATCGCAAAGTGATGGAAGAAAATCGCCATCCGATCACCCAGATCGGCATGTCAAACCTGCTCACCACGGCGTTCAAAATCTGGGATGTCGAGAAGAAATACGATCCGCAGACGGTGGACATCAAGTTCTTTCCCAATGCCAAACTGGCGGGAACCGCTTGCGACGCGGTGCAAATCACCCACCAAAAGCAGCAGCGCGATTTGCCGTTTCACATGAGCCGCGTGTACTTCGACAAAGAGCTTAAACTGCCGGTCCGTGCCGAACGTTATGCCTGGCCGCAGCGCAAGGGAGAGCAGCCCCCCCTGGTCGAAAGCTATACGTACTCCAAGATCAAAACCAACGTCGGGCTGACCGATCAGGATTTCAGCCCGCGGAACCCGCAATATGGGTTTCGGCGCTGATCTTTCAGGCGAAACGCGGCTGACGATCGAATCTCGTTCTCGATTCTGCTAAAGTCCTGGTTTGGCGTTTTTGCCCGACACGAACCAGACTCCGGCCAGTGCTCGTGATCCAGTCCCGGATGCCGCTGGCCGATCCATAACATACGCAGGAATCGAGACGATGGCCGAAGAGTTTGACGTCTATCAGAATTGCCCGTGCGGCAGCGGAAAGAAGCTGAAGTTTTGCTGTCATGCGATCATCGGCGAAATGCAGCGAATTTCCGATCTGCAGAAGCACCAGCAGTTTTCACTGGCGCAAAACGCGCTGGAAGCCTTGGACAAGAAACCGCACAAAGAGGCGTGGAGCCGGGCCTGGATCAAATCCAACTTATCGGTGGTCCACATGCAGCAAGGTCAAGCGGCCGACGCGCTGCGCCTGGCGCGGGAGGTGCTCGACGAACTTCCGACTCACCCGCTGGCCAGTTCCCTCAATGCGCTCCTGACGCTGCAATCGGAGGGGTATCCCGCGGCCAAACGGGCCATTTACGAAGCCCTGCAAGTTCAGGCGGGACGCGTGACCTCCATCACCGTACATCTGCTCCGAGCCTTATCCATGGTCCTCATCGCCCAGCGGCACTTCTTAGCCGCCCGCGAGTATCTGGCGCAGGCCGTGATGTTCGATCCGAAACAACAGGAAATCATCCAGTCCCTGGCGGCATTGATTCATGCGCCGACCATTCCGTATCCATTGCGATCTCCCTATCGGCTGGAGCCGTTCTTGGGAGACGATTCGTTGCGCTCTGATTACCTCGAAGCGCTCCAACAGTGCGCCACGGGTTGCTTTGGCGATGCGGCCAAATCGCTGGGGAAAATCGCCCGGCAGATGCCGACTGCACCCTGGGTCTGGTGGAATATCGCGCTGTGCCATGCCTGGGCCGGCGAAGAGCCGCTGGCGGTTCGGGCCTTCAAGGCGGCGGCGGACAATCAACCGGATCTCGATTCGGCGGCGGAGTGCCTGCTCATGGCGCGATTGCTCTCCCCGATCGACGACCAATGGAAGTCGGAACAGCTTGCGCAGCAACTCCGTGTGAAATCGGTCAGCCGACTGCTGTCGCTGCTCGATTCCCAGCCACGGATTGTCCGCGTTCCAGTTGATCCCGAGGACGCCCAGGGACAAGGACCGGTCCCGGTCGGCGCATTTCATATTTTGGATCGGGAGCCCAGCACGTTACCCTACGCCGAATGGACCTTCGACACCGTCCCCCGGCTGCTGGCGACCTTGGAGGTGTATGACGCACCTCCTGACCGCTCCGGTTCGGCGGTCGCGTTTCTTAGCAGTCTGGAGAGTGAGCGACTCCCCGAATTGACGCGGCAGATTCTCGATCTAGCGGGACCGGAGGCAGAGGTCGGCGATCAGCCTCCGGTGGTGACCGGCGTGACCTCCAGGGACCAGCATGCGCTGACCATCCCCTGGGCGCTTCCGGACGATGTTCCTTTCCCTCACCAATCGCGACTGGAGGGGGCTCGGTGGCGTCATATTCAGTTTGACGTTTGGCCGCACACTCCCCAATTCCATCTGGACGGCAAGTCCCCCGTGGAGGCCGCGCAGGATCCGGCTCTCAAGGCGCCGCTGATGGCGTCGATTCTCGCTCTGGAAGTGCTCGCCGAGCAGGCGGGCTGCGTCTGCGACAGTGCCGCCCTGCGCGAGAAGCTCAGTCTTTCCCCGCAGGCCAGACTCGACCCCACACTGCTCGACGAAACGAGGTTTGTGCCACCGCTCAGGGCGCGGCGGCTCCCCTTGTCGCTCCTCCCTGACAAGCTGTTGATTTCGACCGCGCAAGTCGCTCAACAATTGGGAATGGTCCAATTGACGTATAGCGCGCTGCGAACGCTGACCGAACGGCTCCCGTTGATTCCGGCGCAGGAGCTTCCGACCCTCTACCAAAAGCTCGCCGAACTGTCGCAGCAGCGCTTCGAGCTGAAAGAGTCGCTGGATTGGGCGATCAAGGCCAAGCAGGCGGCTCGGGATGCCAAAATACCGCTCCTGGAGTTGCTGGATTTTGAATTCCGGGAGGTCGCGCTGCGAATTGCGGTGGATGAAAGCGATCCCCAGATCGCCACCCTGGCGGAGACGATTTGGACTTACTACCGTCCCAAGCTGCCTGAGGCCGCTGCGCTGATCTCCGCCGTCCTGTTGAACCTGGAGCTGCCTGGTCCCTGGAACCAGCAAGGGCTTGTCTCCGGTTCTGCAGAACCGCTGGCGGTGGGAGCCGTCTCCGAACCAACGGGGCTTTGGACCCCCGGCTCGCAGACTCCTGGAGAACCATCGAAAATCTGGGTTCCCGGTCAGTGATCACGGTGGGCGACGCGGTGGTTTGTCCAAAGCCCTCTCCAAAATCGGGCGCAACAACCCGATGTGATTCCATTCTGCGGGGATTCGCCCCCGCCGGATGGGCTGCGACAAAAAAAGGGCGAGCGCAGGACAACGTCCTGCGCTCGCTCCCATTCCGTTCCGGCGGAGAAGCTGATGCGGCGCGCCCCGTTCAGGGGGTCGCGTTCTGGGCGATCACCATTTCAGGGAATGCCGGTCCAACCGGAGTGGCGGCCGGTGCGGGTGGTGACTTTTTGCGCGCTACCCATTGGCCAAGGGGGCGTCCCGAAGCGGAGATCAAGGTGGTCCCTTTCGAGGCCGGGGCCGCCGGACGCTGGATCGATCCCTGTCCGTTGCGACGGATGTTCGATTTGCTCGAGTCGGCGTCGCGGGTCGATTCCGCATCGTTCCCCGGCGCTTCGTCTTCCGTCAGCGCGTCGGGAAGGTTCCGGGGGGGACGTTCCTTGGCGGGCGCCGCGGCGGTGGTCTCCTCCTTGGGCATGATCCGCGTGGCGCTCGTTTTGGGATCGGGAGTCGGCTGCAATGCGGCGGTCGTCGTGGTGGGGGCGCCGGCTGGCGCTCCCATCGCGTAGGCCCCGCCCCACGGTATGGTCTTCATCACGGTCACCGGGCGTTTGGTGACGATTTCCTCCGCCACCATCCGCACCGAATTCACAGCGACTTTGCGGGTGGTCGTCGTGGGAACGACCCGGGCCACCTGGTAATTCACCGTCTGCGTCCCGCGGACGGCAACCTGCCGCGTGATCGGAATCTGTTGCGTCACGACGCGGGGGGTGTAAATCCGCTGGGCCGCATAATCGGGGGTGAAGGCCATCCGCACCGAATACTGAGCCCGATTGAGAAAGCCGAGCACGTCCGGGCGGCTGTCGTATTGGCAGGGATGCAGTTTGGGACGGTACTGGTACTGCGTCTGCCAGCTTCCCATGTCGCGCTGAATCGTCTGGTATTCCGTGACATTCTGATAGCTGACAGTGGGGATTTCCGCCGTCTTGGTCTCAACCACGCGGCGGTACTCCGTCACCGGCTGTTCGACGTATTTGGTTTCCACCACCGGGCGTTGCACGACCTGTTTGACCTCCTGCAGCTCGGTCACCGGGACAGTGCGGAACGCAGGCTGCACGCACACGACCGGCGGGCAGCAGCAGGGAGGGGGCGGACAACAGAAAAACTGCCCAAACGCCGTGTTGGCGCCGGCAGCAGCCACGATTCCAATCGTGGAGAGAATGCGCGACATTCTGAACAACATGTGGTGTTCCTGGGTCAACGAGGAGCAGAGAGGTGAGAGACGGCGGAAGCCGCGCGAACCCCGGCGGGAAATGACACTGACCGATCGAGTTGCGGGACTCAAAGCGGACAAGGGGGTGCGCGATCCGTCGTTGCGAGCGGGGATGTACCGCAAACAGCAAAATCGGTCAAGATCGGAGTTGGGCGGGGAAAAGGGCCGATAGGGCTCGAAAACGGTCGCGGCGACCAACATTGAATGTGCTGGACGCCGGTTTTCCATAACCGATTCGCCGCAGTTTCGACTTTCCCCGCCGCCAACGGTATACTGAGCCTCTCGGCTTTCAGGAGACGGTCGCCATGTCCATCCCATTGTCGCGCAGTTCGACCAGTTCTGTCCGGGTCCAATTGACCCGGCGGATCGGGCCAATCAACCTGACGGCTTCCGCGTTTCCTGAACTTGTTGGTAGAATTCCAAGATACAACGCAACCGCACCCGCCGCCGATTGCCAATTGCAATCCCTTGGGCTGCTGGACGCGACAGAACAAAGCCGTGAACCGGAGCGGCCGATGACGCAGGACTTGAAATCATAGCTTTTTAGCGGCCGCCCGGTTACGGCTGCCGTTAGGCCGCACTACACCTTATGACAAATTCCATACCAGCGCCCGTCCAGATTCCTGCCGGAGGCACGCTTCGCTCAATGATGGGGATGTGGGCCGTCGCCGCCCTTCTGCCGTTGCCAATCCTTGTAGCGACCGACCCAACTCGCAGCGCAGATGTTTCGTGCCTTTATCTCGGCGTCATCAATGCTTGGCTGGTGACGGAGTTTCATCGCGCTTGTGGTCTGCCGGGATCGGCCACTTCGTGGCGTGCCAGGATGTTGGCGATCATCACCGCCATTTCCGTCAACGTCGCGCTTTTCGTTGGATTCGGCTTCGCGGCGGGTGTGCAGACACATTTCCCATTTCCGTTGATGGCAGGGCTCTCAGCGCTCCCTGCCATAGGTGTCATGCCTTGGATGTTGCGCCGCGTCTCGCAGCATCCGTATGCGGCGATCATCTTCAGTGGATTTCTCATCGGAGGGTGCAAGATTGCTGGCTGTGTCGTCGCACGCGTCGTTTATGGGCCGGACTATATTGCTCAAGGATACGTGTCGGCGGATTGGCGGACTGCGAAGCTGATGATCACTCTGCTTTGGTCGTTCAGCACATTGTTATCTTTGGGATTGCTCCTTGCTGATTACAGATGTTGCACACGGAAAGATGATGACCATGCGGCCTAACCATGCGCTGCAGCGAACGGCGGCGGGCCGTCGCGGTTGCAATCGGCGCGCCTCGTGGCCGCCGTCGCTGAGCTTGGGTCGTTCGGCCGCTGCGGTAGATCTTCACTACGGGAGTTGTATTATGGTCTCTGCCCTGCGTCTATTGGCAATCTTCGCTGGAGTTGCATGTGTCGCGACGATCGGCTTCGCAGCCGATCCGAAGGAGCCACCAAAGCCGAAAGTCGAAATCCGCTGGGTGGAACGCTTTCGGGTGGAAGGGCTGACCGTTGATCGGATCGTAGGTGATAGTGATGATTCCCCCGGGTATTACCCGCACGCGAAGCCAGCCATGATCCTTACCGCTAAGGATATTGTGGAGGCTCGCCTGTCAATGTTTGACTGGCTGATGAGTGGCGTGGTAGTCCACCACTATTCTGTCAAGATGGTGCTGACGAAAGACGCACGGGAACGGCTCGCCAAGAGCTGTCCCAGCGAACCAGCCGCCATCACGGTCTCCGTGGATGGCATGTATTCGGGATGGACCCATTACACCATCGACAACGATGCCAAAGTTTCGGAACAATTGAAGGCAAAGAACTACAATCCCACTCTGGGCAACATGGATCGAGCCAGCGCTGAGCGCATCATCAATGCCTTCAAGCAAGTGAGCGAAGATTGAAGGAGGCCGAACCAGCCGTTGCACCGGAGCCGCGGGCCGCGCGGATTTTGAAATCAACGTCGTTCGCCGCGGCCCGGTGAACGATGGCGTTCGGCGGCAAGGTCTTGTACGCCTCGAAAGTACAGTCATGTCTCGGCTCATACCTCTATTCGTGCTGGGAGCGGAAAAGGGGTCAGGACTGAATGGCACTGCCGCTTTTGTAGCATGACGTTACGGCGACTGTCGCAAAAACTCCGGCCAATCGTGCACCGTCAAATCCACTTCGTATCGCGAGTTGCTCGCGTCTGCCCGTCCGCGCGCAGTCTGAGACATCCTCGGCGCGAGGTCATGTCCAGTCAACGACGATTTTGGTATCGCGGTGTGCCGATCTCCAACAGGTGCAATGTTCGTGACTCGCTGTCGGTCACGCCTGGAAGGTCAGATTGAGTTCGCGGCGTGTGGCGCGGATCGTTTACGTTTTTGAGCCGGCGATCAGTTTGGCTCGGGCTGTTTCGCGGAGTTCCGTGAGCAGCGCGATGGGAGCGGGCCGGCGCTTGACGGCTCGCGGTTCCACACGATTGGGGCGATTGGCGACGCGATGTGCGTGACCGTTCAGGATGCGCAACACGACGAGACGTTCGCGGGCGCTGATCGTCACCGTCAAAGGGACGGCTGCGAGAACCCACGTGTTGGCCA
>JBJXGA010000255.1:0-26468 GCA_046152955.1 Planctomycetales bacterium | reverse complement strand
CCAGAGTTTGATCCCACACCAAATATCGTTCAACCACGTTTGACCGACGCAACGGAATCCGGCGGGCTTTTTGGCGTGCGGTTTGGGTGACGTATGGTTTGGTGATGTCAGAAAGATGGCCCTTCGGGTTTCCTGGTGGGCAAAAAAAGGCGACTCTGAGGTGAAGAATAACCGGCGCTTGTCGGGAAAAATCAGCATTTGTTTCTGGGAAGAAAATTGTCTGGCTATTGAGATGCCAAAACTCAGAACTGCACCAAGACCTGCATCGTTTTCCCCGCTTCGTTCAATTGCCCAAAGTTCAGGGTGCTCCTCAGGAGAGCAATGCCGCGCCTCCGCTCTCCTTTTCGCCGAGCGGTCCTTCATACGGAAACCGGTGAATCGCCCGGACGCAATCCGCCAGCGCTTTCACCAGCGTGTTCCCCCAGCCGGTCGGCGTGTAGGGAGCGGTCCGCTGGTTGGTCTGCTTGTCCGCCTCGGCGAAGAACCGCATCGACTGTTCCTGCGCCGCGACAAACTCCTTGATCGTGATGCGGAACTCGATCTCCCCTTCCGGCTGCTGTTTCTTGATGGAGAAGAAGTGCAGCAGGGCGAGTTGGTCGGTCGCGCTGTGTTGTGCCAGTTCCCATTCAGCCATGTTGGCTCTCCCCCGCGGCGAACGCCGCCAGGCCTTCTCCCTCGGTAGCAAACAGGTCCACAATCCGCGGGAGCCGCGCGATCCGCAGCACCTCCTCCACGAATTTTTGCGGCGACGCCAGTTTGAGCCCCCCTCCCGCTTTGGTGAGCGTCGTGTAGCCAGCCACCAGTTCCCCGACGCCGCAACTGTCGATGAACGAAACCTGCGTCAGATTCAGCAGCACCCTGGTCCGCCCCTGGGCGGCCAACTCCCGGATCTGGCGATTGAACGCCTGACTCTCTGCGCCAAACACGAGTCGCCCGCTGAGCGACAGCACTGATACCTCCCCCGCGTCGCGCCTTTCGCATTGCAGCATCATCGCACTTTCATCAGTGGTCCACGGTTGCCGGAGTTCTCCTATCCGCGCCAACGACATTTCTGTCAATTGAGTATCGGCGGCTGAACGCGCGACCGCAAGTCCATCGGTGGCGCCGGGGTGGTGGTTTTTCCGGAACAGAATCAGTACGCTGTTTTCGTCCGTGATCCCACCCGAATTTCCCGCCACACTGTACTCCTCCTGGAAGTCCAACGAGAATTCCGTTGGGCCTTTGCTCCGGTTGATTCCCCCTCCTCGGACCGAGGGCGCACCAGCCGTTTCAGTCCGTGATCAGGAACCTCTCTATGAACACATCGGTCAATCGTCGTCGCTGGCTCACTCTCGCGGGTCTGGCTCTGGGACTGTTGTGCTTGAGCTTGCCGCAACAATTCAGCCGGGCCGCTCCGGCCGAGGGAGATGAACCGGACTTTAAAGACGAGTTGCCGCGGATCCCTCCGCACGAACCGGCCGACGCACTGGCCACGTTCCAAACCCTCCCCGGATTTCGCCTGCAACAGGTTGCCGCGGAACCGCTGCTCCATTCGCCTGTCGCCATTGCCTTTGACGAAGCGAATCGGTTGTACGTCGCGGAGATGATCGACTACTCCGAACAGGACAAGGAGTTTCTGGGCTCGGTCCGCCGACTCGAAGACACCGACGGCGATGGGAAATTCGACAAAAGCACGCTGTTCGCCGACAAACTCTCGTGGCCCACCGCCATCACTTGTTATGACGGGGGAGTCTTCGTCGGAGCGGCGCCTGACATTTTTTACCTCAAGGACACCGACGGCGATGGCGCGGCGGACGTGCGGAAGACGGTCTTCACAGGGTTTGGCCGCAGCAACGTTCAGGGACTGTTCAACAGCTTCCATTGGGGACTCGACAACCGGATTCACGGCGCGACCAGCACCTCGGGAGCGCAGGTCCGGCGCCCCGACCGGCCCGACGCCGCACCGGTCAGCCTCAATGGCCGCGACTTTGCTTTCGACCCCCGGACGCTGGATATTTCCCCCACCAGCGGCGGAGCGCAACATGGAATGAGCTTTGACGATTGGGGGCGCAAGTTCCTCAGCTCCAACAGCGATCACATTCAACTGGTGATGTACGAGGATCGCTACATCGCGCGGAATCCGCATCTGGCGGCGCCTGGTGCGCGGATCAGCATCGCCGCCGATGGCCCGCAGGCCGAGGTATTCCGCATCAGCCCGGTCGAGCCCTGGCGGATCGTCCGCACCCGACTCCGCGTTTCGGGACAGGTTCCCGGACCGATCGAAGGCGGAGGCCGCGCGGCTGGTTACTTCACCGGGGCGACCGGCGTCACAATCTATCGCGGCCACGCCTGGCCCGAAGAGTACCACGGTCAGGCGTTTGTCGGCGACGTGGGGAGCAACATCGTTCACCGCAAACTGCTGGAATCCACGGGAGTGGAGCTCGTCGCTCGCCGCGCCGATGAACAGAAAGAATTCGTTGCCTCGCGAGATATCTGGTTTCGCCCGGCACAGTTCGCCAACGCACCGGACGGCAACCTGTACATCATCGACGTGTACCGCGAGGTGATCGAACATCCGCTCAGTCTGCCTCCCGCGATCAAGAAGCACTTGGACCTGACCAGCGGCCGCGATCGGGGGCGCATCTATCGCGTGGTGCGCGACGACTTCCAGCAGGCGCCTCTCGCGCGGCTCGACCGCGCCACGACTGCCGAACTGGCCGCCACGCTCGACCACCCCAACGGCTGGCATCGTGACACCGCCCAGCGCCTGCTTTTCCAGCGGCAAGACCGTGCGGCGGTGGAGCCGCTGCGTCGGCTGGCGGCAGTCGCAAAGCATCCGCTGGGCCGCATGCAGGCGCTCTATGCTCTGGCTGGCCTCAAGGCACTGGCGGCGGACGACCTCTTGCCGCGACTGGCGGACGGCCATCCGCGCGTCCGGGAACATGCAGTGCGCCTGTCCGAGCCGTTGGCCAATGAATCGGTGCCGCTCCGCGACACGCTTCTGACGCTGGTTGATGATTCGGATCTTCGCGTCCGGTATCAATTGGGGTTCACGCTGGGAGAGCTCTCGGATCCGCGACGGCTGGCATCGCTCGCCGCATTGTTGCGGAACGATGGCGCCGATCGCTGGGTGCGGCTGGCCGCGTTCAGTTCCCTGGCGGAAGGGACAGGAGATGTCCTCACAATTCTGGCCCAGGACGCCGCGTTTCGGACGACCCCCGCTGGACAAGAGACACTGGCGGCGCTGGCGACGCAGGTCGGTCTTCAGGCTCGTCAAAGCGACGTCCTCCAGGCGCTCGCCAGCATCGACAAACTTCCCGAAGCGGATCAAGCCCTGTCGCAGCGGCTCGTCACGGGACTCGTGGACGGTTTGACCAAACGCGGTTCCAGCTTGCGCGATGCGGTCGCCAACGGCTCGGGCAAGGCCCAAATGCTGTTGGAGCAGTCGCTGGCGGCGGCCCGACAAGCGGCGGCCAACGAGCAGCAGCCAGCCGCGGAACGTGCCGAGGCCATCCGCACCCTTCGACTGGGGAAATTCGAAGCGGCCCGCAGTCTGTTGCCCGACCTGCTCGGGACGCGCCAGCCACAGGAAGTGCAACTTGCGGCAGTGGGCCTCCTGGCGGGATTCAACGACCCCGCGATCGGCAAGATTCTGGTAGAGGCTTGGCCGTCGTTCGGGCCAAAACTGCGAACGGTCGCGGCGGAAGTCGTCTTCTCACGGCCAGCGTGGCTCCTGGCATTTCTGGAGGGGGTGGCGAAGGACGAGATTCCCCTGGGGGATTTGGAACCGGGGCGGGTCAAACTGCTTGCCACGCACAACGACCCCCAGGTTCGACAACAGGCGCAGAGTTTGATCGAAAAACTGAAACTGGGCCGCCGCCAGGAGGTTCTCGACGCCTATCAGCCTTCCCTCACCTTGATGGGGGATGCCGCGAAGGGAAAGGTGCACTTTCAAAAGGTCTGTTCGGTGTGCCACCGGCTGGAGAACGTCGGAACGGAGATCGGCCCCAATCTGACGACGATTCAAAACCGGGGCGCCGAAACGATCCTCTTGAACGTGCTGGACCCCAATCGGGAAGTCAATCCGCAGTTCGTCAATTACATTCTGACGCAAACCGACGGGAAAACCGTCACCGGGCTGGTCGCCGCGGAAACCGCCACCAGCGTGACGCTCAAACGTCAGGAAAACGCCACCGACACGATCCTCCGGGTGAACATCGACGAAATGCGAAGCACCGGATTGTCGATCATGCCCGAAGGGCTGGAAAAGCAACTCGATCAACAGGCGGTAGCGGATGTGATTGCGTATCTGTTATCGGTGAAGTGAGTCGCCACTTGCATTCCCGCCGCCAGTTGATACGATCACGGCGCCTGCCCGAGACCGTTGGTCCTGGATGGGCGCAGACCTGGGTGTCTCCCGTGACTTGTGGTTGGGGGAGAAGAATAGGGAAGACGGTGCAAATCCGTTGCGGTCCCGCCGCTGTAACCGGGGACGAACGCTGCGAATGCCACTGTGGGCGAGGTTGCCCCCAGGCCGATTCCGATCGGTCGAGGGGAGCCCTGCCACGGGAAGGCGCAGTCAGTAGTTTGATCCGGGAGCCAGAAGACCTGCCCAGTCGTCGGTTTTGCGATTGAGTCTTTCGTGGAAAAAGACGTTCCGATCAGGGCGACGCTGCCGCGCCGGATCTGCGCCGATCACGCTTGACGCTGCGCATTTGGCTGCGCGGTCTGATGGATGATCCCATCATCCGGCGAAGATGGCTGCCATGATTTTTTCTGGCAGCGCAGAACGCCATCGAACGCTTGTTCCCCGTGGGATTCCATCGTGTGGGTTACCCCGCCTTGACTGGCGTGCAACCCGAGACAACGAGGGAATTGTCATGCGCGCTTCCAGAATTTACGAGTTGCGAACTGGCCGATTGGCCTCGAGCGTACCGAACGCTCCACCGGCCTGGTCCCCGTCGGCAGTCCGCCGTCCGCGAGTTTCCAGTGCGGCACGGAGGGGGTTCACGCTGATTGAGCTCCTGGTGGTGATCGCCATCATCGGCGTGCTGGTGAGCCTGTTGCTCCCCGCCGTCCAGCAAGCCCGCGAGGCGGCCCGCAGTGCCCAGTGCAAGAACAACATCCGGCAGCTCTGCCTGGCGATGCAAATGTACTCCACCACCTGGAACGGAGCGCTGATGCCGGTCGACGTCTACAACTGGGCAATCCCCGTCGGAACTCCGGGAGGGGAACGCCGCTATTGGTTTGGCGAGGTTGATCCCGCGGGGCAATTGGATTTCAGAAAAGGCTTCCTGGCCCCTTACATGGAGAACCAGCGGCAATCGTATCAGTGTCCGAGCTTCGGCGAGGGATTACTCACCCGCGTACGGTTTGGCCAGATGACGTCGGGGTACGCCTACAACCACAAGTACCTGGGCCCCGGTCTGGGAGCGGCGGTCGACTGGATGACGCTGGAAGTCGATCGGACCAAACCGATCAATTACCGGTTGGCCGACGTGCTGCAATCGACGCAAACGATCGTGTTTGCCGATGCCGCCGCCGTCTACTGCAACAACTGGCCGACCTGCGACGATCTGTCGTTCATGGAAACGTGGTATCTGGAACCCCCCAGCAATGCCTTCCCGAGCACTCACTTTCGCCACAATGGGGTGGCCAACGTCGGTTTCCTGGATGGGCACGTCGAAAGCCAGATGAAAAGTTTCATCAGCCTCCCCTGGATCCCGGCGACGCAAGTCCAACTGATGCAAACGAAGCAGTTGGGGTTCGTCGGGGACGACGATGCCCTGTACGACCGGCAATGAAGTCCTGCTGATCCACCCCTAGAAGAAGGCACAGGTGCCGCATGTCGAAAGTTGCTTTGACGTTCTTAATCCTGGTCGGTCTGGTGATTGGCGGCTTGGGGATGAGCTGGTGGATGAAACCCCCGCCAGCGGCCGCCGGGCCGCTCCCCAGTCCCCAAATCGCCTACATTTGCCGCGAAACCGGCACGCTCAGCTTTGGCCCCAGGCAACCAACGCCGGCGGTCAATCCGGCGACCGGACGAAGCACGCTGGTGCAGGCGCTGTTTTGCCCGCAGTGTGAGAAGTGGCATGCGGCCCCACCGCCGGAATTCAGCGAGCGACTGCCGCTGGGGCCGGTCTGTCCGGTCCACAAACTGCCGCTGTTGGAAACCGAACCGACGCCGGCAGCCACTGACACCCCAACCCAATGAGGCGCACTTATGCCCAAAATGTTTGTGAGAATATTCGTTCTGCTGGCTCTCGTGTTTGTCGCAACCGGATTGCCGGGTGAGTCGCCGCCAGAACCTTTCGTGGATCGGGTTGTCGAATTCGAACCGGGTGAAGGGGCCGAGTTCGGCCAGGAAAAACTCCCGGACATCGTCCTGGGGGCGCCGCATGGGGCGGGAAAGCTGGCCCCCTCGGCCCACGTCCTGTCGTTGGGACGCGGGGGACGGATCACGCTGGAGTTCGTTGACAACGAAGTCTTCGACGGCGATGGACCGGACTTCATTGTCTTCGAGAACGCATTTCTGAAAGACCCGGGGGACGATCCGGGGAACGGTTTTTTTGAGTTGGCCAAAGTCGAAGTGAGCGCCGATGGCAAGGAGTGGAAGGAGTTTCCCTTCGATTACGTCACCCGAAAAGGGTGCGCCGGCCATCACCCGGTTCTGGCCAATCCCGGCGAGAACGACATCAGTCCCACCGATCCCGAACAGGCGGGTGGGGATCCCTTCGATCTGAAACAAGTCGGGCTGGCGATAGCGCGATTCGTCCGCATCACCGATCTGGATAATGCCGCCGGGGCCAAAGGGACGGCCGGCTTTGACCTCGATGCCGTTGCGGCGGTCCATTCGCGAGCCCGTCCGGGAAAATGATTCGGTGCGGCCCCTGGGGCGAGTTCCCTTTTTTCTCCTGATCTGGTAACTAACTGTTCCTTGACCTCGAATTGTTGGAAGGAATCTCAAGTCATGCTGCAACCACGCTACCTGACGGCCGCCGGCCTTGTCCTTTTGGGGGCCACGATTCGGCTCCTCCCCTATGTGCTCGATCGGCTGGGGCTGGGTGACGTCTCCCGTGTTTCCAATATGCCCTGGAACTTCTCGCCCATGGCGGCCATTTGCCTGTTTGGCGGGGCCTATCTGGCCGATCGGCGCTGGGCGTATGGCGTCCCGCTGGCCACCATGCTCCTCAGCGATCTGGGGATCGGACTGTTGATGGGCGACATCGGGTTTGGATTTCATCCGCTGATTCCGATCGTCTACGCCGCGTTTGCGGTAATGGTCTGGCTCGGGGGCTGGCTGCGGCAATCGCGCGGCGGTCTGGCGGCGCGGGTCGCTTCGATTGGGGGGTAGCGCTGGCCGGAGAGCTGGTGTTCTTCCTGCTGACGAACTATGCGAATTGGCAGTTTCAGGATGCCATGCCCTTGGATATGCCGCGGCTGTATCCGCAGACATTCTCGGGCCTGATCGCCTGTTACTGGGCCGGGGTGGAGTTCTTTGGCCGGTCGCTGATTGGCACGTCTTGCTATTGCGCGGCGCTGTTTGGCGGTCACGCGCTGCTGGAGCGCCGGGCCGCGGCGCCGCAGGAATCGGCCGCGCTGGTGGACGCCCGGTGATCCACCCCTCTCCACGACGAGTCATCTCGCTGATCGCCAGCGCCACGGAAACGGTTGCGGCACTTGGCTGCGGCGACTGGCTGGTGGGACGCTCGCACGAGTGCGATTATCCCCCCGCCGTGCAGGCCCTGCCGGTCTGCACTCGGGCGCGGGTGGATATCTCGGCCTCAGGGATCGAAATCGATCGGCAGATCAAATCGCTGCTGCAAAATGCCGTGTCGATCTACGAACTCGACACCGACTTGCTGGAGAGCCTGCGCCCGGATCTGGTCATCACGCAGTCGCAATGCGAAGTGTGCGCCGTCAGTTTGAACGACGTCGAGCAGGCGCTGGGACAGGTCGTGAGCTCGCAGCCGCGGATCGTGTCGTTGAAGCCCGACGGCCTCCCCGAGGTGTGGCAGGGAATCGAGCAGGTGGCGAGCGCTCTGGGGGTTGCCGATCGGGGCGCGGCGCTGGTCGAGCAGTCCCAACAGCGATTAGCTCGAATTGAAGAAAGGGTTCGGGGAGTCCCCCAACGGCCGACCGTCGCCTGCATCGAATGGATCGACCCGTTGATGGCGGGGGGAAACTGGGTGCCGGACCTGGTGCGGATTGCCGGGGGGATCAACCTGTTCGGCGAAGCGGGCCGCCATTCCCCCTGGATGACCTGGGAAGAACTGGCGGCCCAGGATCCGGACGTCATCGTCGTGTTGCCGTGCGGGTGGGACATTCCCCGCTGCCGAACCGAAATGCGCCCCCTCACCGATCGTCCGGGCTGGGCCGGGCTGAAGGCCGTGCAGCGGCAACAGGTCTATCTGACCGATGGAAACCAATATTTCAATCGCCCCGGACCGCGGGTCGTGGAGTCGGCGGAAATCCTGGCCGAGATTCTGCATCCTGTGCTGTTTGCATTTGGCCACCAGGGAATTGGCTGGGAACGGTTACGCCACCGGGACTGAATGACACGACAGCGCACGCTGCCGATCAAGCGCCAATCCCCCGCAGCGCCTCGGCGCGGGTAGCATAGATCGGCCAGGTCGTATGCAGCTTGGTCACGCGCAGGATTTGGATGATGTTCTCGGAAACGTGGCACAATGCGAGCCGTCCTCCGCGTTGCGCGACGCGCTTCCAGATGCGAACGATCGCTCCCAAAAACGCCGACCCAAAGTAATCCCCAGTCTGCAAATCGATGACGAACAGCACCGGGCCGGAATGATTGATCAATTCCAGGAGTTGCGCCGTCTCGTCCTTGATCTGGTTTTCGTTCAGATCTCCCAGCGAGGCATGCGGAGAGAGAACGATCGCCCCGCCGTGCCATTCGCGATTGAAGACCGGTCCGGTCGGCTCCAGCGGACGGGTCGGATTGGATTCCATGAGTGCTTCCTACGGAGGATGGGCGCGGTGTGAGAGACGAAGGTGCATTTTGATCCCTCCGCCGTCCAATTGCCAGTGGTTTTTCCGGTTTCTCACGAATAGAATGGTCATCGCCTGCGAATTGATCCCCGCATACACTCCCGGCCCCTGTGCCATCCCTTTGTTTCGACTCTCACAAACTGCTTGATTTTTCGGAGCTCCTCCATGCGACCTGTTCGATCCCTCGCTGTGTTCTCCCTCGCTCTGCTTCTCGTCTCCAGCGTCCGGGGGGCCGACCAGAAGCTGGAGGTATTGCAACAGCCCCCCGCCGGTTTGTCCGCAGAGGTCGCCGCGGCCATCAGTGAAACGGGCTATCGCATCTCCGATTCCGGCAAGGTGGTTTGCGACGTGTGGTTCGCTAAAGAAGCGCCGTTGAAACCCAAATTCAAGTCCAGCCTTCGCATCAAATATCCATTTCAGGCGGGCCAACTGATCGGAGCGATTCGGTTTCCCGACGGGTCCAAGCCCAATGACTTTCGCGGCCAAGAGCTCAAACCGGGGCTATACACGCTCCGCTACGGATTGCAGCCCGACGACGGCAACCACCTGGGGACGAGCGACATCCGCGACTTTCTTGTCGGGTGTTCGCCCAAAGAGGACACCAATCCGAAACGGATCGAAGACATCAAAGCGCTGTTCAAACTGAGCGGCTCCGCGGCTGGAACGACGCACCCTGCGATCTTCCTCCTGTTTCCCCCTCCGGAAAAACCAATCGACTCCGCCGCGATCCATCACGAAGCGGAGAAGAAGCTCTTGATCCTTGACTCCAACATTCAGGGGAAAGATGCCGACAAGTCGGTGGCCATTCCGCTCCGAATTGTGCTGGTCGGCAAGAGCGACGGCTGACCCGCAGACTCATGCGGGAGGGGTGGGCCCTTTTTCGAGTGCGGCAATCACCCGATCGGCCACGTCGCAGTCCGTAACGCGCGCCAGCGCCTGCCAGCCGGGGACGCCATTGACTTCGATCACGTAGCCGGCGCCTGAGCGATCGTAGAGGATGTCGATCCCCGCCATCCGCGCCCCCACCGCGCTGGCGGCGCGCAGCGCCCAGTCGCGCTCCATGGGAGTCAGCTCGACCGGTTCGGCCCGCGCCTGGCGCGAGACGTTGGTCCGAAAATCGTGTGGATTCACGCGCCGCATTCCCGCCAGAACCTCTCCGTCTAGAACCATCACCCGCACATCGAATCCCTCATGGGGGATGAACTGTTGCAAGTACAGCACCGCTTGCAGCCGTTCCAGCGTCCGAAACGAGCGCAGCGCCAAATCGGGATCGCTGACGCGAAATATCCCCCGTCCCTCCGATCCAAAAATCGGCTTGACCACCACGTCCCCCCCCAGACGATCGAACGCCTCCTGCGCCGTCTCCGCGTCTTCGCAGACGATCGTCTCCGGCACCGGCAATCCGACCGCTTTCAACCGCGCCGTGGTGCGGTATTTATCCACCGCGCATTCGATCGCGCGGGGGGGATTGAACACCTGCACTCCCCGCGCCTCCAGTTCCGCCAGCAGGTTCATGCGAAAGACCACCTGCTCCAGCGAACCGGGGGGCATCGTCCGGACGATGACCGCGTCCATCGCCGTCAGCTCCGCGTCGGTTCCCGCCACCCGCGTCCCCCCGGCACCGACCTCTGAGGCGAGCCGCTCAAACGCCAGCCCCGTCACCTGATGCCCGCGCGCCTGGGCCGCGCGCGACAAGTCGCGGCGATACCAACTGTCAGGGTGAGAGAGGATCGCAATGTGCATCGGCATCGCGGGACGAGAGACTACCAGCCGAACGACTGCTTCAAGACCGGCGGATTGATCTGCCCAAACCGCTGCACCCGTCCCGTATCGAGATTCTGGAAGACGATTTCCGCGGGACTGAACAGGAGGGGATCGATTTTGTAGAAATCATGCCCCGCCTGCTCGAAGATTTTGAGAAACGGCTGGCCGTAGCAGTCCGACGACTGCGCGGGGGCCTGCGGTCCGATCCGCTCGATCGATTCGTCGTCTCCCCGCACCCAGAGGGTCACGCGGCCGCCATAGAGGATGGCGTCGTTCGTCCGGCCGATTCCGGCCAAATCCTGATTCGCTACCGGCGAAAGCGGCGCGGTCCCGGCCGCCGAACGAATCCGCCGGACGTCAAACCCCAATTCAAACAGCTTGTGCAACGCCGTCTCGACGACGCGGGCCACCACCTGGAAATTCCCCGCGGCGCTGGCGGTGGGGGCGATGAGCAGCGTTGTGCGGGCAGGGGGGACGCGCGTCTTTTCGGCGATGAAGTTGAACACGCTGGCTGTCGGCAGCTTTCTTCCTTCCAGGACGCCGATCGCCACGTCCGCCGCTTCCTGGTAGTCGAGCTTTTGAAACAGCGCTTCGCGCCCCGCCGCCGCCCGCATCGGTCCCGATCCCATCGCAAAGAACTTCTCGACCCCCAGTTGCCACCCGGCATACTGGCTGAACAGGCAGGCGGCGACGGGATGATCGGTTGCCACGAGCAGGTGCGGCCAGCCGCAGCCATCGATCTCGCCGGAGACGACCGAAATCTCCGCCAGTCCAGCGGTGCAGATCTGCGCCAGGGCCAGCCCGGCCCCCAGTCCCCCTTCCGCCTCAATCCCGAAATCCAAAACCCGCCCGCTCCCCGGCAGGTCGTGAACCGCAATGCGCAGCGTCTCGGCCGCGTCTGGAAGGGATTGAGCCAACTGCGCGGCCCGCTCATTGAGTTGCCAGGTCATTGTGGAGAGATCATTCCTCGGAACGCAGGTCGGCGGGAGGGGCTTGCGGGCGGAACCGCAACCGCGTCGGCCCCTGGCAACACTCACAGTCTTTGATTTCGTACATCGGAATCGAACAGACGTCGCACCAATAGTCCGTGATCTGCCGCGATTGCTTCTCGTCGAACGTGTAGATCGACAAGACCTGCGCCCAGGGGACGCCGGGGCGGCGATTGACCACCAGATCGACTGGCCGGTTTCGCAGCCGTTCGTCCTGATAAAACGCTCGCCCCCTCCAGTCGGGGACGATCGGAATCAGCGCCCCCTTCCGGGTCACCAGGACGACCTGATTATTGATCTCTTCCCCATAGCTCTTGATCCCTTTTTGCCGAAACGCCTCCGCCAGCAGCACCACTTGGCCGCTCACCAGCGCTTTGACCGGTTCTTCGGCTGGTCCGCCTTTGTCGGGAGTCTCTCCCGGCTCAGGGCGCGCTCCGGAGGCTGCGGCAGTCTCTTTCTCTTCCGCGGCGCGCGGCAGCGTCGCAGCCCACGCCAGCCCGGCGACCCCCAGCAACAGGGTAAACCCCAGCCTGGCGCGCGGCTTCCAGTAACCGTTCATTGATCTCAACTCCACAGGATGTGACCGTCAAAGATCATATCATAGGGAGGAGAAAACTGCGATGAAACGGCATGTCTTACGCGCTCGCATGCTTCGCTGTGGCCGATTCCAGTCCCCACGCATGGCCGCAGGCATCGCATTCGAATCCGACGAGTCGTCCTGCACCGGGAACCGGCATCTTATCGCGGCTCATCAGGACCGGTTCGGCATCGACCGGGACGACCGCTGCTCGACCGCAAATCGGACAATCGCGGTTGGCATGGATCAGCCGCGCCCGAGTCAACAGGTCTGACTGCCGCCCGCCCGCCACGCGGGAAATGCGGCGCGGAAACGAGAGGATGACGGGAGATTCCTCATCGAGGGGCAATCCCGAGGTCGCTTCTTCAGCCGCCAACCCGTCGGTCGGGCGATAGAGCGATAGAACTTGGGGCCAATACAGTTTCAAACAGCTCATCCGTGAGCCTCCCATGGTGGCGGCCATCATGGCCGGGGTCGAAAGTGTCGGCAGCGTGTGGCGGCGCCAGTGCGCCAACCACTGCGGGAAATCCCGCCAGGGAGCAAGCCTCGCCCCCGTTGTGACGCGAAGAATAATTCCCGCCCCTCGGATCTGCAAGATGGATCAACCAGAAACTGGAAAATTCTCCCGAAATCCCGCAGCATCCGCTCCGCCACGAGAAAATGGGCAATACGGGTCTATTGGGCAGACCTTAGACGACGCATCATTGCCAGAGATTTGCCATTCGCGTCCGCCTCGTCGCCGCTCAATCAACAGGCGAACGGCCAGCGTAAGCTGGCTGGTTTTCAAAGGCTATCAACGCCTTGCAACTCAGACCAAACGATCCCCAGTCAATCGCTGCCTCGGTGAGCCGCTCCGTGAAAATCAAAATCGAAAGGCGATTCGTCCTTCCGCGCCCGATCGCTGATGCCCCGTAACACCACGATGTTTCTGCCAGAGTTCGATCAGCCTTCTCCATTCCCGCCCGATCGAAACGTCGCGATCGCATCGCCTGTGGAATCATGGACCTGTCCCGCGTCATTCGTTCGTCGGTCTCAGCAGAATCAGCCTTGAAAACCACTGTCTGAGATATCCTCGATCGATCGCGGCCAAACGGTTGGGCTGAATGGCTGCGTGAGCGGCGATCAGGAAATCCGGCACGAGATGCTGGCGCAGACCTCCGGCTCTGCGGTACTGGAGAAATGGTGACCGAGCGCATACCGAAAAACAGACTTCTGTGGCGGCTTGAGGATTTTCTCGCCAAAACAAGATTCCGATGGATTGCGGTTCAGAGTAATTCTAGCCGCGGTCCTCACCATGAGTCTCTGCCAATCGAATTCCTTTCGTGTTGTTCGTGTGTTTCGTGGTTTACTGCTGCATTTTGGACGTGACTCGCTCTGGCTCGATTGGTTTGCAAAGTTGAACCACGAAATACTCGTAGAACTCGAAATACGGGCAACTGCGAATGTACGAATCTGATGGCCCGACGAAGCCCAGGCAGGGATCATTGCACCATCCTGTCCAGTCTCTCGTCGTGATTGCTTCAGACCAATTCCACGGATTGGATGCTTCAATAACGATCCGGGCAGATTTGGAAATCTACCCCACGGCGTGGGGTAGATCTCCAATTCTCAGGCCAGAATCTCCCGGACCACTTTGCCGTGGATGTCGGTCAGGCGGAAGTCGCGCCCCTGAAAACGGTAGGTCAGGCGTTCGTGGTCGATTCCCAAACAATGCATGATCGTCGCATTGAGGTCGTGGATATGCACTGGCTTGTCCACCACGTTGTAGCTGAAATCGTCGGTCTCGCCGTGGACCACCCCCCCCTTCACTCCCCCGCCGGCCAGCCACATCGTGAAGTTTCGTGGATGGTGATCGCGGCCATAGTTCTCTTTGGTCAGCGTCCCCTGGCTGTAGACCGTGCGTCCGAATTCTCCTCCCCAGACGACCAGTGTGTCCTTGAGCATGTCGCGCTGTTTGAGATCCTTGATCAAAGCCGCGGTCGGCTGGTCCGCCTGGCCGGTGAGTTGCCGGATTTTGCCCGGCAAATCGCCATGGTGGTCCCAGCCGCGCAGGAACACCTGGATGAACCGGACGTTGCGTTCCGCCAGCCGCCGCGCCAGAAGGCAGTTATAGGCGTAGGTGCCGGGGTCCGAAACTTGCGGGCCGTACATCTCCAGCGTTTCTTTCGTTTCCTTGGACATATCAGTCAATTCGGGGACCGATGTCTGCATACGGTACGCCATCTCGTACTGGGCGATGCGGGCGGTGATCTCCGGATCCCCCACCGCGGCCAGTTTTTGCTGGTTCAATTCTCCCAGTCCATCCAGCATTTTGCGGCGGCGGGCGGCGCTGACCCCCGGCGGATTGGAGAGATACAACACCGGGTCGCCGACCGAGCGCAAGGAAACCCCCTGGTGTCGGGTCGGCAAAAACCCCGAGCCCCACAGCCGGGAGAAGAGCGCCTGCGACGAGGCGCCCGCGGGAAGCCGCGAATGCAACACCACGTAGGCGGGTAGGTCCTGGTTGGGACAGCCGATGCCATAGGAAAGCCACGCCCCGGCGCTGGGACGACCGGGGATCTGACTGCCGGTCTGGATGTAGGTGATCGCAGGGTCGTGATTGATCGCCTCCGTGTTCACCGTTTTGACGATGGCGATGTCATCGACGATCGAGGCGGTCTGCGGGAGAAGCTCGCTGATCCAGGCCCCCGACTGGCCATGCTGCGCGAACTTGAACAGCGACGGCGCGACGGCCAGTCGCGCCTGACCAGAGGTCATGGTGGTGATCCGCTGTCCCTGGCGGACCGAATCAGGGAGATCCTTGTCGAAAAACTCCTGCAGCTTGGGCTTGTGATCGAACAGGTCGAGCTGCGAGGGGGCGTCCGCCATGAACAGCCAGATCACCCGTTTCGCCTTGGGGGCGAAATGCAACACGGGCAGGTCGCCGAACGTCTTCAGTTCCGGAGGAACGGCCTGAGGCGGAGCGGTGTCGGCAAACAGCCGAGGGTTGAGGATCGAGGCGAGCGCCGCCGTGCCGATACCGCACGCGGTCTTGCCGAAGAAATAGCGCCGGGTTTCCTGGCGGAGAAAAGCGTTCAGCGGTTCCATGTGGAATTCCTTGGGGTATTGAGCCTGGTCGGCCATGAGTGATGGCGGGGCAGACAGTTGCATCTGGGGGATTAGCAATGCCCATGCGATCACATTGGGACGGTTATTCTTTGGTCACCATTTCATCGAGATTGAGAATCAGGTTGGCGACCAGGGTCCAGGCGGCCTGATCCACCGGATCGAGCGCCTCGTTCCGTTTGGCCTCGCCATAGCTGAGCAGTTTGACGGCTGCCTCTTTGTCCGCCTGGAATTCGGCCAATTCCGACTGATAGACTCGAATCAACACAGCCAACTCGTCGGGGGTGGGGGACCGGGCGAGCGCCCATCGAAAGCCCATCGCTGCGCGCGATTCGACCGTGTCTCCTCCCTGAGTCACCATCCGTTCCGCCAGCTTGCGGGCCGCTTCGACGTACTGCGTGTCGTTCATCAGCACCAGCGCCTGGAGTGGCGTGTTGGTCCGGGCGCGCCGCACGGTACACGTCTCCCGCGAGGGGGCGTCGAACGTCAGCAACGACGGGGGAGGAGAGGTCCGTTTCCAGAACGTGTACAGGCTGCGACGATAGAGATTGTCCCCATCGTCCCGTTTGAACGTGCCGGTGTTGCTCCCGACAAAGCTGATCGCCTCCCACAGGCCATCGGGTTGATACGGCTTGACGCTCTTGCCCCCCAGCCGCTCGACCAACAGGCCGCTGGTGAACAGAGCGCTGTCGCGAATCACCTCGGCATCGAGGCGGAAACGCGGACCACGGGCCACCAGCAGGTTTTCAGGATCGCGCTGGATGAGTTCGGGAGTCACTTGGGAGGACTGGCGATAGGTGGCCGACATGACCATCCGCTTCAACAGCGCTTTCACATTCCAGCCGCTGGCTTGAAATTCGACCGCCAGCCAATCGAGTAGTTCCGGATGCGTGGGCCATTGTCCCTGTGAGCCAAAATCCTCGGCCGTCTTCACGATCCCGGTTCCAAAGAGCTGCTGCCAATAGCGATTGACGGTGACGCGCGCCGTCAGGGGATGGCCCGGATCGACCAGCCAGCGGGCAAAGCCGAGCCGGTCGAGCGGCGCATCCTGGGGGAGCGGGGGGAGCGAAGCGGGGACGCCGGGGGTGACTTTGTCCCCCCGCTTGTCGTATTGGCCGCGAATCAGAAAATAGGCGTCGCGGCGCTGCGGCATCTCGGCCGAGACCATCGTGACGGGAATCGAACCCTCCAGGGCGGCGCGCTGTTTATCCAGTTCGGCAACCTGCTGATGCAACGGCGCGAAGCGCTCCTTGGTCTTGCCGTACACGTGTTCGAGGAAGTGATCGCGAATCAGTTTCTTGTGGGCCTCGGTCCGTTTGTCCGGCTCGACTTTAATTGCTTCCTGCACCGGACCGGGGAGGGTCGATTTGGACTGTGCTTTCTCATACGACTCCCACGCCAGCAGCGATTCGAAGCTGGTTCCGGCCTGGGGGGTGCGGGTGACGATTCCGGCCCGATCCCAATAGACTGTGCCGCTGTGCTGCGTGAAGGCCCAGCCTCCCAGAACGGCGCCCGGCGGCAGTCCCACCTTGGCACACTCGACTTCCAGCCGCACCCATTGACCCGGTTCGGGGAGCGGTCCCATCGCCAGGCGACTGGGAGAATTCGGCGCCCCCCAGGGGATGACGTCTTCCCCCCAGATGGCGCGGTGTTCCCAGGCGCCGTCGTTCCATTGGAGCATAATCTCTTTGGGAGGACGGGCCGGATCGAGGTAGACATACGCGAAGAGCTTGTCCCCTTCGCCGACGCGGAGTCCCGGACTGGCTTCCAGGAAGAAGTGCTGGCTCAGCCCATCTGCCGTACGGGTCGAAGCCTTTTCGCCGCTAAAGACCGGCCGGTCCCCCTTGGAGACGAATTCCCAGGGACTGTCCCCCATCGCTTTGGCCCCCGGAGGGAGCGCGTCGTCGATCCAGACGTATTCTTGCGGTTCCCCAGGGCTGGCTCCTTCGGTCGCCGTCGGCTCCGTGTATTCGATCCGCGCCAGTTCCTCGGGAATCTTTTGCCGCGCCGCGGCGAGCTGCTGTTCGACCCCCTGCAATTGCGCCGTTTGTTCAGCCGTGGGGACTTTGAGAATGGGAGGCGGACCAGAGGCGTTGCCATCCATTGCCGCCTCGGCGATGCTGTTGAAGAAGGCGTAGAGTTGGTAGAACTCTTTCTGCGTGAAGGGATCGTATTTGTGGTCATGGCAGACGCTGCACCCGAGCGTGAGTCCCATCCAGACGGTGGCGGTCGTTTCCACTCGGTCCACGGTGTACCGGACCAGCACCTCGTCATCGATCGAGCCCCCTTCGCTGGTGGAGACGTTGCAGCGATTGAACCCGGTGGCAATCCGCTGCTCGGGGGTGGGATTGGGTAGCAAATCGCCAGCCAGTTGCTCGATCGTGAACTGGTCGAAGGGAAGGTTGCGGTTGAACGCCTGGATCACCCATTCGCGGTACAGCCAGATCGAGCGTTCGTTGTCGAAGTGCAGGCCGTGTGAATCGCCGTAGCGGGCCGCGTCGAGCCAGTACCGCGCCTGGTGCTCGCCAAACCGAGTGTTGGAAAGGAGCCGATCGACCAGTTTTTCGTAAGCGTCGGTCGAATTGTCTGCCAGGAACGCATCGACTTCCGACGGGGTGGGAGGGAGACCGGTCAGGTCATACGTGAGTCGGCGGATGAGCGTCGTCCGATCAGCTTCGAGCGCCGGTTCGAGCCGTTCCTGTTCGAGGCGGGCCAGGATGAACTGATCAATCGGATTGCGAACCTTTTCGGCGTGTGCCACCGTCGGGGGTTGGCCCCGCACCGGAGGGGTGAAGGCCCAGTGCCCGCGCATCGTGGCCCCTTCATCGATCCAGCGGCGGATCAACTCGATCTGCGGCGCGGTCAGCTTTTTGCCGAGGCTGGGAGGGGGCATCTGCTCGGTCGGATCGGTCGAAACGATCCGTTTGAGTAACTCGCTCTGGTCGCTCTGGCCGGGGACGATAGCGACAAAACCGGTCTCAAGTGTCGCTAGCGCCCCATCCTGTGTATCGAGCCGCAGGCCCCCTTTGCGTTCCTTTTCGTCCGGACCGTGACACTTGTAGCACAAGTCGGAGAGGATGGGCCGAATGTCGCGGCTGTAATCGATGCGACGCCCCTCGGCACGCGCCGTCGCGGGAGCGATCAGTCCGACGATGACCAGTGACAGGGGAACCAAAATGGACTTCATAGGTCAACCTGCGGCAAGCGATGAAGGTGGGATCGAAATCAGGCGGGACCGTTCGTGAGATCGGCGTTGGTGAAAGTATAGGGGAGGGGTTGGGGACGGGGCAATGGCGGGGGGGAGTGGAAGGAGGAAGGCGGAAGGATGAAGGAGGAAGAGTGTCCCAACGGCGCGAAATGAGGATGCACTGACACAGTGGCGGATTGCGATGGAACCTCATGCGACAGGATTGACTGGTTCCTCTCCTCCCGAAGAGTTCTTCCCCGTCCCCCATACGCCACACCCCGTCACCCTTATCCCTTATCCCTCATCCTTCCTCCTTTCTCCTTCATCCCCCGCCCGTTGCGGCAAATTGCGGCGCTCTTTTCCGGATCGTTGATCTCCGCGTCAGTGGATTAGCTTCTGCATTTCCGGCGAATCGCACCGACTCACGGAGGGGCTGGCACCCGAAAGTATACATCAGTGAGAGTCTCCGGCGGCGGTGCGCGAGCGAGATTTTCGATCCCGTCAATTGATCCGAGGATCGGAAGCCAATCGCGGGATTTCCGCATCAGAAGCGTGGTCTGCGAGCCTTTGACAATGGATTTTCCACTCGACTCCGAGCGATTCGTCGCGGTCCGGCCAAGCCACGTCGCGTTGCGCATGCAATCCGGATTGTTGCGGTTGGCACGCAAACTGCATTTCGTATTGAAATGCGGCAGACAAGCCGGTGATCGAAAACGGCGACGGATGTGGCACTCGCTGTATGCGAAATTTCCGTACACGCGTTGTGTCGTTGCGATTCGTTCCCAGGCGAGTTCCTGCCCAGTCCTCTGGTCGGCGCGGGGATCGTCGTGCGCGCCGAGCGCGGGCAATTTGGTCCATGCGGGGGAAAATCCCCCGGTGGGTGATTAATGCACAAAATTGGTCGGTTGTTTATCACTGCACTCGTGTTGGCACTGGGCGCGCACTGTGCGTCGCCGCTAAGTGCCGAGGGTGGCTTGATCAATTTCGAGTCGCTCCCCAGCGGAGCGCCATCGGATGGCTTGGCGATTACCACGCAGTATGCCTCGACGCTGGGAGTCACGTTCTCGCTGGAGAATGGTTCGCCGATGTACCTGGCGCAGGTCGGCGGCGCTCGGACCGCGTTCGAAGGGCCGGCGGGAGCGGACCTCCCCGCATCCGGCCAGGGGGTGGGAGCGTTCTTCCTGACCGACAAGTTTGGGCCGCTCACACCGGCGATTCCGCAGGGAGCGATCATCGGCTTTTCCACGTTGCAGGGAAGCGTGAGTGGGGACATCCTGGACATCGATGGAGTCGAGGCCTGGCGCGTCGAGGCGCGCGATGCCTCGGGGGCGATCCTCGACTCGCAGGTCTACGACACCTCCCATGCAGAGGCCGGCGATGGGATCGCCACCACCTGGTCGTTCCAGCGTTCGCAAAACAGCATCGCCTCCATCCGCATCGCCTACATCGGCGGTACGCTCCATGACATCGGCTTCGCGCTCGACAACTTCGCCTTCAACACCTTGCCGACAATCGGGACGGAAGAAGAGGTGACCGATGTCCCCGAACCATCGGGGAGTTGGTCGCTGGTCGTCATCGGAGCGGCAGCGGCATTCCTACGCCGATGGAGATTGCTGATCAGGTCAGCATGAACTCCGGCAACAGGGAATCGGGAGCGTCGGCGGGAACCGTTTTCACTCGCAGGACCAGCCAGCTTCCAAACGCCCCCATCACGACTGCCACGACCAGCAGGAGAGGCGATCCAGCGACCACGATCAGCGTGATCCCCATCAGCCCCAGCGTGATGGCCACAATCTTCAGCTTCGTGGCCAGCCGCATGCCTTGGTACGCCTGCCAGTCCCGGACCATCTGTCCGAACAGCCGCGAGCGACGGAACCGCTCGTTAAGCGTCGGCGACGAACGGACCAGGAAATAACTGGTCGCCAGCACGAACGGGACCGTGGGGATTCCGGGAGTCACCAGTCCGACGACCGACAGGGCAAAGCAACCACCCGCTGCCGCCAAGTAGCCCAACCGGCGCAGGCCATACGCCAGGAGCGCTTCGGGCTGGATGTTGTGAACGTCGACGACGTCTGAGGGGCCGCGACCTCCATCGGCGATATCCAGCCGCCGGGCGCTTCCGGTCAACACCCGTGGTTCCACAGCAGGCGACAATCCGACCCACGGTTCGTATTGGACCAGCCAGCCTTCCAGCACCAGGGTCTCGGGAGGCGCGGCTCCTTTGGCCCGACCGGTGACTCTCGTCAACAGTCCCGCGAGCCCCACGCCCGCGCTGGCGATCG
The DNA here is from genome assembly GCA_046152955.1 of Planctomycetales bacterium. GTDB lineage: Bacteria > Planctomycetota > Planctomycetia > Planctomycetales > Planctomycetaceae > SIAF01. The sequence goes on along the minus strand of JBJXGA010000255.1, from coordinate 5,576 downwards.
TCGTGGTGATCCGCCCGGCCCGCTGTCGCCGCGACACGCGGGTCACTCGTCCGGGAACCTGTTGCAGGTCCAGGTGGAGCCAGTCGGGCCGGGGTGGCGCGGAGAGTTCCCCTTGGAGCGCCGCGGCAATCTGCGAGAGGGCCTCGCGGGGTCCGATCTGGTGTCGCCGATAATTCACGACCACCGTGGTCGTGTCGCGCTCGATGTCAATCGAGCGGACGCTGGAAATCGCCAGCAGGCGTTCCAGCAGGCGCTGGACCTGGCGGTCGTCTGCTCCCTGAAACACGATTGGCGCGGCGATCCGCACGGCGCCCGGCTGCAGATCGACCCGAACGGCGCTCCCCTGGTTCTGAACATCGGTTGGGGGAACAGGTGGCAAGGTCATGAGGAATTGACTCCAGGCGACGATGGCGACGATTGTGACGGATTTTTGGTTGCGGAGACCAGCGGACGAATTTCTGCAGCCCCTTGGTTCGGCAGAAGGGACCGAGCCTTCAGCATGACAAACAGAGGGGGGCGCGGTCCAGTAACGGATGACGCGGTCCGGATTTTTCCCAGCCAGTCGGCCAGAGCGGTCCTGCGGGCTGTGCCGATCGTTCGGAACGACTCCGCGTAGCTGCAAACCGCAACTCCCGCAGTCGATAACACTTTCCGCATGATCAACCCCGAATTGGAACTGTTCGACGCGAACCCGCAGTGGCGGCCGCTCCTATCGGCCTACCAGGCGCAGCTTGCCAGCCACAAGCTGGAATGGTGTCCTCGAATTCATGCGGTGGATGAACTGCCGTTGGACCAACTCTCGGCAATTCACGGGAAACTGATCGCCCTGGGACTTTTGAAATTCGACATCGCCAGTCGATCCGAAGGGGTCCATTACCAGGTGACAACTCTGGGTCGCCAGGCGCTCCTCCCGGCGGAATCTCGGCAGATTGTGCCGGAATGGATGGTCGCGGAGAATCTGGAGTCGGTCGCCAGCTAGTTCCTGGCGTCGTGGATCGGCTGCCTGTGAAACAACAACACGCCGGCTGCGAATGATCGCAACCGGCGTGAATGTTTTGACAAACGACTGGAGGCTGGAGGAGGACTAGTTCGCGTCCTCTTCGCTCCCGGCCTCTTCTTTGCTATCGGCATCGGCATCGCCATCGGCAGCTCCCCCATCGGCATCGTCCTTGGCTCCGTCCTTTTCACCGGCTCCAGCGGCGTCACCCGCCGCGTCCTTGTTATCCGCACCCTGGGAAGCCTGTTCCACCGGACTGGGAATCTTGACTTTCGAATCGGGGGTCTTGGTTTCACCGCATCCGGCCAACCACAGACTCATACTCACCAACACCGCCAACACTGACAATCGCTTCATGACGATCCTTTCCAAATCAAAGTAGATGTACACACCTGCCGATCCAGAGCCCGCGAGCAACCCCTCGCCGGAATGCGCTTCACGGACGTGTGAAACGGCACCCTTCCGGCAGTCCAAAGGCGCGGGGCTGTCGCTTCCGGCGCAGGTCGGCAAACCCTGCCCGAGGGGTGGCTGACGGGACTTGAACCCGCGACTTCCAGATCCACAATCTGGCGCTCTAACCAACTGAGCTACAGCCACCATCCATCAACAGCGATCGTCAGTCTAGGGGTTCCGGGGCCGATTTTCAATCCTCCGGACAGAATGGAAAGTGTTGATCCAGGGGGGTCTGGGCCAATTTCACCAGGAAATCGGCCAACCGCGAGACGATCGTATCGACCAATTGCTCTCCTTTCGCGCAGGTTGCCTCGCGCGGATTTCCCGCTCCGGTGTTGGTTGTCAACAGGTGCCAGGGGCGGGTGATCGAAACCCACCCCCGGTTGACCGCCTCGAATTGCGTGGGGCGCATCGTCCCGTCGTCAGCCGCCAGTTCGCCGGTGGCCGGATCGCGGGCCACGAATTCGGGAAAGCACGCCAAGGCAAACGCCGTTTCCATGGCCCCGGCGTGGTCCCCCGGTTCCCGGAACAGCTCCCGCTGGACATCGGCAGAGATCCCCCGAAACCAATCGCACAGAAACAGATGCACGCGCGTCGCCAGATGCAGTTCCCGCAACAACGGCTTGAAGTCGTTCCCTCCGTGGCCATTCAAGATCAGCAGCTTGAGCACCCCGCTCCGCTCCAGTGATTGGACCAGATCGCGAATCACCGCCAACAGCGTGCTGGGATTCAGATTCATCGCCAGCGGAAAGGCATGCAGATTGGTTTCCGTACCGTACGGAATGGGGGGGAGCAGGATGACCCGCGCTCCCCGCGCATGCGCCGCCGCACAGGCCCGCTCGCCAATCGTCATCGACTCCAGCGTATCCGTGCCATACGGCAGGTGCAGGTTGTGCGGTTCGGTCGCCCCCATCGGGAGCACCGCCACGTCGCAGGGCCGCGCTTTGATGGCGGCGTAATTCGTTTCCGACAGGATCCACGGGCGCATCGGACAGTCTCTCTCAATGATCGGCAGCGTACAGTTGTTCCACGACCCCCTCCAGAAACGCCGCCAGGCGCGCAGCGGCGGTGGTTCCCAATTCTCTCAACCGCCACATGTCTTTGACGCTCCCCGGGCGTTTCCAGATCGCTCCCAGCGCCGCCCCCAGCCGGACCGATCCGGTGTCCCCGACCAGCGTCAGAATTTCCGCCGGCAAGTCAGCCGACACATCGTCGCTGATGGCGCGGACCACCACACAGCGGACCTTGGCAGCCCGGCAGGTTTCCGCGACCGCCAGGCTCTCCATATCGACCGCCAGCGCCTGGTGCCGCTCACCCAGCAGCTTTTTTTCCGCCACGGTCCGGATCAGCCGATCGGTCATTAACAATCGCCCGACATACAACCCGCGCCCCTGGTCAGGAGGCATCTTGAGAGAGATTTGCAACTCCTTCCCGGTCTCGTCCACCAGCGACTCTCCGACGACGATGTCCCCAACGCGCAAGTCCGAATGAAGAGCCCCGGAGAAACCGGCGGAAACGATCCAGGTGGGGGTGTGCCCGTCGATCAGCGCTTGCGTCCCCTGGCGGGCGGACTGCGCTCCCATACCGCATTGCACCCCGGCAATCCGCATCTCCCCCAGCCGTCCGCCGCGGAAGGTGTACTTGCCCCCCAGGTACTTGCGAAGCCGTTCGCAGCGTTCAAAAAACGGATTCAGTTCGATCGCCGTGGCATGCACGATCCCCACGTCGGCGTGGATCGCATCGGGGTGTGCGGTGGATTCCGGCATGCTTCACGCTGCCGACTGGTGGGTGGCTTCGAATTCCCGCAGCGCTTCGACCAGCGCTTCGACGCCGGCTCGCGGAAACGCATTGTATATGCTGGCGCGCATCCCTCCGACGCTCCGATGCCCTTTCAAGCCGTCCAGTTCCTTCCGCTTGGCCAGCGCCAGAAACTGTTCGTCCAGCGCGGGATCGCCCGTCGTGAAGGTGACGTTCATCAGCGACCGACTGTCGGCATCGGCGGTCCCGCGGAACCGTTGGCTCTGGTCCAGAAACTGGTAGAGCGCTCCCGCCTTGTCCCGATTGAGTTGCTCCATCGTCGCTAGTCCCCCCTGGCGCTTGATCCACTGCAACACCAGACCCATGACGTAGATGCCGAACGTGGGGGGGGTGTTGTACAACGAATGCTCGTCGGCGTGCGTTCGGTACTGAAGCATCGTCCCCAGCGAGGTCGGTCCGCGCCGCACCAGATCGTCGCGAATGATCACCAGCGTGACGCCCGAGGGGCCGAGGTTCTTCTGGGCGCCGGCGTAAATCAAAGCGTGCCTGGGCACGTCAAGCGGGCGGCTGAAAATGTCGCTGCTGGCGTCGCAGATCAGCGGCACTCCCGCGGGAATCGAGGGGGGCGTTTTGAACTGCGTCCCGAAGATCGTGTTGTTCGACGTGTAATGGACGTACGCCGGGGCCGCGCTGTAGGCGGTCGACTTCGGAACGTAACAAAAATTCCGATCCGCGCTGCTGCACGCTTCATGCACCGCGCCGCACCGCTGCGCCTCAAACGCGGCCTTCTGCGACCAGACGCCGGTGATCAGGTAATCAGCCGTCCTGTCCGGAGGGAGAAAATTCATCGGGACCATTGAGAACTGCAGCGTGGCACCTCCCTGCAGGAAGAGGACATGATAGTCGTCGGGAATCCCGGCCAACTCCCGGCACAACGCCTCGGTCTGCTCCTGCACCGCCATATACGGCTTGCCGCGGTGCGAGTGTTCCATGATGCCGATCCCGGTGTTTCCCAGGCTCAGCAGGTTTTCACGGACCTCTTCCAGCACTTCGACCGGGAGCACGGCCGGTCCAGCCGAAAAATTGTAAATCCTGTGCGGCATCGGGGGTGTTTTTCCAGTCGCTGCGAGTTTGCGGGATGGCCCATGTTGCTATACATCGTCGGAGCCGGAAACGCCAGCCTGATCGGCGAAAACGGACGCTGCAGAGGTTCTACACGTAGGATGATTCTCGATGTGCGTCCGTTCTACCCTCCGGACCATTCGCTTGATCGGCGCGAGGCCGTTGGCGGCGGGCTCGAGCAAACATCGCCGACTTCCAGCCCACTGTTTTGGTTCCAATCGGGGCACGTCGGCGCAGGACAACCCAGGGGCATCAGACGTGACGTTCGACGCCTCTAAAGGAACGCTACAGCGCGTCCGGATTGGGAATCACCCCGGTCTCCACTGCCGTCCGCAGCGCCTCGGGACTGGCGTCCCACGCGGCCTGATAGCTGGCCTCAAGCGGAACCTTGACGTACGTCTCGTACGCCAGGAACAGCGGCATGTCGGGCAACACTTGCCCGATGCCGACCGGCTCGACGTAGGCCGTTTGCACTCCGCTCGATTCGTAGGAGGCAAGAATCCGATCCTTCCCCGCCGGAAAGGCAAAATCCTCCTCCTCGATTTCATCCCAAATCGCCTTATGGATCCCGAAGGGATCGCGCGGAGTTGGCGGGAAAATGTCGACAATCAGCACATGGATTCCCGTTCGCAGCAGGTCGATCGTTTTTTCGACGAAGTCCCGCAAGGCCGACCGACTGTCCTTGTTGCCGGGCGAGAGAATCTCGATGACGGCGATGGTTTTTCCAAGGTGGTGCTTGACGACAATGCGATTGGCGCGATCCGCATAGATCTCTTTGCTCGATTGCCGGATGATGCGGGTGACTGGACGATCCAGCGTCACGACCTCCCCCGCCCCCTGTGGCGTTGAGAACTGCGCTCCCCACGATTCGATTGCCAAAACGTCCGGCTCGATCCGTCCGGCGCGTTGTTCGACCAAAGCGGAGAGCCCTTTCGGCAGGCGACCGCGATTCAACGACCGGGCGATGTCAATCGACCAGTCCTGATGGAAATGGTGATACAACCCCGCCGGCACTCGCGTCCAATCATGAATCGGCATGCAGAAATTCTCCCTCCCCAAGCCATCAGAGAACATTCTATCCGATCCGGGAGGTGAATTCAGCGCAGCAAAGCCCAGCCTGAGCCGGTTGCGATGGAAGGAACGTCCATCCGATTCACGGTTTAGGTGGGGAGCAAAATGATCCTTACCCCAACACGCCGCAGAAAACCGCGTGGATATTTTTTTCTTTTCAAAATTGTCGCTTTCT
>JBJXGA010000243.1:0-22962 GCA_046152955.1 Planctomycetales bacterium | reverse complement strand
CGACGTTGGAACAACCTGGCATTGGACACCACAAGACATGCGATCAAAACCTGAACGCGCCTCGACGACCTCGGCATAAGCCGCGTTTTTCCGCGAAAAATGCGACCGCAGAATGGGATTGCACCCGGCTGGGGATGCAGGCCATTCATGAGTTGGGTCACGTCCTGGGAGGAGTTGCCACCGGCGGGCGCGTGGCCCGTGTCGTGTTGCATCCTCTGGGCATTTCGCGGACTGATTGGCAGGAGAATCCCCGTCCGTTGATTGTCACCTGGGCGGGACCGTTCTTCGGTGTTTTGGCGCCGACTCTCCTGTGGGGAGTCGCCGCAGCACGGCGCTGCTCTGAGTCGTTTCTTGTCCGCTTTTTCTCCGGATTCTGCCTGGTGGCCAATGGCCTGTATCTGGGTGTTGGCGCCTGGTTCCGCATCGGGGACTGTGGTGACCTCCTGGCTCATGGCGCGCGCATGTCTCAACTTCTCGCGTTTGGTGCGGTGACTGTCCCCGCGGGATTCTGGATGTGGAACGGGCAAGGCCATTCGTTCGGCTGGGGAGCCGCGAATGGTCAAGTCAGCCGGCGTGCCGTCTGGGTGAGCTGCCTGGCGACCGGAGCGCTCCTGATTCTGGGCTTTGCGGTCGGCTGAAATGAATCGACGTAGCCGTCAGTCAATCGGCAGAGTATGGCAAACTGGCTCGTAGTAGAGTTCGAACTTCCGCGGTACATGGAGCTTTTCCGACAACCAAAAGGGGGAGTGCGGGAAACGTCACCCCGTCACTTTGTCGGATTCTCAAACCAGACGACGTTTTGGCTTTGCTGCCCGGCAATCAATACGTCGAGATCGAGATCTCCGTCCATGTCGACGAGCCGGATGTCGTAGGCCGCTTGATCCTGAGACAAGACGTGCGTTGTGAAGCCTCCCCGCCCGTCGTTCTCAAACCAGACGGCGACTTTGTCCTCGTAGCCACAGGTGGCGGCGTCGAGGTCTCCATCCCCGTCGATGTCCGCGACCGCCAGGCAATGCGGGCAGGCGAGCGTGGCATGGATCACGTGCTCCTTCCAATCGGGGGCTTCGAACCAGACCACCCCCTGGCCGTGGCCCCGCGTGGCGATGAAATCCATGCGGCGATCTCCATTGACGTCGGCCATGGCGATGTTCGTCGCCCCCGGCTGTTTTGCGGAGATCAGGTGCTTTTTGAAGACTTGCGTGGGATCGGCCGGCGCTTCCCACCAGGCCAACCAGTCCCCCGTTCCGGGCTTGGCCGACGGTCCCCCCTTGGCGCCGCTGGCGATGTCAGGCCGCCCGTCCCCGTTGACATCCCCCAGCCCCAGGTAGTGGCTCAAGCCGGGGGCGTCATGATCGGCGACGACGTGCCGCTCCCAGCCGGGAGCCGTGGCGGGATTTTTCGGAATGCGATACCAGACGAGGCTCTCGGCGAACGGACCCTCCGGCTGCGCGCTGTTTGCCACCAGATCCGGTCGCCCGTCTTGATCGACGTCCCCCACCAACAAGCCATGAATCCCATCCACCTGGTCATCGACGAGGTGATACACCCACGGATCGACGAGCGGCCGGGGAGGACATTCCAGCCAGAAAATGTGGCCGGGAGAATACACCGTCCCCACGAAGTCGGGGCGCTGATCGCCGTTGACATCCAGGACCGCGCTGTGAATGCAGTCCCGCGGTGGTGTGGCGGCATCCAGCACGACTCTCTTCCAGTCGGGAGCGACAAACAGCAGCGTCTTGCCGCCTGTATTGGTGATCACATCAATGCGCCCGTCGCCGGTGAAATCGGCGGCGACGGCCGTGGCGTTGTGTCCCTGTTCCATGACGACATGCCGTTTCCAGGCAGTCTTCGCTCCAGACCGAAGGGCCAGCGCAGACGTTGTCAGGACCAGCAGCATCGCTGCCGCAATCCCCGTGGGGCGGACAAAACTTGCGGCGGACAGCTTCATGGTGTGTTCCCAATCGTAGATGGCCAGCGGACTGTCGAACCCAATCCCGCCAGCAGTTCCAGCGCCGTATCAACTACCGTCGGTCCACAGGCACGAGTGAGTTGGGACGGCAGGTGATAGTTCCATGTCGATTCGACCACTTCCATCCCTCCTTCATCGAACGCCGATGGGGGCGGAATGTAACCGATGCAGCCGTTGCTATATCCCAGAAACAGCGTATGCCCCGCCGGGGAACGGCGCTTCACTTCCAATCCCAATTCCGCCAGCGGTTCGGCGGAGACGGTGGCAATCGCAATGTCGTTGATCCGCGCGGCCCAGATCTCAATCTCCTTGCGGGGAGGATTCTCGCCGCGGGCCAGCGTGTCGGCAACGAGTTGAGCCCACTGCTGCATTCGGTCGGCGACGTGCCGACGGCCAGGGGAGACGGAGGGGTCGGCGTAGACCGCGTCACGCTCGCGACGATATCGTTCCAGGGTCGCCATCACCTGTCCCCGGTCGGGGAGCGGCGCCATGTCCAGGACCAATCGGCGGCGATCGACCGCCAGCGACTCCACGCACTCCTCAGGAAGTGGTTCGTAGTTCCAGGTGGAGAGGGTGGCCACCGACTGCACGATCCGACGTGGCCCCTGGCGGTTGTGTGTGCGAATCTGCGCCCACGTCTTGAGCACCTCTCCACCCAGGATTGCTCCCAGACGCGACTGATCGTCAAACTGCTCCGGACCTCCCGCGCCGATCCCGCAGGCGGGATTGATGTTCCCCGCCGCCCCCTGCAGAAACAGCAACGGCGCGCCGGTTGCCGGCTCAACGATCCGCCGGGCCGGTCCCACAAAATCGGGTGAGAGCATCGTCGTTCGCGGTCCCAGGACGATCGTATGCGCGGCCGCCGAGGCCAAGATTGCCCGTGACCGTCCCTCGAGATTGTCGATCCGAATGACATCGACCGTGCGATCAATCGCACCCTTGGGATTTTCACCGATGATCACCCGCCCATCGGCGAGCTTCTCACGGCGATTGATTCCCAGGGGAGCCGACCCGCGCCCCGAGGCAATCCGCGCCGGCGCCAGAGTGTCATACGCGGCGCTGACGATTCCGGCCAGCGCTTCGGTCAGGAATTCCAGATACCGCGTCTGCAGAACGGCCTGAGCCCCCTCCTCCGGCTGCCAGCCAGGGAGCATCGGCCCCAGGTGGGTATGGCTGAAATTGAGCAGAACGTGCGCGGCGGGAATCGGCGTCAGCGCGGCGATGTGTTCGCGGATGCGCAGGCAGTGTGGATCCTGGATATGCAGAATGTCGCAGGCCACGATCGCCAGCGTGGTCTCGTCGTCGGTGAGCACCAGGGCTGTGGCCGTCAAATCTTCTTGGACGGAGCGCGAACACTCGTCCTGAATCGTATACCCCAGCATCCGGATCCCGACGGGAGGGGTGATGACCCCCCGCGCGACCCCGGCTCGTAACTTGCGTCGTCCCGATGGTGGCAAGGCGTTCATTGGCGTGAGGATCGAAGAAGGGACTTCCGGCAGTGTTTGGGCATGGGACAAATGGCCCATTCTTCTGTCCCGTTTTACCAAGCCCTCCCGGCGACCGAAACTGAACAGGAGCGCGCAGCGCGGCCAAGGGCCGCAACCAAAACCCGGATCACCTGTCAGGTTAAGGACAGGAAAATCGGGGACAGGAAAATTATTCCCCTTCTTCAATCTTCCTGTCCACCATTTTCCTGTCTTTTCTCTTTCGTACACTCATCACCTGGCCTCGCTGCGTGAGGCGTTGGCTGCGAAGAAACTCCTCCCCATAACAGGATTCTGCTGGATTTCGGTGCAGAGAGAATCCGACAGTGGTTGGCTGAATGATCCCGTATCGATCGCTGCCAATGGGTATTGTTTCGAGTCCATCAGGCCACATGCCACTTCCCTCTCTGCGACCTTTGCGTCTCCGCGTGAGGCCTTTTTTGTGCCGCCGCTTCATGGAACCACGAATTACGAAGATAATGAAGAGGGGACGCCAGGTTCGGCCCTTTCGTAATGGGGACAAGGAATACGGAACTGGATGTGGGTCGTCGGCGTAGCCCCCAAAAGGGGAGCCTTTTCAGGCCAAACCGGGCAGCTCCCAAATCCTTGATCATCTTTGGTGAGGTGGAATCCGCAACTGGTTGATTGGCCGCGAGTTGCGACGCTCGCGTCAAAGATGATCAATTGATAACCTTTGTGATCATCTTTGAGATCATCTTTGATGCGATGATCATTTTTGGGGCAGCCGGACTGGCGTCCAATCGCATCGCGACTGATCTTGCGGCAGAGTGCCGATTGGGGTACTTTCCCGACCCGTTTTCCGGTCTGAATCCCTGTCTCCACGGATTCGGGAAATGGATTCTCTCGCTCTCATCAATGGACTTGGAATCGCCCATGTGGCGCTGGTGTCGGACACTTTTTGCCGGACTCGGTCTGCTCCTGTGGGGAGTCGGCTGCACCACGATTCGGCCGGGAAGTTCGGCGAGAACGGCCCTGGAAGCGGATGAAATCCGTTTCTTTTCGAAGCCGGAGTCCATAGACGGCAAGCATCGATCCCGCGCTGATCGAGATCTGGAATCACGCCAGACTCAGGCCGCGGCGGACGACTCCAGTCGGTCGCCAGCGCGAGATCCGTCAATCGTTGAAGTGCCTCCCCTTTCTCCTGCCGGAAGAAAGCGGTTGGCCAATCCGAATTCGCATTCCCAACAGGCCGGTGGCCCGTCGCCAACAACCGGTGTCATGGAACAAGGGGCGGAGGCCCTCCCCTCCTCTCCCTCCGCGCGGCGCGCGCTGCATCAAGCGAATGGCCTGGGGACAACCAACGCCTGGGGGCATGCGACCACAGTCCGAAGGGGGATGAATGACGCCAAACCGGCTGCGAGTAGCGACGGGCAGGTTTCTCCAAAAAGCTTGAGGCAGGCCCACCATGCGCCGGGCCAGTCCCCCTTATGGGGGAAGGCAGAAATTGGCGAGTTGAGCCCCGACCGGCAGACACGAGCCCGCAGGGCCGCGGCACAGGGGGGCAGCGTGGCCGACAGCTCCGAGATGACGGCTGAAGACACAGCGCCAAAATCGACCGCGAGACGAGTCAACCTCCAGGGGACTGTGCGTACGGCAAGCCGATCAGAGCGCGTCACACCCCGCGCCGGCGCGCTGCCAACCCACGCGACGGATTCCGCGATCAACCAGCTCGCAGCCAGTCCGCACTTGGCAGATCTGATCGATGAGCTTCAGGAAGAATTGGCCGATCTGCCTCCGGGGGAAACCGATTTTGAGCGTCAGGCGTATCTGGAAAAACAGGTCGCGCTGCGAATGCTGCATCTGATTGCCGGTCAGCAGGAGTTGGCGCTTCTGGCAATTCCCGGAATCGACCCTGCGGACCAGGAGTTTTGGCAGCAGGCGTTTTGGGGTCTCACGAATTATTTCGACGCCCACTCAATTCCGGATGGCTCCGAACGGGCGACGCTGACTGTGTCGCAGTTTTACAAAGCGGCGCAGTCCTTGCAGCAACAGGCCCAATTGGAGCTGCGGAATGTGAGCTTCTGCCACAAGATCGACGGATTCGGCAAACTGGAGAAATATCCGCGCGACGAATTCAGTCCCGGCCAGGAGGTTCTGCTGTACGCGGAAATTGGCAATTTTCCGAGTGAACTGCTCCCTGACGGAACGTGCCGCACGCGCCTCAAGACCACGCTGGAAATCTACGCCCACGGGGCGCAGGGAACGTTGATTGAACGGGTCGAGCTACCGGAAACTATTGACGCTTGCCGCACCCAGCGCCGCGACTTCTTCGGCGCTTACAAAACGACGATCCCCAGCAAACTGCGACCGGGACCGCACGTGTTGCAACTGATTGTGGAAGATCCCCTCACGCGGCGTTCAGCGACCTACTCGCTGAATTTCATGGCCAAGTGAGATCGGTCACTTCGGCTTCTTCGCCAGCAAGTCTTCCACCAGTTTCGTGATGTCTTCATAGGTGAAATTGTCCTCTTCGCTTTGCGCCTCCTCGTTGTCGAACCGCTTCACCAGTTTGCCATCCCATCCGTAGACATAAACCGCGGGAATCGAACTGAGCTGCATTTGTTCGAACAGGTCGTCGCTGGGGACGTTGGACAGGATGTTCAGAAACGTCGCCTGTTGTTTCTCCAGGAACTTCAACACCCGCTCCTGGTAAAACTCGGGGGGCTTGTTCTTGATCCCGGCGTAGTCGCAGCTCATCGACACGCACACCACCCCTTTGTCGGCGTGCCGCTTGTGCAGCTTGACCAAGTTGGGAAATTCCTTAACGCAGGGGGTACACGAGGTGGACCAGGCGTCCAAAACGACGATCTTTCCCTTCTGGTGAGCCACCAGTCTCTGCGTTTCTTCCCAACTCGCGATCTGGACCGTCACCTTCGGTTTGGCCTCCTCCTCAGCGACCACCGTGGCCAGATACCCGGCCGCGACTGACAGGATCCCCACACAGACTGGCCTCCATCGGCGACTTTTTTGCATGCCTTGCGCTCCTGAAAAGTGACTCTCGTCGTTCAGCGTTTCATTCGTCAACGTTCGATTTTGGTAAGGCCCGCCTCTTTGGCCTGCGGCTCCGGATCTTCGTAGGGGAGCGACCGCAGGAATTCTGCCAGATCAGCGACTTCCTGCTGACCCAATTGACTCGTTTTCCCGTGCCGGTCTCCCGAATTGTACGTCGTTAGCACCTCTTCCAGCGTCCGTGCCAGACCGTGATGGAGATAGGGAGCGGTGCGGTAGATTCCCAGCAGCGTCGGCGTGTCGTAGGCCGGTCCCATCTTCTCTCCCGGATCGTCACCGCCCGTTCCCACGTCGTGCAGTTTGAACGGCCGCGTCGCAGTCGAATCTGTATAATACGGACCGGTGTGGCAGGTGGCACAACCCGTTGCTGGGGAATGGAACAGCTCCTTACCGCGCCGCGCGCTCTCGGAGAGTGCGTGCCGCGCGTGAGGACTGGCGGGGACTTTGTGCATGTTGGAGTACGCCGCCAGCGCGTCCAGGTCGGCCGACAGCCCTTTGTTTGGCTCTTCCAACGCGGGGCGCACCGGCCCTTTGATCAGCCCCTGCCCCTGCATCAACTGGCCGCGGATCGTAAATTCGAAATCCTGCGACTCATCCCGATCCGCCGACCAGTGAATAGGGTGCGTCCAGGCCATGCCGTACAGGGCCGTGGTATTTCGCAGCCCTTCGGGGTTTTGCCAGGTGCGGCCGTCAGCATCCCCATCCGGATGACAGCTCGCGCAGGAAATCCAGCGCCTTCCGACCATCGGCTGCAAGGCGGAGTAGAACAGGATCTTGCCCCGCAGGATTTCGTCTCCCAGCGGATTCTCGCAGACTTTGATCGTCTTTTGTTTCTTCAGCGTCTGCGCGTCGTAGCCCACGACGTGGAAATCCAGCGTGTTGTAGACGTAAAAAGCGCTGCCATCGGGAGTGAAGCGGACGGCGCGGGGGTTGTGTCCCAGGTTGATCACTTTCTTGAAGGCCAGCTCGCGGTAATTGTCATCCAGCACCTGGCAGACATACATGTCGTCGGTCCCCGCGAACACGGCGCACAGCAGCCGGCCATCCGGCGACAGCGCGGTCTCCCATGGGTTGGCCACGGCGAAGACGCTGACGAACGCGTCCATCGGAACCGGTTTGCGCCGCCGCCCCTCGCCGGGATCGGTATCGATCACCGATACGAAGGGAACCACCGACCCTTCTCCCTGATTGACGTTGGTGCGCGAGCGAATATGGGGGACATAGGCTTTAGGACGCATCGGATGCAGCGCCACCTGGCGTCCCAGATTCTCGCTGGCGCTCCCCTGCCACCGATCGACCACCGCGCCGGATTCCAAGTCGAGCGCCAGCACCGCTCCCGTCAGATACTCCGACACGAACAGTCGCCGACCTCCCGGCTCCAGGGCGATCCCGCGCGGCATGGTCCCCGCCGTGAGTTGCCGCTTCACCTGCCGGGCGGCCACATCGATCTCCGCCACCCGCCCTGGATATTCGAGCGTGACATACAAAGTCCCCCCGTCCGGCGAGGCGACAATCCCATACGGTTCGTCGAAGACATCGATGCTCCCCTGGACCGTTCCGGCATCGCCGTCGATCAACACCACTTTGTCGTCGCCATAAGCGGTTGCCGCCAGCGCGTGCGTCCCTCCCAGGAACGTCACCCCTTCGGGTTTTTTGCCCACCTGCACTTCATGTACAACGACGCCGCCAGCCAGATCGACGATGCTCACGGTTCCATTGTCCCTGTTGGCCGCCGCCAGCAATTTGCCGTCGCTCGAAATATCCAGCAGGCTGTTGGAAGTTCCCGCACAGAGGGGGGCAGCGAGCAGCAACAGGGGGATCATCCCGGACACCATGCGACGCATTGGGGCTTCCTTTCACAGAATCACCATCAGGCTGCCCGCAGAGGGGATCCCTGGGGCAGGTTTTGATCTTAGCCGGTTGCCAAGGGGTGGCAAAGGGACCGCACCGGGGGCGCTGGCGACCGGCGGGTTGCTTGTCCTGCGTTTGCCCCGTATGCTGCGGTCCGATGCGGTGGTTTCCCGACTTCAGTTTTTCACGAGGTACACGATGAACTGGCAGAGCTGCGGCAAACTGGGGGTGATTCTGGCGTTGGGACTCTGTGCCGCAAGCGCGCGGGGGGAAGACGGTTTGCCGTTCACGCGACAGGAAGACGTCGTCTATGGACGAAAGTATGGCACGGCGCTGACCCTCGATGTGTTCACGCCGCGCGCGAAGCCGAATGGAGCGGGGCTGATCTTTGTCGTCAGCGGCGGCTGGTTTTCCGCCCATGAGGCGATCAATCAGGGATTCATCGCCGAATTCGTCAAGCGGGGATACACCGTCTTCGCGGTTGTTCACGGCAGCCAGCCGAAGTTCACGATTCCGGAAATCCTGGGGGACATGCATCGCGCCGTGCGGTTCATCCGGTCGCGCGCGGATCACTACCAGATCGACCCGGAGCGTTTGGGGATCTACGGCGGCTCAGCCGGGGGACATTTATCGCTGATGCAGGGAACGGCGGGAGACAAGGGGATCGCCGATGCCAAAGATCCGGTTGACCGGCATTCCAGCCGCGTTCAGGCGGTGGCCTGCTTCTTTCCCCCAACCGACTTTCTGAATTACGGCAAGGCGGGAGAGAATGCTTTGGGACGCGGCGTCCTGGCGGGTTTTCAGGCGCCGTTTGACTTCAAGGAGCTGGATAAGAGCATCAATGCCTTTGTCTCCGTGACGGACGAGGCGAAGCGGGCCGAGATCGGCAAACAGATTTCTCCGGTGTACCAGGTTTCTCCCGACGATCCACCCACGCTGATCATCCACGGCGACGCCGACAAACTGGTCCCGATTCAGCAAGCCGAATTGATCATCGCCAAACTGAAAGAAGTGGGGGTCACCGCCGAATTGGTCGTCAAACCAGGGGCAGCGCATGGCTGGGCCGGAATGGACAAAGACCTGGAAACGCTGGCCGACTGGTTCGACAAGTACCTGGCGAATAAATAGGCGCGTGTCCGCCAGCAGGGACTTCATGGAAAATTCACCAGTTCTTCCCTCAAGACTTGCGCTGGAATATTGTCATCCGTACAGGGGGCTGTTAGAATTCTGACTCCAAGCTGATGCAAGCCCGTTCACCGGCCGCGGAGGCTGTCGGTGAACCCGTTTGAATCTCGACCTGTCTTGTTCCGGGCCTGTTTCTGGAAAGGAATGGTGACAGATGGTGGCGGGGCCAAGTGCGGCAATGCAGTCCAGCGTACTGGTCTTAAATCGACTGTACATGGCAGTGCAGGTGATGTCGGTCCGCCGGGCGTTTTGCCTGTTGTGCAAGGATTTCGCCGAGGTCGTGAGCGTCGAAAATGGCGCTTATGTCTCCTACGACTTCCAAAGCTGGCGTGAAGTGAGCGAATGGAAAGCGGCGATGGAGGATCGGCGCGAGCACGAGGACTGGATTCGGGCGGTCAACTTCGAGATCCAGGTGCCGCGGGTCATCCGCCTGCTGCGCTACGACCTGTTCCCTAAGAACGTCGTCAAATTCAACCGGCGGAATATCTTCCTGCGCGACGAGAACCGTTGCCAGTATTGCAACCACAAATTCCCCACGCACCAGTTGAGCCTGGACCACGTCAAACCCCGCAGCCAAGGGGGGTTGACGAATTGGGAAAATATCGTCTGCGCCTGCCTGAAGTGCAATGTCCGCAAGGGAGGACGCACCCCCCAGGAAGCGGGGATGCGGCTCACCCGCCGCCCGGTCAAGCCGCGCCGCAGTCCGATGCTGGCGCACCAATTGACCAGCCTGAAGTATGCCTCGTGGAAGCAGTTTTTGGACGACGCGTATTGGACGGTGGAGTTACAGGATTAGAATTGCTTTCTGACGCCCGTTGGGGTACGCTCAATCGATTGGCGGTCGTTCCCGCCGGAAGCATTTGCGCCCAGTGATTTTGATGCCGATCGCATCAAACAGCCTGCCGGAGAGTTTGCGATGAGATCTCCCTTTGCCCACCGATCTGTCGTGCGCCCATCGCCCGTGCGGCCTGCCTGGTCGCGCCGCGCCTTCACGTTGATCGAACTGCTGGTGGTGATGGCGATCATCGCCATTTTGGCCGCATTGTTGCTTCCCGCCGTGCAGCGTGCCCGCGAGGCGGCGCGCCGCTCGCAGTGCCTGAACAACATCAAGCAAATCGGCCTGGCGGCGTCGAATTACCTGTCGAGTTTTCGCAGTTACCCCTCGGGCTGGATTGCCCCGATCGGGTCGCCGTTTCAAGGGCCGGTGGCCACCCCGTTTTCGACCTATCCGGGGGACATCAAGTTCAAGGCCTGGGACCGCTCGCTGGTCGACATCAGCGGCGCATCGCTCGCCACATCGTGGGCTGTGTCGGAGTCATGGGGCTGGCATGCCCTGATGCTCTCGCAGATGGACGCGACCACCGTGGGGATCAATTTTCGCGTGGCCAAAGGGGGCCCCCCCAACGGCCCCCTGCTGCAAACCACCATTTCTCCTTACGTTTGTCCCAGCGCGAACCAGTCGGGGGCGGCGATCGCCTATACCAACTACCGCGGCAACATGGGGACAAATTACAGCAACGGCGTGTTTTTTATGAACAGCGCCATTTCGGATCGTTCGATTAAGGATGGCACCACCACCACCATCTTGTTTGGCGAAACGCAGTTTGGGCTTTGGGGAGATGCATTGAGTTGTTGCGCCCGAACTCCCAGCCCGGACATCAGGAATTTTCCCAATGACCAGGGGCGCCCTCCTTTGGATTGGTTCCAGGGTGCCGTCGACAGCAACGGGGTCGTGCAGCCGTTCCCCTCAGGGGGCTCGCGGATCATCGACGTTGTCACGGGGAATTCTGATCCGCGCGGGAGCGGTTTTTTGATCTTTGGGTTTGGCAGCCATCACGACGACGTGGTGATGTTCGCCATGGCGGACGGTTCGTCTCGCGGAGTCAGCAAGTCGATCAACCTGGCAACTCTGCAGGCGTTGATGACGCGCGACGGGAACGAGGCGGTCGGCGACGACTTCTAACCTCCGCGTCAGCAGTTCGGAAACGAAAACGGCAACACCGCGTGAACCGTGTCGGCTCCGATGGCCATCGCCATCAGTCGATCGAACCCCAGCGCCACTCCCGAGCAGTCAGGGAGCCCGGCTTGCATGGCGGCGAGGAGTCGTTGTGGCAACGGCAATCGGGGGAGTCCCTCCCTGGAGCGCGCCGCCGATTCCGCTCCAATCCGTGCCGCGAGTTCCTCCGCGTTGGGCAATTCGTGGTAACCGTTACACAACTCGATTCCCCGGCAGTACAACTCGAATCGTTCCGCAACCGGCGGGTCGCCCGGACGAATCCGCGCCAGAGCCGCTTGTGATGGAGGGTAATCGCAAACGAACTCCGGTCGGTCTCTTCCCAGGTGAGGTTCCACCAGTTCCGCCAGCAGCCAATTGAGCCATCCGTCCCGGTCGTCTGCCTGCAGCCCCGGTGGCGGGATCATGCCGCGCCGGTGCGTCCATTCTGACAACTCGCCAGAGTCTGCGACGGCCAGATCGGCTCCGGTATGCCGCAAAAACGCGTCGCGATACGTCGTCCGCACAAACGGGGTCAGCGACGCCAGATCGAGCCTGAGAGAAGCATCCGGCAAGGGGTTTTCAAGGACGCCCGCACCCTGGAGCACCGCCACCACCAAGTCTTCCACGACCTGCATCTGGTCGAGATGCGTATCTCCCACCCGGTACCATTCAATCATGGTGAATTCCGGATTATGCCATCGCCCCAGCTCCCTCGGTCGAAAGACATGCCCCACCTGATAGATCGCCTCGGCGCCGGCCGCCAGGAGCCGCTTCATGGCAAACTCAGGAGAGGTCTGCAAGAACAGCGGAGAGGCAGCTCGCGACGCGCCGTCCCCCTCGAACGAGACGACGAACGGCTCCAAATTGGCATCGATCACCCGTTCGTGCGAGATCTGCGGAGTATCGACTTCCCAATAGCCGCACGCGTCAAAGAACTGTCTGACCGCCCTTAGGAGCCGCCCCCTGAGTCGCAGCGTCTCCAGGCTCGCCGCCGGCCGCCAGTCGCAAGTTTCGTTCATCCGTTGTCCCTGACCTGCCAAATCTCGCACTGGTCGCTGATTCCCCGATTGTATCCGCACGGGCTGCGGGCAACAAACTGAACCCCATACCCATCCACTCTCCACTTTCTACCATCCACTTTCTTCTTCCCTCCCTTTTTCGATTGCCAAAACTCCTCGAATTCGGCATCATACGGGAGTCGATATTCTCTACATCTGTCGAAACCAGGTTGCCGCCGCAGGAATTCCCCGCGGGGGCTTGATTGTTGGAGAACTGCTTGTACGGACTTCTCGCCAGGAGGATCGTCATGAAAGTGTTGTTGAGTGGCTTGCTCTCGATCACCGTACTGTCGCTGGTCTTATTCGCCGCCGAGGGGGGCAAATCCAAACGTCTGTCTGTCGGGGACAAGGTCCAGGTGAAATGGGCCGGCGAGTCCTATCCGGGGGAAGTCCAGGGAGTCCTCAGCAACGGATTCGTCAAAGTCAAATTCACCCGCAACGGGATGGAGATGACGCAGACCGTTTCACCCGACAAGGTCTCCGCCAAAGGGAAAGGAGATTCCGCCAAGGGGACTGCGAAGGGGAGCGACAAAGACGCGGCGACTCCGAGCGATAAGAACGGAGCGAAGTCCAAGCCCTCAGCCGGCGCCAAGACAGCCGCCGGCAAGTTTCGCACCTGGTCTGATCGCTCCGGGAAATTCAGCGTCAAAGCCAAATTCATCTCCCTGGCGGACGATCAGGTGACGCTGCAACGCGAAGATGGTCGCAAAGTCACGCTCGCCATCGACAAACTCAAGGAAGAAGACCAGAAGGTCGCCCGGCAGTTGGCCGAAGAGGCGGACGAAAACCCGTTTGAACCCAAGGAGGAAAACCCGTTCGAGGCGACAGACTCGGACGGTGACTCCGGGGACGCCGGAAATGAAGAGATCTCTGGAGGGGACGATGCCGAATTGGTCTCCGAGGTCCAGTGGGGGAGTGCCGAACCGCTGACTGTCAGCGAACCGGATGGATGGTCGCTGGCGCCGGATGCGGCGCCGGTCCTCGACAAACCGCTGCTCTCCAAGCCGCTGATGTTGTTTTCAGCGTTGAAGGGAAAAGGGAAAGGAGCGGAACTTGGCTTTTTCGATGGGGTGGACTCCGTCCTGTTTGATCGTGCGCATGGTGCGGCGTGCGTGGTGACGATCGATGGTCAACCGGGGCAGGAAGTCGCCGTGCGCGTCCAGCGCGCCGACTTGATCGATGGCAAGGCGGGGGCGCCACAACGCTTGTCTGCGCCGCTCAAGCCGACTGATGTCTCTCCCTCGGGTCGGCGGATCTTGGCCCGTTCTGATTTTCATGTTCGCCGCGGGCAGGAGAAGCCTCCGGAACTGAGTGTCTGGGAATTCTCGGACCAGGGGCTCCGGCGGCGCCGCGGTTGGAATCCGGTCGATCCGGACAATTTTCACAAGTCGGAGCCCGGTTACGCCAAGTTCATTGATGACGACCATGTGGTCACAGTTTCTTTTCCCAGCCGGATGGTGATTTGGGATGTGCCCAAGGCGCGTCCGAAATTCAAACTGGAACTCGCCACTGGGGGAGTTCCCGCTTTGAGCGCCAATCGCAAGTATCTGGCGGTTCCGGTCCAGTCGGGCATTTACCTCATCAATCCCCTGACCGGCAAGACGCTGGGGAAATTGCCAGGTGATCCCGGGACCATTTCGGCCATCTCCTTCAACCCGCAGGGGACGCAGTTGGCCGCCCTGTCGGTGCAACGGCTTCAGGTGTGGAATCTGGACAAAGGGGATTTGTACCGGGATATCTATTTCTCGAGTGGCATGCATGCGACCGAATTGGACTGGATGTCCGAGGGCTACCTCCTGCTGGGGGGACAAAACCTGGTGGACCTGGAACGGCGGATCGTGCTGTGGCATTACTCGCACGATGCGGTTGCGGGGCTGGGAAAGGCGTATGGCGAAATGGGTGGGGCATTGTGGTTCGCCCTGACGAGCCCGGACCGCAAGGAACGCGGATTGTTCCGCGCCGCTTTGCCGCATGACGAAGCGAAAAAAGTCGCCACCGGACTGGATCCCGATCAGCTTCTGGCACTCAAGCCGGGCGCAGAGGTGAGCCTCAACATTGCGGCTCAGGGAACACCGGCGGAGCAACAAAAGATCGTGCAGGATCTCACGGCGCAATTGAAAGACCTGGGAATTGGCGTTGTGCCGCAGAGCCGGCTGGTGCTGTATGCCACTACGGAAACCGGCAAGACCTCGGAGATTGAATACCGCTCGTTCGGCCGGTTCAGTGGCGGAGAAAAGGCGAACGTCACGGAGCAAATCAGCAAACTGCGGCTGTTCGAAGACAACAAAGTTCTGTGGGAGACAGTCTCTGTCAGCGGCGCTCCGCACATGCTGCAAATGAAGGAAGGGCAATCGGTACAGGACGCGCTGGCGCCGTACCAGCGTCCGAACCTGGGCTTTTTCTCCAACGTCAAATTGCCGCAGTATGTGGCGCGCCAGGCGGAGGGAGGCGCCTATGGCGCCAGTCGGCTGACTCCCCAGGGAATCCAAAAGGCTCCCCTGCCGACCGCGCAGCCTGCCGCAGGTAAGTAGCGCGGGCCGACCAACACGATCGAATCCTGCTCAATCGCTGGTCACGAGCAATGCCGCTTCGCTGACCACCTTGACTCCCCCCGGCAGGTCGCCTGTGCCACGGAGTTTGAGGCGCGTGCCGCGGGGGAACACGGCGCCGGCCTCCGCCGTGACCGTCACGACGGAGGCCGTTTGTTCGGCAGGGATGACGACCGGTTCGACGCGCAGGCCTGGGACCGGTTCGAACAATTCAATGTGCAAGGGGCCGGAAAAATTGCTGGTCCGGTCAACCTGGACCGTGCAGGTCCGTGATTCGCCAGGAGCGAGCACTAAGGACTTTTCCTTCACGCGGAGTTTTGCCACGGTGGGAAGCGGTCGGATCATGCATCGCATTTCCGAAACCTGCAACATGGCTTGCCGCTGTCCCCATTTGTCCTGGAAGATCGCATAGCCCTGGGCATAAATGTTGGAGTGCGGCTGGATGTTGATGTGCATCGATTCCGGCATGAACAGGGGGAGCATCAGTTTCGACTCCCCCGCGGGGAACATCGAATTGACGATTTCGACTCCATCCAGGTCCATGATCTGACGGTCGCCAATCTCCAGGTGGATCGGACCGTCAAACCCATTCATTCGTTCCACTTCCATCAGGTAGGGATAGATCGTCCCCCGGTGCGCGTACTGATAGGCCTCGTTGCAATACAATCGAAAGACCTGCTTGTGGCGGACGGTGAGCTGGATCTGGTCCACATGCGGCGCGCCGAGCGAAACCCCTTCCAGGTCGCGCCCCAAATGCGCCGCAACCGCCTGGCGGGAGATCGTTTCCTCTCCCACCTTGCTCGACCCGCGGACCGTCAGCAGCGCATCGCCAGGGCGGGTGTCGTCGCTGGCGATCAACGCCAGCTTGAAGGCCTCGACACCGGCTGGAATTTGGGCCGGTTCAAAGCGAACTCCTTCCGGCAGCCCTTCAACCGTCAGATCGATCGCTCCGGTCAATCCCCCTTGCCGATCGATCTTCAGATCGATCTCCCCCCGCGCTCCCTGGACCACATTGACGATGTCGGCGGCGGCAGACATCGTAAAATCCGGGCGGCTGGAGCGGATCGACAGCCGGTACGGACTCTCCCCCCCTCCCTGTCGCACGTCGCGAACATGCACCAGATACCGACCCGCTGCCGGGGCTCGCCACTCCACGCGACACGGGCGCGGCAGCAGTTCCACCGTACTGGCGCGGGCCAGTGGCGCCCCCTGTGCGTCTGCCAGAACCAGCAGCGGCAGCGAACCGGAACCGGGCGGGATGGCGCGGCATTCGATCGTGAGCGACTGATCCTGGCTGGCGTCAAAGGCATACCAGTCTTCCTCGTCGCTGTGGCTCAAACGCCCATAGACCACGGCCGAGGTGGCAACGAAAGTCGCCGATTCACGGACATCGTTGGGTTCGCTTTCCAGAGCGACGGGAAGATCAGTGGATTCCAGGATCAGGGAATTGGCGAGTGCGACCGTGCCGTTGAACATAAACTCGGTCGGCGGTCCGGCAGGGAACGTGACGGCGGCCGGCAGCGACTCCATCCCGACCGCGCCGGTCAGAGCCCACAGTTCGACCGGAGCTGATGACCCCGCCACTCCTCCGGGGGGAAAGGCAAACGGAACGTACGGGGCGCTGGAGAGGGTGATGCGGTAAACGTACTGCGGTCCCCCCCGGAAATTGAGATTCGAAATCAGGATTCGATACTCTCCGGTGGCGGGAATGCGGAGCGCCAGGACGGGATCGCTTCCCAGGCGCAGTTCCTGGGGGGCAAGCGGGCGACCGGCGGCATCCTGGACCTCCACGACGGGATCGAGCGGAGAACCAAGGCGCGCGGCGGCCACATCCACCGTCACCACCTCTCCCAATCGCGCCTGAAACGTGAAGTAGTCCAAATCGCGCTCCCCGGCGATTTGACCATTGAGTGTCACCGGAAGAGTGACGCGCTCGGCCTGGTCGGGAGTCGAGTTCGATTCCGTTTCGATGAATTCCGGCAAATCGCCGACGATGAAGGGCCTCCCTCCGGCGCCTCCCCGTGCGGACGACACGCGCCACAACTTCTGGCCCAAGGGCGCGTCGGACGCGATGGAAATTTCGGATTTCCATTCACGGGGATATGTGATGGGAGTCCCACCCGGTTTACGGCGGGGGGAGGGTTCATAGCGGGGTTGGGCCCGCTCAATCAATTCGGAAGGGGCGGTGACGCCGTCGCCCATCAGACGAAACCGGGTGTAGGGAGGCAAAAACTCTCCCCCGACGCGAACCGGCACGACCGTGCCGCGTTTTCCTCCGGCGGGAAAAAGATGCGTGCTGGTCGGTTCCGTGGGAACCTGCTGGCCAAACGCAGGTGCGACTGTGACCGTCAGCCCCAGCAATGCGAGAATTGGTCTCAGGCACAAGTCGCGTGCCTGGCGCCAGACGGGTTGGCCGCGAGTGAAAGGCGACTGGCGATCAAGGTCCGGGAGTCTGGTCATCGGATTCAAAGTCGGAGGAGTTTAAGCGAACAACTCGGACACCGGCTTGCCCCCGTTGGCCAGTTGGACCGGGCGGCCCACCGGGGTTTGAACGACGATGTCGGGATCGATCCCCAGGACTTTGAGGACCGTGGCCGCCATGTCGGCGGGAGTGACCGGACGGTCGACGACATACGCTCCCTGCGAATCGGTCGCTCCAATCGCCTGGCCGCAATGCAGTCCGGCACCGGCCATCACGATCGAAAACGCCTGCGGCCAATGGTCGCGTCCCGCCATCTGGTTGATGCGGGGAGTCCGTCCAAATTCGGTGGTGACGACGACCAGCGTGGAATCGAGCATGCCGCGCTGTTGCAAGTCGGTCAGGAGCGCGGCAAGCCCCTGGTCGAGACTGGGGACCAAAAGATCCCGAAGGCTCATCGTGTTTTTGCGATGCGTGTCCCAGTGGCCATTCTCGATCGAGACAAATCGGCATCCGGCTTCAACGAGGCGGCGTCCCAGGAGACAGCACTGCCCCAGGCTCGTCATGCCGTAGGAGGCGCGAGTCGCTTCGCTCTCTCGGGAAATATCGAACGCTTCCTTGGCTCGCTGCGACGTCATGAGGTTGAACGCCTTTTCCTGGAAGACGTCGGCGGCCTGAAGATTCTTGCTGATCCGTTCGGCCTCCTGTTCCAGCCGGTTCACCTCGCGCAGGGCGCGTTGCCGCCGGACGCTCCGATCGCTGGCGACCCCTTCGGGAAGCACGATGTCCCGGACCGAAAACTCGGGAGAAGCGGGGTCGGATTCAATGACGAACGGGGCGTAACTGGCTCCCAAAAACGCCGGACCACCGCTATTGAGAAAATTGGGGACCGAAATGTAAGGGGGGAGCGAACCGTTTCCTCCTCCGACCTTCGCTACCATCGAACCCAGGCTGGGATGGACGTTGTTGTCCTGCTTGTTGCGATTGAAATTCCCCCCCGTGCCGGGATGGACGCCGGTCATCATCACGTGATACCCGGCGGTGTGATCGGGGTCGGAGTGGGTCAATCCGCGAAGGATCGCCAGTTTGTCGGTGACGCCAGCCACGTGCGGCAGGATATTGGAAACCTGGAGGCCGGGGACGACGGTGCTGATCGGTTCAAAATCACCGCGAATTTCCGCCGGGGCGTGGGGTTTTGTATCCCACAAATCGTGGTGAGCCATCCCCCCGATAATGAAGATGAAGATGCAGTTGATGTCTTTGCCGGATTTGACGAGGGGGGGCACCGATTCACCCCCCTGCGCGTGTTGCAGGCGGAGGATTTCCGCCAGGCTCAATCCGGCCAGCGAACCGACCTTTAAAAACCCTCGACGATCAATTCCGTCACAAAAATTCGGCAACATGCGGCGGGATCCTATTTGATGAACAGAAATTCATAGGAATTGAGCAGCGTCCACAGAAAATCCTCGGCCGCCTCACGGGCAGGGGATGAGGCAAACAACTCGCGCGCGGTCGCTTTGTGCCTGGCGTCAGGATATCGTCCGATTGCCGCCAGGCAAAGCTCTTCGACAATCTGCTCCTGGGTTGCCCCGGCCTCCAGCAGTCGGGCGACGCGCCCTGCGGGATGGCTGACCTTGAACTCGACCTCCGGTGCATTCATGAGGTGCAGCGCCTGGGCCATTGTCGGGTCGCTTGAGCGACCGCATTCGCAGGGAGTCGTCCGTTCGGGGCGACCGAAAATTTCCAAAAAATACGACGGGAGCCGATTGTCCCACAGCGCAATGGCCCGCGTCCCCAGGGGACGCCCTGGGAATGGCTCGGGGACACCCGTCACGGCGCTGATCCCGTCCAGCAACGCTTCGGCGGGAAGCCGCTTGACGGCGTAATGCGAAAAATTTTGCTCGTCATCTCGATTCTGCGGGGTTGCCTCGCTGGCAAGCTGGTACGCGCGGCTGTTCATCACCAGCCGCATCAATTCCTTCAGATCGAACTTCGATTCCACCAGCCGCTGCGCGAGATAATCCAGGAGCGGCCCGTTGGTGGGAGGGTTGGTCGAACGGAGATCGTCCTCGGCCTCCACCAGACCGCGCCCCAGATAGTGCTTCCAGATTCGATTGACCGCCAGTCGAGCGAACCACGGATTGTCCGGCGCGGTCAACCAATCTGCCAGGACGACTCGCGGGTCACCGCGCGTCAGCCGTTCGGACACTGGACGATCCAGGGCGCGGGCCGACACTTTCTGTTCGGTCATGGGGATCGGCATCTCGCGGTAGCCGGCGTGAAACACCAGGACGCGATCCTTAGCCAGGGGCTTCAGTTCCATTCCGTGGAAGAATCCCGCCAGGCCGTAATAATCCTCTTGCGACCAGCGCTCGAATGGATGATGGTGGCACTGGGCGCATTCCAACCGGACTCCCAGAAAGGCCTGGCTGACGGTCCGCGCCAGGGCGTCGGGGGTGTCCGACGCGCGGTAGAAGTTGACCGGACCGGACTTCGACGAGTCGCCAGCCGCCGTCAGCAGTTCATGCACCCATTCGTTGTAGGGACGATTGACGGCAAACTGCCCGCGCAGCCAGCGATGCAATTCGAACGCTCCTCGGTCCCCCAGCTTTTCGCGATCCACCAGGAGGATATCGGCCCATTTCAGCGACCAGTAGTCGGCGTATTCTTCTCGCGACAACAACTGGTCGATCCAGCGGGCGCGCTTGTCGGGGGATGGGTCGGACAGAAACGATCGAACTTCGGAGACCGTCGGCAACGTCCCCAGACAGTCGAGCGTCGAGCGCCGCAAAAACGTCGCGTCGTCAGTTTCCTCTGACGGGAGCAGTCCCATCTTTTCCAGCTTCGACCAGACCAACCGATCGATCTCGTTGTGAATCGGCAGCACGGGATAGGGAGACGGGCCCCCTTCGCGCGGCAGCCGGACCTCCACGGCAGCGACCTGTCCCATGTAATTCACGGTGATCGCCGCTTCACCAGGAATCTGGCCGCAACGGATCAGCCCACGCGGATCGACTTCCGCGACGTGCGGGGCATTCGTGGAATAGAAGGCTGCGGAAGATACATCGCGCCGGCTTCCATCAGAATAGAGAGCCGTCGCCACGATCTGCTGCTCGCCGCCGGGGCGAATCTCCCGCTCCTGCGGAGTCACCATCAGGCCGGTCAATCGGGGCGCATCGTTCTGACCGATCGGCATCCCCTGGTCGAGCCACTGCGACAGCAGTTCGTAGTCCAGCGAGTCTTTGGCCAGACGTACCCCTCCACCATGCGGAACACCGCCGGAGGGTTTGGTGAGAATCAGGCTGCCGTTGGGGCTGGCCGCAAACACGCGCCGGCCGCGGGCCTGCTTGACGATGGCCTCATAGTCTCCGGCCGGATCAAATCCGAAAACGGAAAGTTTGAAGCCATTCTGTCCGCTGGCGCGACCGTGGCAGCCGCCACTATTGCATCCCAACTTCGAGAGAATCGGCACGACATCCCCCGCAAAGTGTACCGGGGGGTAGCGCTCGAATCCATGGATCTCGATGGGAACGTCCAGGGAGAGTCCCGCCACTTCGATTGTCAGGGTTGATGTTCCGTCCTGCACGCCAAACAGCCGCGTTCCGTCGATCCGGGCGATCTCGGGACGATCCAACTTGAATTGAGCCGCCCGAGTCAAATCGACCGGAAGTCCATCGGACCGCTGGCCGGTCACCAGCAACTGCTGGGCTCGGCTCGCGGAATGGAGTCGAAGTTCGGCAGGCTCGACCGAAAGCCGAACGATCGTTTCGGGCGCGCTCGAATCCCCCCCCTCCGCCATCGCGAAGGGGATGCAGCCGATCACGGCAAGGCAAACCCACCAAGACCTTTGCATCATTCTCGAAATGCCCGCCAAAAGAACAGCCGAGGCATCCACCAGCCAACGATCCAAGTATATCGATGCGTCCGGGGTGATGCCATAGAGTTTGAAAAGCCGGAGCCCTCCAGGAGGTTGTTGCGGGGTTTGAGTCCTGAGACCTGAGGACTCAAGACTGATCCATCGAGCCTGACCAAACGATCGGCCCGCTCTCAGTAGGTCGCAATCTCTTCTGGCCTAACAGCCAGGCGCCTGGCGAGGGCGGCCAGAGTCGCTCCCTGGATGCGAGTCACTTTTCCTTGTTCAATTCGGGCGACGGTTTTTGCCGCGATGTCGGGCTCGAAGTCCTCCTGGTGCAGGCCGCGTTGCTTGCGGAGCCGACGCAGTGCGGCGCCGAAGGACCGCTCCTCCTGCTGTCGTCGCTTGGAGATTGCTCGTCGAAACTCGGGATCGGACTCGTATAAAATGGCATCGACGGCTGCTTCGTAGGTTCCGAGTTGTACCGTCTGCCCACAATCGATCACCGAAAATGCATCGAAGTCGGGCCGCGCTCCCCTGCCCGATCGCTCAAAGGCGGAAAAGGGAACCGTCAATGATTCCAGAGTTCCTCGCCAAAACGTGATTGTGGACGTCGCTTTGTCCACGTACCCGCCAATAAACAGGTTCCTGCGATTCTCGGCCTCCAAGACCGCGGCAAGTTCCTCGGGGGGAATGACGTTGCCATCCACCTGGAAGGCGATGCGTCGAAATCGCGCCGACAGCAGGGGAATCGATTTCAGGTCGAGGGTGTGAATGAACAGGCCCAAGCCCAGCGTGGCAGGAGTTGACGTTGTAGGTTTCAGGAGCGCCGCAGTCAGTTCTTTGGAGTAGCTCACCCACAGGGAGTCCCTGGAAGCATGCGCAATGGTGTCACCCAGGTCAGCCAGCGAACTTACCACCCGTGGTCTCAAGACGGCAAACGCCGCCGCCCGCTTCGGACGTCGGTCCAGCAGAATCATTGACGTTTTCGGAAACTCCCCTTTCGCGACCATGTTACAACTCCTCGTTAGGTCTCTTCGTTCGGGTCGCCTGCCACTGGATTGTCCGGATACATTCGATCCCATTCCTGGCAGAGTTGCAGCCAGTTTGCCTCCACCATTACGAATTCGAATAATTCCTTGGGAACTTCCGCTGGGTCGGGTGAGATGTCCTTGAATGCCCCCGTTCGCAAGTCGACGCGCCAGGCGTCGGTTCCGCGAAGAAACGTGACATGCGGCGGTTCGCGGGTTTCCTTATCCCGAATTTTCACCTTCCAGCGCGCTTTTTTTAGTCGCTCCGGCAACAGCAATGTGTAGGCCATGCCCCAGCCCTCTTGTTGGCGGCTCCATGCAAATATATGTCCTTTATTGATAAAATGCAATGCAGGACAATTTGATGAGGCCGGCGAGCGTGGATCGCAACATTTCCAATTGTGAAGCGTTACTAGGCCTCAAATAAGCGAGGGTTTTGTGGTTTTTGCGGTCACGCGCGGGCGTACCGCGAGCCGTCCGCGAGGCGGTGGGGTGTGAGATTTAGACCGCGTGTTGATTTGTCTTGTTTCACTTTCG
>JBJXGA010000241.1:0-44257 GCA_046152955.1 Planctomycetales bacterium | reverse complement strand
CGACGTTGGAACAACCTGGCATTGGACACCACAAGACATGCGATCAAAACCTGAACGCGCCTCGACGACCTCGGCATAAGCCGCGTTTTTCCGCGAAAAATGCGACCGCAGAATGGGATTGCACCCTTCCCAACTGCGGCAAATCGCGCTCCACAAACGTCCGCAGGAACTGCCGCCGCCAGGCGAACGAATCGACCTCGCGCCGCGCCGTGTACGCCAGTGGGAATCCTCCCCGCATCCAGTGCCGATCGAGCGCATTGGCCCCCAGAACTTGCAGGCGAAATCCTTCGAGGTAGACGGTTTCCAGTCTGCCAGCGAGGGTCTCGGACGACTGTCGGAGCAGCGCGGGAGCGGCGCTCCCCAAAATCAGAAACCGAGCCGGAAGCGGCCGCCGATCGGCCAACACGCGCAACAGCGGGAACAAGTCCGGGCGGTGCTGGATCTCGTCGATCACCACCAGTCCCCTCAAAGGGCGCAGCGCCGTATCGGGTTCGCTCAATCGGGCCAGGCTCGGCGCGTCTTCCAGGTCGAAGTAATTGAGGGAATCGACCGGGACGAACTGCCGCGCCAGCGTCGTCTTGCCGCACTGTCGCGGTCCCAGCAGCGCCACGACCCGGCTGCGTTTCAGCGCCGTCCGAATTGCGCAAATGTCGGTTGTACGGTCAATCATCGCCTACATCATACACCATGAAAGTCCGTCAGACAATGACAGAATTTCATGGTCGACCGTCGAAGACGGAGAAACCACAATTCTTGACTTCCAGGTGGGGCCTTGACGTATTTTTCTGCCGCGGGCCTCACACTGCGCGTCCCGGATCCACGGGACGGGAGGCCACGAGCTTGCCGGATCGGACGTCCACGCGCAGGCCCTGTGAGAAGTGAAAGTCTCCCGACTCGTGGAAGTGGACTCCCAGCGAGCGCTCCGGGCGATTCAGATCGACCGCCCCGCATTTGCGTATTTCTCGCGTCAGCAGGCGGTCGGAGACCACGCGGGCGCCCTGAAACGTCGTCAGCGAATGCACGCTGACGGCTGCCTTCGATTTTTTGTCGTACAGGATCGCGTGCCGCGTTGCGGGAGGCTTAACGGCCCGCACTGCCGATGGTTCGTGAAAAAATAGATTGCATTGGGCCACTGCTTCACCAAACGCCACCGAAAGCTGGTACGTCACGAACACGCAACGATTGATACGCAACCCATTTCGATTCCAGTCAGACCCCACCGAAATGTTTTGGGCGCGATTCTGCGAGTCGGCGAACGCTCCTTTTTTGATCACACCCCCAGCCCAACCCATCTCCCGCCGATCCCCGATTTGCTTCGCTCCAAACGTCAGCAGGCTCAGACCGACGGTGGCCGTAATATCCTGCGTCGGGACGAACACCGTGTGAAACAGTTTGAGTTCGGGATCCAACTCCGACCAGATGCCGTGCAGCGTGAAAGTGTGCAGATCATGAATCATTTCATCTCTCCGATGGCAACTGGGCCGAACATTCCGAAAACAGATCCGGCAACAAAAGTGCCGCTCTCCAATGCCCTGGACCAATCCGAGGCCGTGACGATCCCCGTCAGCCGCGTCCCCCTTCGCAACACGTTTCGCAGATCGTGTGGCAGCGGGAACAGACCAGCTTGGCGCGGATTTCGATCAGTTCCCCGCGGCAAACGGGGCAAACCGGTCGAGCGGGGGGCGTCGGCCGGTCGCACTTGTGCGTTTCGTCGTTCATTTTGGATGCTCCTGCATGCCAGGGTCGGTCAGTTTGTGGCCAGTCCTGAGATTTCCCGCTCGCGGCTCCACGCGGCATGGAGTTACGCATGGTTCGAGGGCAATGACCAATGCAAGTCATTGGGAGATAAGTGGCCGGAGCGGGAATCGAACCCGCACACCCCTTACGGGATACAGGATTTTAAGTCCTGTGCGTCTGCCTGTTTCGCCATCCGGCCGGGGGGTTGCTGATCGGCGCCACCGGACCGGGTGGGGTTGGTCGCGCGATCCATCCACTATACCGCCGTTCCGCCACGCTCGCCAGATGCGGGAGGGTCGCGGTGAATCGGTGCCGGCCGCTGCGGTAGGCTCCAGGCGCGCGCGGAGACGACGGACGACTTGATGGAACAGAGCGGCAATCGATCGCCAGGTTCACACAAAGTCTAGCGGCAGCCAGACGTCGTGATGCATACGGCCCCGGTGACTGATGCCAGGTTCCCTGTCGCCTGGGGTCGATTGGAGTCGCAGCGAAAAACGTCCGCGCCGCCGGCCCGGCAACGGGGACTAAAACTCCTCGTCGTCTTCCTCGTCGAGGTCTTCGTCCTCGTCGTCGTCATCGAGATCATCGTCGTCGTCGAGGTCGTCGTCTTCGTCGTCGAATTCTTCATCCTCTTCGTCGTCGAATTCCTCGTCGTCGTCGTCGTCCTCTTCCTCGTCTTCGAAGTCCCCTTCCTCCTCCTCTTCGTCGACGGACATGCTCACCGTCCCGCGCTCGAGGAATTCGTCCGTGGGAAGGGGAAACAACGAACTGGCAGTGGCATGAATCGACAGCATGGTCTCTTTCTGTGACGGGAACGGGAACGGGACTGGCGCGGACGAGAAACAAGGGGCAGGGACTCGCCGCGAGCCCCCTCTGGCAGGCTGGCCGGACAACGCCGGCTAGCCATCCAGGGCTTTCAACAGCGCCGTGGCGTTGGGGACGCTACCGGTCGCTTGCAGCAGCGAGCGGGCGATGCGGATGGCCTCGACCCAGGACGCGGCGGTGGTCATGGGGCTGTCGCGAGGATCCGACTTGCGTCGGCGGGGCCGGCCATCAGCGCGCATGTTGCCTTTGGTTTTCACCACATACACCATGTTCTGATGGACGGTGTGTCCAAATTCCTTTTTCACCGCCGCGGCAACGGCGGAAGCCTTCGCCTGGGGCATTTTCATCAACACCATGCGAATGGCAAGGCTTTTGTTTTGTTTGGGATCGGACCGATCAACATTTCCAGTTGTTTTTTTCACCATCAGGTCACCTTAAAAACTGCCGCGCCGTCGGGCGCGGAGAACCTCGGCATCGCCCGGGTCGAACTCCCGAGACTACGACACCCGCCGCACATCCGTGGCGCAAGGGCCCTTTTTGCCCGAGCCGACCGTAAACTCCACCACGTCCCCCTCCTGCAATTGATCAAACGTCCCGGTCTTCACCTCAGA
Organism: Planctomycetales bacterium; assembly: GCA_046152955.1. Taxonomy (GTDB): domain Bacteria; phylum Planctomycetota; class Planctomycetia; order Planctomycetales; family Planctomycetaceae; genus SIAF01. Next base: position 41,084 of record JBJXGA010000241.1, on the reverse strand, counting down.
GTGGTGAAAGAACAGGTCTCCCTGATCCGCCGCAATAAAACCGAAACCCTTTCCAACGACAATTTTCTTAATCTTTCCCTGTGGCACAAATGGACTCCCGTAAGTGAATTCGAAACCTTTCCAAACGACCCGGTTATGGATGGTAGCAGAATTCCGAAAGGATTGCGATCCCAACTGGGTGCAAATCAGCGGCCGCGGCTGATTCCGGCATCCGGCCGGGACCGGTCCGAGGTCGGCATGGGCGGAACGAGGGGACTTCGTGTACAATCGCATTCGCGGACGACGATCGGGGACGCTGCTCCCTCCGCCGTAAACAGCGCCCTGTGACGGCGCGCCGCGCAGCAGTCAGAAACTTGTGGAACATCGCATGACGACCGTGATTCTCGCTTGCCCCAGTTGCCAGACAGACACCCCGCACCAGTCATCGGCTGTGGAGTCCGCCGGAGGGACTTCTGCTGCCGAGGGTGTCGCCGCCGGAGATCCGATCGTTGCGGGGGGAGTGGAACGCGTCGTGCAGTGTGGGACGTGCGGCGCCCGCCGGATGGTTCCCGCCGGCCAGGCCCTCTCGCAAGGGGTCGCCAATCCGACCGCCAGCGCCATGCTGGCCATGCTTCCCGCCCTGTCACAACGCAGCGCGCATCAACGGCTGGAGGAGTTGCTCTACGACAACCGCGCGGCGATCGAAGCTGCCCCCGGCTTTCGCGACCTCCTCACGGCGACAGGGGCGGTCGAGATCGAAATGCAGGACATCAAGGTGCAGAGTTACCGGCACGACGGCGCCGGATTGCTTGTGGAATTCAACTGTTTCGCGCTGGGGGCTCGAGGAGGTGAGGGTGCGCGTGGCTTCCGAATCGACGGCACGGGGCGCTGCCGCGTCGATGAACGGGGCGGGGTCGAAATCCAGACGATGACCGGTCTGATCGCCGATTGTTGATCCGCAAGATTGCGGTGATGATCGAGCCGACCGCCAGGGGAAGCGGCAGATCCCCAGCCAGTTTCAAGCCACCCGTCGGACCGGCGTGGAATTGACCGCGACGAGGGGCGCCAACCGGGGATTCAGGGGGACGACCTCCAGTGGCACTTCGGGCGCGACACAAGAGAGGACCGGCAGGGGGGGCGGTTCCACGACCGCCGTCAGCGACAGGTCGGTGTAGGCTTGCGCCTGGGGGTCGGTCTCGACTTTCCGCCGCAGTCGTTCGAGCAACAGATAATACAAACCGGTTTTGACAGCGGTGGAGGCGATTTCCCAGAGCCGCCGCGGATAAAACAGCAGCGGATTTTCCCTGGGAAACGTCGGACGGCGGGTAGTGCGGACTTTGCGGCGCAGCACCCCGCATTGCAGCGGATGCAGTTTTTCGGAGAGGTAACTGCCGTAATACAGCATCACCGCCCCTTTGATCTTGCGAGCCCCCAACCCGGAGACCTCGGCCCGACGCATCATCCGCTCGACATGTTCAGGGCTGTAGTATAGATGCCACGCTCGATCGTAGGCGGCCAGCCATTCCTCATTGGTCATCCGCGCATGGGCGGTCGTGACGTGCTCCGTGTCGTAGCGGTTCATGTCCGAATCCATGGCGGTTCCCTGTTCGGCCAGAACCTTGTGATCCTCCGATCCGGGGAGTGGCGTCAGGATGAAAAACTCCACGATGTCGATCGGCAGTTCCTCTTGCAGCACGCGGATGTCCCGCTCGATCGATTGCGGGGTGTCCGCCGGAAAGCCGAGGATGTACCCCGCATGCGTCAGCGCCCCGTGGTCACGCCATTTCTGCAGCATGATCCGGTATTCCGAGATGCGGTTCTGGAACTTCTTGGCTGCGGCGAGGTTTTCCGGACTGACGCTTTCCATCCCGATGAACACCCGTTTGCAGCCGGCGCGAGTCGCTTTTTCAATGAAATTGGGAATCTTGTGGCACATCGTATCCACCTGGATGAAGATCTTCAGGCGGATGTTCTCCTTTTCCCGCAGTTCGATCAGGCGGTCGAAAATCGATTCCCAGTTCTTGTTGCGGGCCATATTGTCGTCGGTGATGAAGAACCGATTGACCCCCTGGGCGATGTAACTGCGGATCAGACGCTCGACGTCGTCAGCGTCGCGATGCCGCGATTTCCGCCCCTGGACGTTGATGATCGTGCAGAAGCTGCAACGGAACGGACAGCCGCGACCGATGTCAAAGGCAGTGAAGTTGAACGACCGCCGGGCGATGTCGGGAGGAAGATAGGGCATGACCTGCCCCTCCAGAGCTGGCAGATCGAGCAGAAAATTGTAGACCGGCTGGAGCTGACCGTGGAGCGCGTCGTGCAGCAGTCCTTCCAGCCGTCCTTCCGCTTCGCCGGCAAACAGCGTGACCCCCAACGCCTGCACCGCTTTGATCTCGGGGGGCTGCTCCGCGAGCATCGACAGGCAGCCGCTGACGTGAAATCCGCCGATTGCCACCGGAATGCCCGCGGCGCGAAATTCACTGGCAATGTCAGCCGCCCTGGGAAACTGATTGCTCTGCACACCAGCCAGCAACACCAGCCCCCCCCCCTCGCTGGCATGAATCCGTCGGATCAGGCTTTGCACGGGGACGACGGTGTGACACTCGTCATACGCGGCGACTTCGATGTCGACGTCGGTCCCGAGCGCCTGCCGTTCCTGAACGTCCTGTGCCAGTCCAATCAGACAGGCCAGGGAATTGGAGGGAATGAACGACCGGACCCATTGTATGACGTATCCTTCGTCGTCGTAGTGCGAGGGCTTGATGATCGCCAGGAGGAACTTCTGTTTTTGTGGCGTGTTCATCGGACGAATCGCATCCATTGTGCGGGTAGTGCGTCGAAATCCAAACCGGTGGCTGCGAATCGACGTCATTCACGCCTGCGGCCGGAAACAAGGCAACTTGGAAACAGCGGGGAACCGGCGGACCATTTCTGAGCGCAAGGCGGCTAATGAATACGACTTGAGTCGAGCGGGTAATACCCCCTGAGGCAAATCGTGTCAATCCACGTTTTTTTCAGGGCTGGTTTCGAGGCGAGCCAGCGGATGCTTAGCGCCCGCGCCGCGTTTGAGTACGATCCGTCAACGAACCCTGTTGCTCCGGATTTCTACGGGAGGTCTTATGCATTCCCTGGTGTTATGCCTGCTGGCGTCTGCCGCTCTGGCGGCTGATCCGAATCCTGCCCATCACGTCATTTCGCTCCCTGGGCACAATTTCACGATTCCCGAGGGATTCACGATCGAGTTGGTCGCCGGACCGGGGCTGGTCGATCGGCCAATTCACGCCGATTTTGACGAGCGGGGAAGGCTGTATGTCTGCGAGTCGTCCGGAACCAACGACAAGGTGGACCAGCAGCTTGCGGAGCGTCCGCATTGGATTGTCTGCCTGGAAGACACCGACGGGGACGGCCGCTTCGACCGTTCGACCAAATTTGCGGAAGGGCTGATGTTCCCCGAAGGGATGCTCTGGCACGCCGGGTCAGTGTATGTCGCCGCCCCCCCCAGCATCTGGAAATTCACTGATACCGACGACGATGGGGTTGCGGATCAGCGAGTCGAATGGTTCCAGGGGCAGACGCTGACCGGTTGCGCCAACGACCTGCATGGGCCATATCTGGGGCGGGATGGCTGGGTATACTGGGCGAAAGGGGCGTTTGCCGAACAGCGATACGATCGTCCCGGACGCGCCCCGTTGGTCACCCGCGCGGCGCACCTTTTCCGCTGCCGCACCGATGGGACGGAGGTAGAGCCGGTGATGACCGGCGGCATGGACAACCCGGTCGAAGTGGTATTCACCGCGGGGGGAGAGCGGATCTTCACCACCACGTTTCTGCAACATCCTGGGGGGGGCAAGCGGGATGGATTGATCCACGCCATCTACGGCGGCGTGTACGGTAAGCCACATGGCGTGCTGGATGGTCATCCGCGGACCGGCGACTTGATGCCGGTGATGACGCATTTGGGACCGGCGGCCCCCGCCGGGCTGGCGCTGTATGAATCGCGGGTTTTCGGCCAGGAGTACGAGGGAAATCTGTTCGCGGCGCTGTTCAACCTGCACAAGGTGACGCGACACGTGTTGCAACCGCAGGGGGCAATGTTCGTCACCCAGGACCAGGATTTTCTGGTTTCGGACAATCTCGATTTTCATCCCACCGACGTCCTGGAGGACGCCGACGGCAGTTTGTTGGTGGTCAACACCGGGGGCTGGTACAAGCTCTGCTGTCCCACGTCGCAACTCTGGAAGCCGGACGTGTTGGGGGGCATTTATCGCGTGCGGCGCGACGGCGGGGCGCGGGTCGCCGATCCGCGTGGCGGGGAATTGGAGTGGGATCAACTCCCCCCGGATCGCCTGGCGCTGCTGCTGGGGGATGAGCGTCCGGCGCTGGTTCGGAGGTCCATTGAGGGGTTAGTCCGCCGAGGGAAAGGGGCCATTCCAGTGCTGGTCAAGACGCTCAGCCAGGGGCGCTCGTTGCGCGCGCAGCGGCAGGCCGTCTGGGCCTTGGCGCGGATCGATGGCGACGACGCGCGCGAAGGGGTTCGCGCGGCGCTGGACAACCACGACGACACGGTGCGTCAAGCGGCGATTCATGCCATCAGTGTCCGCCGCGATCGGGACGCGGTCCCGCAACTCATCGAAACGCTGGTGGGAGGCACCCCGTTCAATCGGCGAGCAGCCGCGGAAGCGCTGGGGCGGTTGGGTCATTCGGCGGCCGTACCGGCGCTCCTGGCCGTCGCGGGAGAGGCCCCCGACCGTGTACTGGAACATTCGGTGATCTACGCGCTGATCGAAATCGCCGACCCGGCGGAAACGGCTCACGGTCTGGAAAGTTCCCACTCCACCGTGCAGCGTGCCGCGCTCCTGGCGATCGACCAGATGGAGGGAGGGATGCTTGATCCCCGGAGAGTGGCGGGAATTCTGACGTCCGGAGACGACGAATTGAAAGAGACGGCGTTGTCGATCATCGGACGTCATCCGGAATGGGGCGAAGCGCTAACGCCATTTCTGGAACGCCTGCTGTTCGCGCGCGATCTGCCTGAAGAGGACGCGACGCGCCTGGTGCAGCTCTTGACCCGCTTTGCCGACCAGGATGAGGTTCAGACGTTGATCGCGTCGGGACTCGACCAGGAGAGTCTTGCCATCGCTCGCCAGCGGTTGCTGTTCCGGGTATTGGGGGGGAGCGGGCTGAAGGAGCTTCCAGCGACCTGGGCCGCGCCCCTGATCCAGGCGCTGCGCGAAAATGACGAACTGACCCCGCTGGCCGTCGCCGCCGCGCGGGCCTATACGAAGTTTTCCGATCAGGAGGGGGCGCTCCGGGGGGCGCTGCTCGCAGCGGCGTCTCGAAAGAGCCTGCCGCTGGGTGTCCGGCTGGAAGCGCTGGCGGCGATCCCTGGAGGATTGTCCCAGGTGGATCCCACGGTATTCGACCTGGTCCGTTCCAGCCTGACTCCCGAAACGCAAATTTCCATCCGGCTGTTTGCCGCCGAAGTGCTTTCCAAGGCGCGGCTCGACGACCGCCAGCTTGTTGCGCTTGGCCCGACGGTGCAGTCGGCCGGTCCGCTGGAGCTGGAACGAGTGGTCGCTCCCTATGCGCATGCCCGCAGCGATCAGGTTGGGATTGCGCTGGTAGGGGCCTTGATCCGCAGCGAAGCGCTGACGAGCCTGCGTCCCGAGGCGCTGCGGGGGATTTTCAAAGACTACTCGAAGACCGTAAATCAGCAGGCGGAACGTGTGTTTGTATCGCTGGCTGAAGCGACAGAAAAACAAAAGGTGAAGACCGAAGAGCTGCTCACGTTGTTGCCACAAGGAGACATTCGCCGGGGACAAGCGGTATTCAATAGTCAAAAGGGAGCCTGCGCCGCATGTCACGCGATTGGCTATCTGGGAGGCACGATCGGTCCCGACCTGACGCGGATTGGCGGGACGCGCTCCGAGCGCGATCTCCTGGAAGCGATTGTATTTCCCAGTGCCGGTTTTGTCCGGAGCTACGAGCCCGTGGTGGTGACAACCAAAGCGGGAAAAAGCTATTCCGGCACGATCCGCAAGGACAGTCCCGAGGAAGTCATCCTGGCCCTCAACGCCCAGGAAACCGTGCGAATTTCGCGGGGGGACATCGACGACATGGTTCCCGGAACCGTCTCTATCATGCCTGCCGGGCTGGATCAGCAGCTCTCGCCACAAGACCTCGTCGACTTGATTGTCTTTCTGAAAGGGGCCAAATAGGAAGTGTCGGCAGTGCATTCTTCCGGGTCTGTTAGAAATGTCTGCTAGCCTCCCGTCTCCAAATTCTCTAGGGCCGTCTAACCTTCCGATTTTGCCCACTCGATTGCGTTTGCCCCCAGGGATTGGCTACTATGGTCATGCCGGGCCGTTATCCGGTTCTATGTCACTTGGAGATGAAGTTTAAGGAATCATGGCAAAAGCAAATGGCGAGAGAGGCGTAAAGAGTAATGCGATTCGCGAGTATCTGAAGGAACACCCCAAGACAAGTACCAAAGACGTTGTTGAAGCTCTGAAGGGCCAGGGGATCGGCGTCAGTGAAGGGCTTGTCAACGCAGTGAAGTACAGAAAGAAAGGCCCCAAGCGCAAAAAAGGGAAGGGGCCTGCCGCCAAGGGGAGCCGCAGCGCGGCGATCCGCGATTTCCTGGCAGCCAATCCCGGCGTGGGAACGAAGGAAGTCCAGGAAGCCCTGGCCAAGGAGGGAGTCAAGGTGACCGTGGGGCTGATCAGCAACGTGAAGCACCACTTCAAACGGAAGAAGAAGGTTGCCGCACGCAAGGCAGCGCGAAAGGTGGCGCCCGTTGCGACGACCTCATCGCTCTCCGGTGACCAGTTGTTTGACGTGAAACGTCTTGCCGACACTCTGGGAGGACTGCAACAGGTCCGCCAGGCGGTCGATCTGCTGGAACAGTTGCGGTAACTGCCGCGCTGTCACGACTGTGGCGGGGCTGGCGTCCCATCTCCCGAAAGGCGATGAGGACTGCCGCCCCGCATGCAGTCGATCTTACTCGATCGGGCTATTGAGGTTCTACGCGCTCAGCGAACCGTTCGATGATCGCCGGGTGGCCAGCCGGAACAATTCCGGGATCGATTCGCCGCTTTGGCGATTCAGACGTTTGCACGGGCGGCCGGGACTGATCTTGCGGCCCGTTTGGCGTTTCGGCTACAAATCGCCTGCCGTGGCGTAAGGCCGTGGCACGTCTGGACCTGTGGAACTCCAAATCGATCGGCAGGGATGCCATGTTGCGACAAGGGATGATGTGTTGTGTGCGCGGATTGGTCCGCCCCGGATTCCAACAGGGAGTATGCGCTGGGTTGGCCGCCATGTGCCTGGCAACGATTTGCCAACAGGCGGTCGTGGCTCTGGGATCATCCACCGCGGTGCTGTGGTCATTGTGTGCCGCGGTCGCTCTGGGATTGGCGACAGGGACGCTTGGTTCCAGTCGCGCCGTTTCAGCCGCTGGTTTGGCCCCCTTGATTTGGCCCCTGGGGCTGGCGGCCTGGCTGGTCGCTTCTCCCCAATGCCTGCAACTTGCCGACTGGCTCATCTCGCAACCCAAACTGGTGGATCCTCGAGCGACGCTCCGCGGACTCGGTCTGACGCTCGGCTTGAGTTGCGCGCTGGTGGGAATTCCAGCTGCGCTCGGCGCGCGCGTCTTGCGCGTCATTGCGGCGAACTATCCGAGTCCCGCTCATGCGGGCGCGTCCTTGGTGGGGGCCGCGACTGGTCTGGCGATCTGGTGTCTGGGACTGGCTCAGGTTTTGGGGCCGTGGTTCTGCGGGAGCACGGCAGCGGGAACGTTGTTATTGGCAATCGTATGGCAAATGCTCCGGACATCCTCTGGCAGTGTCGGAGAAGGCGCCTCCAGCACGGCCGGCCCGTCGGCGCCACCGTCTGTGTCAGCAGCCAGCGACCGGGGTCGGACCGACGTCGTGTCGCCAGGCGAATCGCGTGCAGGCTGGATTCTGAATCTGCTGCAAGTAGCGCTCGCTGCCGGTTTGGGTGGACTCTTGGCATCATGCGGCCGCGTTCTCGAACAACTGTTTCCCGACACGGCCTATCTTGCCTGCGCGCAGGTCGCGGGACTGTTGGCAGGCGCGGGAGTGGGTTGGCTGGCGTATGAATCCCGGTGGCCCGCGCGTTGGTCCAGCGCTTCCTGGCGCTTGGCGACCGGCTTGGGGGCCGGTCTGGGAGGAGTGCTCCTGCTGGCTGCGTTTCCCGGAATGGTCCGCGGAGCGCTGTGGCTCAACGCGCATGTCGCGACACCGCAATGGCTGTTGATGGGGCGAGGTGCGATTGCGGCCTTGGCGATCGCGCCGATCGGTCTGGCCGCGGCGGGATGGCTCGCCTGCCGATCGAAGTCGGATCGCGTCCGGCAACGACCCGCGCTGCGCTACTGGTTGGTGGGACTGGCGGCAGGATACTGTCTGCTGGCTCCTGTCGGAGAGCGCGGGATCAGCCCCGATATCGCGATCGTGGGATCCGCCTGGTGCGTGGCTCTGGCAGGCGCGATGGCGTTCTTTTGGACCGGCGGGCGATTCTCGCAGCGACGTGAGCGCTGGCTGGCCGCGGCTGCCGCTGTGGTATTGGTTGCGGCACCACTTTGGCGAGGGGAGTGCGACTCGCGGTTGGCAGCCAAACTGCTGTTCAATACCAACGTTTTCGTCGGTTACCGGATGGGCTATGCGATGGACCAGCTCCCCTATCTGGATGAGGGACGGCACCTGGCGACGCTGCATGGCGCCCGCGCCACGACGACCGTCTGGAAGTTTGGCCAACAGATTCAAATTCGCGAGAACGGCATCCCCACGGGAGCCGTCGGGTGCGATCCGCGGGTCTTTCCCAGGATGATCGCCGAGACCCTCCCCGCGGCACTCCCCCTGATCCTCCATGAGAAACCGCAAAGCCTGCTCCTGTTGGGAATCGGCAGCGGCGAGGGACTGTCGGCAGGGCTGCAGTTCCCGCTTCCCGAGGTCGCCTGCTGGGAACAGGACGCCTGCCGCCTCCGCGTCCTGCGAGAAGTCGTCTCACCCCTGACCGGAGACTCGCCGCTGGATGACGATCGAGTGCGGATGACGCACGCCGATCCGGCCCTGGCTTTGGACGCCGATCCGGGACTGTACGACGTCGTCGTCTCCTCCCCCGATCATCTGGCGCTGTTGCGCGCGCAGTCCTCTCTGACACAGAGTTTTTATCGCCGCGCCGCGCGGCGGTTGTCCCCCGCGGGAATCTTTTGCCAGCGGTTGCAATGCATCGATCTGGGACCGCAGCCGTTGCAGGTGATGGTGCGGACGATGCAATCGGTGTTTCGCGACGTCCTGGCGATGGAAGTGGGAGCCGGCGAACTGCTGCTGGTGGCGACCAACGACCCACGGGGTCTGGTGCGGCCAAACCTGGTGCAACGGCTGGAACTGCCGCACGTGCGGAAGCTCCTGGCGCAATCCGGCGCCGACTGGTCCGCATTGCTCAATGTTACGACATATCGGAACGAAGCTCTGGCGAAGTTCGCCTCGGCAGGCTCCCGCTCAGTGAATGGGGCGGACAACAGTCGCTTGGCCTTGTCGCTCCCCAGCGAAGTCATGCGGTGGGCTTCCAAGGTGCAGGAAGTCCAGACCGCCTTGCAGCCGGGGGCTGGGCGACTGGCCAATTCCATCGAGAACGAGGAAGCCGCGGCACTGCTCCTGCGACGGCTCGCGGAGGTCGCCGGGCAACAGAACCTGATGTCGGGCTACACGGAGCAATACTGGGCGTACCGCGCCACGCTCCGGACTCAGATCACCCAGAAACCGCGTTCGAAAATTCAACAGGTGAGCGCCACGGGGGAGAAACAGGAACTGCATCCCGAGGACCGGCGACGATTGCACTATTTCACCGCGCTGGGCCGCGCCGTGAAAACGCACAATCCCATCGACATCCAGCGCGTCGCGCGCTTCGAGACCCCCTATGACCCCTTACTTAGCTACTTCGTCCACCTGGAAGCCGCCGAGTTGTATGCCAGAGCGGAGGAACGGGACGTCAAATCCGAGTTGCAGCACCGGTTGCACGCCGTCTGGTTTTCATCGCCGCGCGACGCCTCGTTGCACAACGTCGTCACCGCGCTGGAACTGCTCCGAGAGTATCCGGGAGTCGAGAGCGACGACGCCCACCGCTGGGATCTCATCAATTCCCTGCTGCAAGCGCTGCAGCAGCGCTGGGAGGCGCGGGCCGGAACGAAACCCTCCGACGTCAAAAAGGCGATCGCCGACATCGACCTGACCGTGGCGGCAGCCGAAAAGACGTTTGAAATCATGCCCCGCCTGTCGCGCGACGCGGGAGTCTCACCAGAGGCCTGGGAACTCCGTCGCAGCGTCCTGGAGAAAACCCTGCTCCGCCCGGTGAAGGGATATCGCAGCGATTTGTTGCCGCAGTTGCATCGGAAAGAAGCGCGGCGGGAAAAGGCGGGAGGCGGTGAGGAGGTGGAAGAGGAAAAATGAGAAACAAAAAATGCAACACGATACGGCGGGCTTAGACCATCCGTGGCTCTTCGTCGGCAAACGGGTGCAGGGCCCGCAGGAGTTTCGGTTTGGGGAGGGCGTCGAGCGCGGCTTCGGCCAACCGAAAATCGTCGTCGGTAGTGATCTTGATATTCAGGGGCGAGCCTTCGACCAGCGTCACCGGGATGCCTAGTTGCTCTACCAGTTGCGCTTCGTCTGTCGGCTGCAGGCTTCCCTGTTGCGCATAGGCATCGAGCAGGATTTGGCGGCGAAACACCTGTGGCGTCTGAGCAGCCCACAGCTTGTCCCGCGGAACGGTCGCTTCGATCGATCCATCCGCCGCGGCCCGCTTGAGCGTGCTGGTGATGGGGGAACCCAGGATCGCCGCTCCGCTCTTTTCCGCCGCCCGAAACACCCGATCGATCCACTCTGCTACGAGCAGCGGGCGGGCCGCATCATGCACGGCGATGTACTCCGCCTCCGGCCGCACTCGCGCCAGGGCATTCCGCACCGAGTCAAATCGCTCCGCCCCGCCGGGGACGATCTCCACGTTCATGAACGCCAGATTCGGAGCGAATTTCTCCTTGAACTGCTCCAGATCGTCGGGAGAGACGACCACCAGCGTCTGCACGACGTCGTCCCGGTTGACGAACAGCTCCGCCGCACGCAGCCACACCGCCCGTCCCTTGAGATCGATGAAGGTCTTCTTGCGCTTCTGGAGATGAAACCGCGAGCTCTTTCCCGCGGCGGGCAAAATCACTGCGAATTTCGACATGCGAACTATGATAATCGGGGTCGATTCGGTGGACAAGCGGCATGGCTTGAGAATGGCTCCAGCCGCCGCTGGCCGCTATCATCCGAGCATGTCCGACGCGGATGAAATGTTCCTTCCCATGAGCGATCTGGAGCGGCGCTTCGAAGCGTGGCGCGGACGCTGTGGTTTCGTCCTGGCCCCTGTGGCTTTCTGCGCGGTCTTTGCCTCCTCCTTCGAAAGCCTCACTCCGGAAGCGCATCGCCTGGCCGCGATCATGGTGGCGGTGATCGTGTTGTGGGTGACCGAGGCGCTCCCCATGCCGGTCACCGCCCTGCTGGCGGCCGCGGGTTGCGTCCTGTTGCGCGTCGCCGAGGCCAAGGCGGTCTTCGCCCCGTTCGCCGATCAATTGATGTTCCTGTTCATCGGATCGTTCATTCTGGCGCGGGCCATCTTTTTGCATCGACTCGACCGGCGGCTGGCGTTTGGGGTCATCTCGCTGAATTGGGTCGGGGCGCGCCCGGGCCGGATTCTATTCGCCTTCGGCGCCGTCACCGCCTTCATCTCCGCCTGGATCTCCAACACCGCAACAACCGCGATGATGATGGCCATTGGATTGTCGATCATCCACTTCCTGTTCGACGGATCGCAGCCGTCCAGTGGCGGCGTCGATCGCCGGTACGCTACTGGCCTCATGCTGATCACTTCGTTCGCCGCTTCCATCGGCGGTTTGGCCACCCCCATCGGCACGCCACCCAATGTGATCGGGCTGGGATTCATCAACCGCTTGTTGCACGTCGAGATCTCATTTTTCAAATGGATGCTGATCGGCGTACCGGTCGTGTCGATTCTGTATCTGTTCCTGTTTGGCTACCTGCATCGCTTTTGTCCCTCCGGACTCCGCGAATTGCCTGGCAGCCGGGAACTGCTTGCCTCCCGCCGCGCGGAACTGGGAGGCTGGACCCGCGGACAGGTTTCGACGCTGGCCGCCTTCCTGTGTACCGTCGCGCTGTGGGTCGCTCCGGGAGTCGTGGCGATCCTCTGGGGCGAGGAAAGCGCGCAATACAAGGCCATCCGCGCCAGTCTTCCCGAAGGAGTTGCCGCGCTGTGCGGCGCCGGGCTGCTGTTCCTGCTTCCCGGATCGAGCGGTTGCCGCGCCATGGAATGGCGCGAGGCGGTGCAGATCGACTGGGGAGTCGTTTTGCTCTATGGCGGGGGGTTTGCGCTGGGAGAATTGTCGAATCAGACCGGCCTGGCGGCCGCGCTGGGACAATCGCTGACGCAGTGGATCCCCCTCTCCGGAGAATTCGGCCTGCTGGTGGCATCAACGATCGTCGCCGCGGTCGTTTCCGAGGCGACCTCCAACACCGCCTCGGCGAACATCGTGGTCCCGGTCGTTATCGCCCTCGCCCAGGCCGCAGGAGTCGATCCGCTGCAACCGGCCCTGGGAGCCACCTTCGGCTCGAGCCTGGGATTCATGCTCCCCGTCTCCACTCCCTGCAACGCCATCGTCTACGGCACCGGCTACGTCCCCCTCTCTAGAATGATCCGCTACGGCGTATTGCTCGACCTCGCCGGAGTCGTCGTTGTCGTGACTGTCATCCACCTGCTGACGCCATTGATTCGGTGAACAATGTACGTGGATTTCTCCGAAATCCACGCAGGCGCGACGCGTTCCATTATCTCAACGCTCCGAATGACAGACCGCGTCCAACGTGCTCCGATTTCTGAGAAATCGGACTACATGTCGGTAGATTTCTCAGAAATCCACGCAGGCGCGGCGATTACGAGGCAATTTCGGCAACGAACTGCGCGTGCTCCGGGCTGGCCAGCCCTTGCTGGAGCGTTTCCAGTACGCGCGGCAGGTTGCGGGCGAGCATTGCCGGTGCGTCGAGCCACAGGCCGGGGAGAACTTCGCTGCGGGTGATGGCGTCGGCCCCTGGGGCCAAGACCTGGTACTGGCTCTCGCGGAGGATGAACCAGTCGATCGCCTGATCGAGGACGCGCCACACCAGGTATTCCCGCACGCCGTTGCGGCGGTAGGCTTCGAGTTTGTCGTGAAGGTCGTAGCTGGCACTGCTGGCGGCCACTTCGCCGATCCATTCGGGAGGGCCTTGCAGGTATTTCCCAACGATGCGCGACGAGCCACCCCGTTCCTGCGGAAGCCGGAGCAGAATGTCGGGTTGAGGTTCATTGTTTGCATCGAGTTGAACGGTAGAGTTATCCCCCCCTTCGACCCCTGTGGTTCCAGCACAATACACGCCCAGCCAGGTGTTCAGACAAAAGTGCGGTTTTCCGTGGTCTACGTGAGTGACGGGTGATCCCAAATAAACAACCCCTTCGATGAGTTCCGCTTTTTTGACGTGCGGCATGGCCTCGTACCGTCGCTCGAATTCGGCGCGCGAGAGGCGATCGCCGCTTTCCAGCGGAGGGACTCTTGATTCCCGCACACGCTCTGGCTCAGGTCGGACGGGAGGGGGTGAAATCAATTGTGTGGACATGTCTGAATCGCTTACCAGCGTGTCGAATGTACCGACAATAGTGGACGGTTGATTATACGCCACACGACGATGCGACACAATTTCCGCTTCGTTCGGCGGCTATGCCAGGGCGTGGCCGCGCCTGGCGGATTGACGAGTGGGGGACTTGGCGTCGTTGCGCGTCGCGTTACGACGTTGAGGTTGAGTTCAGGCTGGTGGCAAGTGGAATGCAATCTCAGTGTATGAACCGTCGAACTGGGGTCAGCTCGGTTCGATTTCCGAGAAATTGGACGACATGTAGGTGGATTTCTAAGAAATCCACAAACGCGCGACGTCCTCCCTTATCACAACGCTTCGAGTACGCGACCGCATCCACCCCGCTCCGACTTCTGAGAAGTCGGACGACATTGTAGGTGGATTTCTCAGAAATCCACGCAGGCGCGACGGGCTCCCCTATCGCAATGCTCCGAATGCAACACCAAGTCCAACCCACTCCGATTTCTGAGAAATCGGACTACTGTCAAAATCGAACTCCCCCAAAAACTCAATCGTCGATCGCCAATCCGTCTCCCAGTTTGCGGCCAAACAAGCCACTCAGCAGCGTGCGGTCGGTCATGTCCACTTTACCGTCGCCGTTCAGATCCCAGAGCAGGCCGGGGCCGGTCTTGCCGATCGCCGCAAACAGCAGCGACATGTCTCGCGCATCGACTCGCCGGTCGCCGTTGAAGTCTCCCTGCAAGCGGTAGAAGTGGAGTGACTGGTCGATCGAGCCGTTGCCGTCGAAGTCCAGGGCGAACTCGTAGTACCCGTCCGACAGGCCGCCCGTTCCGAAGTCGAACGCCGCCTGACTCCCCGAGGGGGTCACCTTTCCGGCCAGCGAGACCAGCGCTCCAGCGCCACTTCCGTCCAGGTTGAACCGCTTGATGAACATCCGATCGTTGCTGGCGTCCCCATCCTGAATGCTGTCGATCAGCGCGGCAAGCTGATCCTGCCGGGTGAAGACCGCGTCCAGGTACTGCACCTTGGACCGCTGCACTTCGCCCCGCTGCACGTCGATCGAACTCACCCGCATCGGCGCGGCGGCAAACGCCTGCGTGAGTGACACGTCCGCTGGGGCCGTGGGGGCGCCTTCCGTATTCCCCACGTCGTCGATCCCCACCGTGTAGAACCGGTAGCTGTGAGAACTGCCGTCGGCCAGAGCCTGGTACTGCGTCGTGGCCAGGACAATCCCCGAGCCATTGGGGGCGCCCGCGACGATCCGGGCTCGCTTTTCCGGAACGGACTCGTCGACCGACACATAGAGGTCAAACGCCACCAGGCGGCCACCTCCCAGATCACGCCCCTGGATTGAGATTCCCAGCGTGGAGGTCGTGCTGTCGACGTTCGTCACCTGCGTGTCGGGAGCCAGGAGGTCCGGGACGTACGTCCGGGTGTCGCTCGTCGAGCCTCCCTTGATTTCGACGTTCCCGGCTGCGTCGCGGACGACGCTCCGGAAGTCATACGTGTGCTTGCACTCGGCCACATACGTCTGCGTGTTCCCGTCGCTGAAGCTGCCGCTCCGCCACAGCGAGTAGGGGCCGGAGTCGATCGACACGAAAATGTCGAAGAACGAGACTCCCGAGGGAGGCGAGCCGTTGCCAGCCGACGGGTCGTTCCCCAGCACCACGATCTCCAGCGACGTGCTCGACGACCGCGGCGGCAGCGCCTGGATCGTGCTGGTGGGACGCACCGTGTCCATCAGCCAGCTATCAATGCCGTTCCCCTGACCAGCCAGGCCGTAGGAATCGCTGATGGTTGTGGCATCGACCGTCAGCAGATAGGAACCATCGGTGCCGGTCAGGCCGATCAGGTTATTGATCCGGTACGTGGTTCCTCCCACGAAACTGATCGTCTGCGCCCCGGTGATCAGGTTGGCACCGGCGTTTCGCGTGAGGGTCACGTCGGACGAACTGAAGGAACCAGCGGTGATCGCCGCAGAGAAGGTGACTTCGACCGACGCGACCGCCGTATTCCGCGGATCGGGAGAGACCGGCCCGACGGCGGTGACAGTCAGCGGCGCCACGACGGTCGTCGTCGCGTCGGGAGAGCCGGGAGCCGCCTCGACGTTCCCCGCCACGTCGACCGCAGTGCTGTAGAAGCGGTAGGTATGTCCGACCGACCCGGCAAACGTCGTCGAAGTAGAGGTCGTTCCGGTCAGCAGAGCCGTGTAGGTCCCGCCGTTGTCGGAGACGTAGATCGTGTACGACGCCAAGCCCGAGCCACCGGCGTTGTCGCTGCCGGACCAGCTCACATTGAAGCTGGTGGCCGTGGTGTAGGCCGGCAGGGCATTGACGCTGCTCGTCGGGGCCGTGGCATCGACAGTGGTCGTCGCATCAGCGGTTCCAGGCGCTGCTTCGGTGTTCCCCGCCACGTCGGTGGCGACGCTGTAGAAGGCATACGTGTGACCGTCAACACCCGCGTAAAGTGCGGAGGTCGAGGTTATACCGGTCAGCCACGCACCGTATGCGCCGCCGTTGTCGGAGACGTAGATCGTGTAGGACGCCAAACCAGAACCACCGGCGTTGTCACTGCCGGACCAGCTGACGAGGAAGCTGGCCGAGGTGCTGTACGTTGGCAGCGCGCTGACGCTACTGGTGGGTGCCGTGGCATCGACGGTGGTCGTCGCGTCGGCGGTTCCGGGGGCCGCCTCAGTGTTGCCGGCCGCGTCCGTCGCCACGCTGTAAAACGAATACGTAAAAGTTTCCGTGCCGATGAAATTCATCGAAGTGGCGGTCGTGCCGGTGAGGACTGCCGTATAGGATCCGCCATTTTCGGAGACGTAGATCGTGTAGCTTGCCAATCCCGATCCACCGGCGTTGTCGCTGCCGGACCAGTTTACCGTAAAGCTGGTCGAAGTGCTGTACGTTGCCAGCGCGCTGACGCTGCTCGTCGGCACCGTGGCATCGACGGTGGTCGTCGCGTCGGCGGTTCCCGGGGCCGCTTCAGTGTTCCCGGCCACGTCGGTGGCCACGCTGTAGAAGGCGTACGTGTGGCCGTCGGCGCCGGCATAAAGTGAGGAGGTCGAGGTCGTCGCGGTCAGCCACGCCGAGTAAGCACCGCCGTTGTCAGAGACGTAGATCGTGTAGCTGGCCAGACCCGAACCTCCCGCGTTGTCGCTGCCGGACCAGCTCACATTGAAGCTGGTCGAAGTCGTGTACGTTGGCAAAGCCGCGACGCTGCTGTTGGGAGCCGTGGCATCGACGGTCGTCGACGCATCGGCAGTTCCAGGAGCCGCTTCGGTGTTGCCGGCGTTGTCGGTGGCGACGCTGTAGAAGCCGTACGAATGGCCATCGGCACCGGCGTAAAGCGCCGATGTCGAGGTCGTATCGGTCAACCAAGCGGAGTACGAGCCGCCATTGTCGGAGACATAGATCGTGTAGCTCGCCAGACCCGAACCACCGGCGTTGTCGCTGCCGGACCAGTTTACCGTGAAGCTGGTCGAAGTCGTATAAGTCGGCAGGGCGCTGACGCTGCTGGTGGGTACCGTGGCATCGACGGTCGTTGACGCATCGGCAGCTCCAGGAGCCGCTTCAGTGTTCCCGGCGACGTCGGTCGCCACGCTGTAGAAGGCATACGTGTGGCCATCGGCGCCGGCGTAGAGCGCCGACGTGTCGGTCGTATCGGTCAGCCACGCCGAATAGGCGCCGCCATTGTCGGAGACGTAGATCGTGTAGCTCGCCAGACCCGAGCCGCCAGCGTTGTCGCTGCCGGACCAGCTTACATTGAAGCTCGTCGAAGTCGTGTACGTCGGCAGGGCGCTGACGCTGCTCGTGGGAGGAATCTGATCCTCGGCGACGACCCGATCTCCAAAGTTGACGTCTTCACGGTTCTCTTCCGCGGCGAGCGCCACGGTGTACCGATACGGACGGCCGGTCTGCGGACCGGTCGAGCCATCCCCCCCATGGGTGGGATTGTCGGAACCGTCCGAGCCGGGGAGCGATCCGTCGTACGCCAGGACGGCGGAGGCAAAGGCGTGGACGTCCAGTCGATACGAGGTCAGTCCGGTGTTGCGGACGCTGTCATTTTCGTCGTCGCCGTCCACCACCAGCACTCCCGAAGACCGCAAGAGCGTGCGGACTTCGGAGAGGGCGAGCCGTCGGCCCAGATGTTCTTCGGCGATCTGCTGCGCCAGGACGACGGCACCAGTCACTTGGGGGGTCGCCATCGAGGTACCACGGAGCCACGCCACGCCGCCGGTGGCGTTGGCGCCGCCGACGACCGCTCCCACGGCGAAGATGTCCAAGTCATTCCCGTCACGCTGCGAGAAACTGGTGATGCGATCGGCGCCGGTCGTGTAATCGGTTCCGAAGCTGCCAAAGCTCCAGGGGCCGCCACGGTCGCCGTCCCAGACCGCGCCCACCGAGAGGGCATTGGGATCGGCGGCGGGATAGGCCAGACCTTCCGATTCGTAAATCGCGTAGCTGTTCCCGGCCGCGGCGACGGTGATCACATTCATGTTGGCCAGGACCGCCAGCTCATCCCCCAGACCATGCATGACGATCGGGGAATTCCAATTGAGACCGTCGCCAACTGAAAGATTGACGGCCGTGATGTGGTACTGCGCCGCATGCTGGATCACCCAGTCAAGCGCCTGTTCGACGTACGAGAAGTAGCCGCGACCGTTGTCGCCAAAGACCTTGAGGGAGATGATATCCACTCCCGGCGCCATGCCGGCGTATCGCGCATCTTGCGAACCAATGGTGCTGGAGACGTGCGACCCGTGACCCGTGCGGTCGGTGGCGTCGCCATCGCGGTCGGCAAAATCCCATTGGTAGACGATGCGGTCGGCGACGCCGTTGCCGTCGGCGTCAGGGCCGAAGAACGAATGGTCGGCGTCAATTCCGGTGTCGATCACAACCACGGACGAACCACGTCCATCGACCCCTGCGAACCGTGGATCGGCGCGGTAGGCGTCCAACTCGATCAGATCGGACCAGGGGTGATACGTGCTGGTGGTGGTGACGGAACCGCCGTTGGCGGCGGTTTCCGTCGTCGGACGATGGCAACCGCAATCGGCGGTGCTGAGCGCCGTGTTGACGAACACTTCGCTGGGAGCGGCCAGTTCGGCGGTCGAACCGCTGAAAGTGTACAGGCGACGGAAACCGGCAGCGCCAAAGGTTTCTGTGGAACTCGCACCGGCGGGACCGGGGAAAGTCTGTTCCCAGCCAGGTGGGATTTCCTGTGCCACGATGTAGGTTCCGGGGCGCAGGCCTGGGAATGCATAGGCGCCGTTGGCATCGGTCAGAACGCGCGGCTCATTGTTCGCGGCGTCATACTCGCCGTTGTCGTTGCTGTCGAGATAGATGGCCCAACCTTCGAGATAGTCTTCATCGGTGTCCTTAGCGCCGTCCCCATTGAGATCGCTCCAGACGGTTCCGCTGATCGAACCCAAAAAGAACAATCCGGCATCCCATTGGTCGTTTTCGCCGTTGGTCACGTTGAACACTGGCGACAGGCCAGTGACGACGTGGGCATCGCTGTCCAGATTTGGATCGAGCGACTGACCGGTGGGCGAAAACGCATATCCAGGAAGGGCCTCGAATTCGAGGTAATACTGATTCGCGAGCGACAGGCCGGTGAACGCATAGGCGCCCTGCGCGTCGGTGAGGGTCGTGTCTATCACGGAATCATCGGCGGCAAGATACAGAGTGACGGTGACCCCTTCCATGCCCGCTTCCCCGGCGTCCTGCGTGCCGTCGCCATCCGTATCGTGCCACACAAAATCGCCGATCGAGGCGACCCCACCGGGGGTCGTGGTCTGCGTATCGGCCACGGCAGGGTCGTTTTCGATATTGCCAGCGTTATCGATGGCGACGCTGAAGAAGGCGTACGTATGCCCGATGTCCCCGGCATAGATCGCCTGCGTGAGGTCGGTTCCCTGGAGCCAGGTTTGGTAATCGCCCCCATCAATCGAGACGAAAATATCGAATAGCGCCAGGCCCGATCCGGCATCGGAACCGCTCCAGGCCACTTCAAACTCACTGGCGGCAGCATTGACGGGAAGTGCCGCCACGGAACTGGTCGGCTTATCGGCGTCGAGCGTATTGAACACGGAGGGAGTGAGGATCGGTCCTTCGGTGTCAAACACGATGGAA
The DNA here is from genome assembly GCA_046152955.1 of Planctomycetales bacterium. GTDB lineage: Bacteria > Planctomycetota > Planctomycetia > Planctomycetales > Planctomycetaceae > SIAF01. The sequence goes on along the minus strand of JBJXGA010000241.1, from coordinate 21,271 downwards.
GCCCGGTAGTCGTGGTCCTCATCGATCAAGCCGGCGTCAATCCTGGTTCCGGTGACGACCGACGAACGGGGACGGATCGTGTACGAGACAAATCCCTCACCTTGACCCGTCGCATCATTGACCGGCAGGAATCCGACGTCGGCATCGAGCGGTTGCTCGCCCGTCACGGGATCGATGGTGGTCATCGTGAAGAACGCTTGACGCGCGGAAATATCAATTCCCATCACCACGTCGACAAAATAGCCGCGCGTTTCGGTGAGGTCGAGCCGCGTGGAATAGAAGGCTTTGTTCTCCGGAACTTCAAAGGTTTGATTGTCAAAACCAAAAGTCGTCAATCGGAAGGAGCTGGGGTTGAGATCCGGGTCCAGAGTTTGCGTGATCTGCACGACCTGCGCCGGCGCGGTAGCGTCCGCGGCGTTTTCGAACCGGATCTGGTAGGGAATCTTTTGGTCGGCTCTGATCCAATGTTCTTCACCGAACCCTTCGGGATTGACGATGTCGTTCGGATCGCGCGGCTGGACGACGCACGGCTTGTAAACCGTTGTGCGGGTACACGTCTCTTCGTCGAATTCCACCGTGCTGCCGCAGCCTTCATTGACTCCCTGGGTCCGTTCGTTGATCTTGTCGCAGGGGCAGTATTCCGGATCGGGCTTCAAGCCGAAGGGGCCAGCCGTGGTCTGGATCGCCCCGCCCAGTGCGACCGGCGCGAGCGACGCGGCAAACGTCGGCGAGAGAGTTGGCACCAAGGCGGTGGGTGTGGTCCAAACGCCGCTGACCAATTCGCTGGAGTAGAGCGCTCCCACCGTAAGGGTGGGATCGGCATTGGTGTCCTGCGACCAGATGAGGTTGAGCGTTCCCCCCAGGGTCGCAAACGCGGGACGGGAGAGGACGTCGGCGTCGGCCACAAGCATCGGCGAGGTCCAGGCGGCGCCCGACCAGCTACTCGACCAAAGGTGCCGTTCGTCGCCATTCTGATTGCGCCACGCCAGCACGACGCTCCCGTCGGGGGCGGATCCCAGCGCGGGATCGTAATCGGCCCCGGCCGTAGAGGCCACCAGACTGGCCGATGTCCAATTCCCGCTCACGAGTCTGGAATAATACAACTCGCTGTTGTTCAATGCGTCGACGAAGTTCTCTTCTGAGATCTCGCCGGTGCTATCGGCCTGGGACCAGACCACGACCGGTTCGCCGCCATCTCCGAAGGCCATCCGCGGACTGTTACTGTAGCCCGTGCTGCCAGGAATGGTCACGGGAGCGGACCAATTCCCATTGTCGAGGGTCGAGACCTGAATTGTGGAGCCGATCAACCCGCTGGTGGGATTCACATTCTTGGCCCACAACAAATACCGCTGACCGCTGGGGGAGGTCCACTGCGAGGGGGCGCTTTCGCGCGTCACGTCCGTCAGGACGTCGGCGAAGACCGCCGAGCCACTGGCGTCCGAGTAGTCCATCCCCAGTCCCAAGAGCGAGGTCGGATCGTACAACAGTTCGACGTCGGTCTCGCCATTCAAGATGTCGAGGACTGAATCTTCATCCAGCGTGGTCAGGTCATCGGCCGAGGTTCGCAGCCGCAGGATGTACCCAGAGGGAGACTGGATATCGACACCCAGGAATCCGCTGGGGCTGCCGTCCAATCCAGGATTGGGGTAAATCTGGTAGCGTCCCGTGACTGCTCCATAGGCCTTGATTTCCCACCCCAGCAACAATGCGCCCTTGGCCTTGCCGAACAACCCTCCCGTCAAGGCAACGTAAGCGATGCCGGAATCGGGGAGACGCAAGTCAACTGGCGGCCCATCGGGCTGCGTCCAGGAAACTTCTGCCTGCACGGTCAGTCGCACGGCAAGCCCCAAATCGACTTGCAACATTCCTGTTTGCCGCAGCAGAACCAGGATGATCGTCCCTGGCAAACCGAACGTCGGGGGGGTTTTGCTGACAAACCACTCCAGCGGAATCTCGTATTCGAGTTCACCCCCGCCATCGACCTTGAGGCTGGCATTGACGAAGTAGTATTCGCAATCGTCGCGGCTCCCCTTGGCGGTCCATTTGCCTTTGTAGCCGAACGAGCCAACGACTTTGCCCTTGACCTTGCCGGGACCAAATGGCGTTTCTCCAGGGCTGAAGTCCACCGAGGCGTTCGCCTGAAGGTCCAGGTCTTTCGCGGCAGAATACGAACCGGAGCCACGCAGCTTCAAATCGAGCTTAGCCAGCTTGCCCAGCAATCCGCCGGAATGACCTCCGCCTTTGAAACTGTATCCGAACTGCCAGGATCCGGAGGTCGCGGCCTCGCCCACTTCACCGGAAAACGGCGCCAGACTCGAAAACGTCAAGTCCTGGCTGAGGATGACAAACTGCGACTGGTACAAATCACTGTCGTCGTCGGCCGTTTCATCCACCCGTTCAAACACCGAAGTGACCTGGCCGGCGCTGTCCGTCGACAGCGTGGGGGACATCTCGGCGATCTGGTTGTCGGTCAATTGGACCGGATCGGACCAGCTCACCGAGCCATCCGCCTCGAACTTGCCGACGGAGTACATCAGTTCCGTCGAGTTGTCCGCACCGTTTCGTTCGGACCACATCACGATCAAGCCGGGAGTCGTCCCGTCGATCAAATTGGCGGAGTAGGCCGCGGAGTAATCGGCGCCGAAGGAATCGGGGAGCGGCGCGGCGTCGATCCAGGCAGAGCCGTCATGCCGTGCATGCCAAATGCGGCTGTAACGCACCCAGAAGAGGTGCGCGTTTCCTGAAGAGTCCTGGAGAACTTGCGGATTGACGTCGCTTTGCAGACCAAGCAAATCAGGGGTGCGCCGAATCCACAGATCATGGTTGGTGATATCCGGACCGACTTCCACATCGAGCGTCGGAGGCTGCTGGTCGTCGGCGCCGTCTCGGTCGATATCAAACGTGCAGAGCGCCTGATTGGCCGAATCGTCCCCGACGATGAAATGGTAGCGCCCCGTGAAGAGTCCTGAAAAGCTGTAATAGCCATTGCTGTCGGTCACGGTCTGGCCGACGAGCCGCGTATTTTGTTCCCCCGGGACGACTTCGAACAGTCCCAGTTCGACGTTGGGAACCGGTAGCCCGGTGACGGAATCGCGGAGGATGCCGGAAACCATCGTCGAGGCCTGAAAGTCGGGATGTTCGGCGTACAGCGTGGCCATCATGGCCCGCACATCGCGGTCGGCCTGCCCGGTGGAATCCATCAGCTCGGCCAGCCGATTCAGAAAGCCGACGTAATCACCCCAGGTCGTGCCCACGCGCGTGCGAATGTTGGCCCAGAAGGGCGCCCAGTCTTCATCCGACAAATTGGCGGGGCGGACCGAGCCTTCGAGCAAAATCCAGTCGTCGTCGCTGATCGTCCGCGTGTCTTGGATCGAGATCGGCAGAGCCTGAACGTCCACCCCCTGGGCGACCGAATTCGCCTGGAAATAAAAGAACATGCCTTCGCGCAGGCCTGGACGGAACACGGTGGTTGGTCCATCGGAGGCCAGACCCAGAACTTGGACGAGCGTGGAATTCGCAGCCAGACCCGCGTTGGAGGTGGCGATGGGAGTGCCCGTACGGCTCCGCATTAGAATCAGCGGGGCGGCGGTATCGGTATCCCCCGCATTGGCATAGAACAACTTGAACGAATACGCCCGATTGGGACGCAGCGTATCGGCCCCCTCAATATCGGTTATGATGTTGGCCCCGTCCCCCGGGAGGACGTTCAGGGCATCCTCCAACATGACCGTCGTGTCCCCTTGCGTTGCCTGCAGGGTGTAAAGTCCCGTGGCCTGAAACGCCAGATTGAATGTGGCGTAGGCCCGCGTCGAATTCTCGACTCCGGACTGTTCTGCCAGCAGGACGGTTCCGCCAGGACTCACGATCGAAAACATGGTGCTGGCATTGAACCGGGCGCCATCAATCTTGACCGTCGCGCGGCCCAAGTTCCCAATGTCGCTGGCCGTGACTTCGGAGATCGAGAACGGAACCAGGTTCGCCGTCAGGCTGTAATGCGGCGACCCGCTCACCGAGCGGCGATAAACAAGCACGTAATAGGTTCCCGCCTGATCCGCGGGGACCGTCAGCGTCTGGTCGGCCTGGAACGGCGTGTCCGAGGCGAAGTCAAACCGGGCGCGAGAGGGCATCGCCCCGTACCGCACGAACAGCTCCGTGTCGCCGTCGTTCGAGAGGCTGTCAAGGACAAAGCGAACCGTCTCCCCCGCGGAGACATCCAATTTGTAATAGGCCGACGCGCCGCCGGGGAGGTCGTATTCGCTTGGAACTCCCAAAATCAGCTCTTCAGCATCCATTGCCACCCGATCCAGCGAAGCCTTCAAATTGTTCGCGTCGCTCAATTCGGGCAGGTAATTCAAAATGTCGCTACGGACGATGACATGGAATTGCCCAGGGTCGACCCCCGGAGCGGGCGCCGTGAGGGAGCGACTGTAGCTGCCGCCCGCGGCCACCGAGGCACTGACGCCGACGCGACCCACCAGAAGATCGGAAATGTCCCAGTGATCGTCCTCGGAGAGATACAGTGCGTCGTACCAAAACCCCTGGGCGGGATTCGTTCCCTGATTCTCGACCGTGTAATCAATCGTGATGTTGCGGCCGGGAACGCCGTTGACCGGGACGTCGATCGTGCCGACGACCAGATCGGCCGGTGGAAGGAGACTGACTAGCATCGAGGCCCCATCGTAACCGACGTTATTCGATTCGTTGGCGCGCTCGTCGATCTGGTTTCCAGCGTCGGTGCGGACGAAGACATAAAACGCCCCGGCCATTCCAGGGGGAATGTTGATCGACTCGGTGCGGGTGTAGCTGGCGTTGACACCGAGGTTCTCCGGACGATACCGGTAACCCAGAAACGTATCCGCGTTGTCGAGCACCTGGTCAAGTGACATGTAGAGAGTGTCATACCAGGAGCCGGTGGTCGCACCGGGGCCAAAATTCTTAACCGTCCAGGTGAGGCTGAAGGGCTGCCCGGCAAAGCCAGTCGCGGGCGCCTCGACGCTGGTGACTTGCAGGTCAGGCGCCGGCCGCAGGCTGATCGTGACGGTCCCCATGGCGCTGGCGGTGTTATTTCCTTCCTGTGCCCCTTCGATGACCCGGTTGTCCGCGTCGGTGGTGACGAACAGATAGTACGTCCCCTGCAGGTTGGAGGGAATTTCAAACGATCGTGACGCGGCATAGGATGCGTTGGGGGCCAGGGCGCCGTTCCGCTGCAGGGCGCCCAGATACACGTCGTCGCCGTCTCCCAGGTCAGAGTCGGGGGAGAGATACACCCGATCGTTCCACCAGGCGGCGTTCGTCTCCACGACGCCGAAGTTCTGAACCGTCCAGTCCACTGTGAACTGATCGCCCGCCTGCAGTGCCGCGGGGGGATCGCCAATCGATGTAACCTGCAGATCGGCGGTCGTCTGCACGATCGAAATCGGAATCGGAGGCGAATCGTTGTTGGAGTTTCCGGCCCCTTCGTAGACATGGTCGCGGGCGTCGGTCACGAAGAATAACTGGTAGCTGCCGGTCGCCACGGTGTGCGGAATGGAAACCAGGACGTTGGTTCCCAGGTAAGACTCCCCGGCGTTCAGCAGCCCATTGTGGGTCGTCTCCAACAACACCCGATCATCGCCGTTGCCTCGTATCGAGTCGCTCGACAGGATGATCCAGTCGTTCCAGGCGGTGGCCACGGTGTCTCCCGCGCCGGAATTTCGCACCGAGTAATTCACGAGGATCGTTGCACCCGATTCTCCGATGGAGGGCGCGGTGAACGAATCGACCAGGAGGTCGGGAGGTCGCGATTCGATCGTGATGGCCCCGGCATCGACGCTAACGTTGTTCGTCCGGTCGATCTCGAACACCTGCGTGCTGTGGTCGGACACGACAATGGCGTAATACGTCCCGCTGATCGCCTGGGGAAGTCGCGACTGAAAACTCCCCTGATAATCGTCACCCGGCTCCAGGGCGCCATAGTGCCCGACCGTCCCCAGAACGATGTCGTCCGCCAGACTCAAGACCGGATCTTGCGATAGGTACAACCGATCTTCCCAATAGGAATTGGGAGTGGCGGTCGCCCCCTCGTTGGCCACGGAATAGGTCACGCTCAGAAGGTGGTTGGCCAGAGCGCTGGAGGGCGCATTGACCCCGCTCACTACGAGATCGGGAGGAGGCGTCAAGTTGATGTGCAACGGAACGGCGTCGTAGCCGGTATTGTTCCCCTCGAACGCATGCTCGAAAACCTGATTATGGGCGTCGGTCCGAATGAAGATGTAGAAATCTCCGGCGACGCCGATCGGCAAATTGAAGGCCGTGCTGGGGGCTGTGTAGCCGGCGCCGGAATTCAGAATTCCGCCGTGGCCCAAGGCTCCCAAAAAGCGATCGGCACCATCCAGGTTGGTGTCGTCCGACATATAGACGTAGTCCACCCAACTGCTCTCCAGCGTTCTGCCCGGCCCGAGATTCGTGACGGTCCAGGACAAATTGACCGGCTGGCCGGAAAACGCCTGGGTCGGCGCATTGACGCTGGTCACCTGCAAATCGGGAGGGGGGGTCAACTGCACATCGGTCACGCTGCTGGCGCGGGAGTTGTCCCCTTCCGAATTGTGCTCGTAGACGTGATTGTAACCGTCGGTGACGACGATGAACCGATAGTCGCCGTCAATACCCCGCGGCATCGTCACGGTCGCGCTGTTGACGTAGCTCTCCTGGACATCCAGATAGCTGCTGTTGCTGCTTGAACCCAAGAGGAGATCCTGAGCATCCAGCACATCATCGGTGGAAAGGTAAACCAAGTCGTACCAGATGGAAGCATTCGTGGGGCCGGTTCCTGTATTGGTCACGACCCATTCCACCAGCGCCTGCTGGCTCGAGAACGCGGTCGGGGGCGCCGTGACGCTCGACACGACCAGGTTGGGCAAGGGGGAGAGCCGGACATCGACCGGGCGATCGTCGATCGCCAGATTGTTCCCCTCATTGGCATGCTCATAAATGGCATTGTTCCCATCCGTGCGAATCACCACCCAGCGGTTCCCTTCCATGCTGATTGGGAGCGTGATCGATTGTACGCGCGTCAGGGTTGCCCCCGCGGCGATTGTGCCACTGAAAGAGAACGAGCCAAAAAACTGATCGTCGGAGTCCCCCGCGATGTTATCGTTGGACAGGAACAGGTAATCGTACCAAGTTCCCGTGGCGTCGCCGGTTCCCTGGTTTCGGAGGGTCCAACTCACCTGCATCGGCTGTCCAGACAGGGCCTCGATCGGGGCGGTGATCTCGGTGACCACCAGGTCGGGGATGGGAGGGAGTGACAGTGAAATCGCGGAACTGGCGCGGACATTGTTGGTCTCGCTGGATTCAGGCTGCCTGTTGAGCGCATCGGCAACAACCAGGAGGTAGTAGCTTCCGGCGGCATAGGAAGTGCTCAGCGGAAGCGTGACTTCTTTGCTCTTGCTGTATTGGTCACCTGCCGCCAGAGGATTGACCGCCGCAGCGTTCGTCAGCAGCAACAGATCGTCTCCGGAATATGTCGTGTCGCGCGACAAATAGACCCGGTCAGACCAGCTTTCGCGGGCCGGGTCGCTCCCGATGTTCCTGACGATCCAGTCGACGGTGATTTGGCTACCGAACACCCCCGTGGGAGGCGCCGAGACCTGAAACGCTTCGAGGTCCGGGGACTGAAGTTGCACGATCCCCGCGTAAGACGACGTCATCGCGTTGCCGACGACATCGGTGATCGCCGGTCCCAGAGTGAACGAGTAGGTTCCCAGGACCGTCCGATTGGAAAAACGGACCGTGACCACGTTGCCGCTGGCCTGCACAGACGACACCGTCCCCAGCAGGCTCCCGCCATCGGGGCCGGTGAAACTGGTGAGATCGGCGGTCGAGACGCTGGCGGCATTCAAGGCTTCGTCGAACGTGAAACTAATCTCGTTGAACGGGGCCGAAGCCTGCAGTTCCGGCGCCTGGGAGACGACCGACGGGCTGGTGTGGTCGATCTCAAACGAACCGGCGAACGCGAGGCTTGACAATCCCTGAAGGTCGATGAAGGCGCCGGCGGCCAGCGTGTAATGGTATAGCCCTTCGGTGTCGGGCACGTCGATCGTGAACTGGACCGTCTGGCCGTCGAGCATCTCGACGTCAGAGACAATCGCCCCGCCGTCGACCGACAAGTCAGCGGCCTGGACGCTCCCTAGCAGGATCGACTCGGAAAGTTTCAGGGTCAACGTGGTTGGGGGACTGGCCAGTTTTTGCCCGTCCGCCGGCGTCGTCGATTTGACGAAGGGAGCAATCAGGTCGTTTCCGGTGGCGCCGTTGACGGTCAACGTGTACTCGCCCGTCAGTGTGGATCGGACGAGCACGGTATACAACCCGGCGCCTCCCGTCGGCACCACGTAGGAGACCTGCGCGTTGCGCCCATCACCGGCGGAACTCTCGTCAGAGGCGACGACGAAGCCCAGAGGATTCGAGAGCTCCAGCGCGGGGTCTGCCAAATTCTGGAACTCGCCCGGTCCTCCGCCAGGGGTCGCGGTCGTCAGCGTCAATACATCCCCTTCGTTGGCCGCAAACCGGTAGTAGTCCAAACCCCCGGCATTGAAATTGACGATCAGATCCCGTTCGACGGGGCTGAGCCCTGACAACACATCCAGTTCGAGTGCCTCCAGTTGGGGCGCCTTGGCCAGTGCCGTCGCGCGATTGGCGTTCTGTGCCGCAATATGCATCACGATCTGCGTTTCGCCCGGTTGCAGCGTGAGCGCGTAGCTGTACCGCACTTCTCCTGAACCCTTGCTGAACAGCGAGGGACGAATGCGCCCGTCCGGGCCGGCCACGACGTGGATCAGCGTCGGGTCGCCGCTCCCGTCGTTGTCGTCGGTGATCACCCAGTTGTCGCTGGTGTTGACCGTGCTGTCGCCGCTCGACGAACGGACGAACGGTTCGAATCCATCCGAGCCCAGATTGGTGTAGATCGGGACTGTGTACGAGATTGCGGAACTGCCGGGATTCGTGACGATCTCCAGGAAACGGGCGAACGCCTGGTCGGCCGGCACATAGACCTTGCGGCTGACCTGCACCGCGCCGATGGTTGCCGGGCCGATCTGGAGTTCCCGATCCCCATCCTCCCCCTGCGCCGTGCTGGAAAAGGGGAAACCCTGATGTACGAGCCCGCCGTCATAAGCATCGCTGGTGCCGTCGTTGATATTGCCGTCCCCCTGGATGTCCCAGCGGAATCCGGAGCTGTCGAACAGGTTTCTCGGCAGGCCCAGTGTATTGCCCGGCGTGGTGGACAGGGTTCCCGAGCCTCTCCCGAGGGCGCCCAGGGCAACCGTCGCGGAATCGAGCGGTTGTGCCGCTTCGCGAGGAGAATTGGGCTCATGATCGAAAGCGGCACCGCGGGTCACCAGCAGGGTGTAGGTCATCCCTTCCAGACCGCGGACGCGCGCAAGATACGTGGCATTGGCGGCAGGTAGGAACCCATCCACCCGCTGCGCTCCGAGCACGTCAGTCGTCCCTAAAGCCACGACGGCACCGGTATTGTCCAGCAACTCGAGCTGCGGACTCTGACTGGAGGTATGCGCTGCCAGTACTAGGGACGCAACCTGTTGGCCCGTGAGGACGAAGGAGTACACATCCTGATCCGCGGCGCCGGTGGAAGTGATCCGGCCCACGACCGCCAGCCGCGATGCTCCGGCTGGCAAGGGGAGCATAGAGTCCCCCAGAGGCTGCGCTGCGGACGTGTCGTCGTTGGCGGAGCCATCCGCTTCTTCTCCTTCCCAGAGCGCATTGAGGACGGCCTGGAAGGAGTATTCGCCGGAGCCCTCCAATGCGGAAAACCGCAGGAGGTAATGCCCGGTGGTCTCGACCGCGGCTGTGTGTAGCATCGCGGCTTCGCCGGCCGCCGGCGCGGCGACGACCACGCTTCCCCCCTCCGGGCCCACCAACTCGATTTGGGCTCGGAGCGAGAGGTCCGCAGGTACGACGAGGAGGCCCAGGAACTGTCCGGCTTCCAGATGGACAAGGTACTCGTCCTGATCGCCCGCCGCGTGGAAGTGCCCGGCGATCATGGGGGTGGCATAGACCAGGGATCCCCCCGGCGGGAGCGACTCGAAATTCGCTGGCAGGTTCTCGCTCCCGACATCTATTCGGAAGTGGAGCAGGAATGCATCTCCCGCGGTTCCATCTCCCGACGGCAACGGGAAGCTGGGGGAGCCATCCAGCAGGTTGCCACGGCGATCCCGGAACGCAGTCGACGAACTGTTCAGTTGGAGAGTGTACTCACCCTCGCGGAGATTGTGGTAAGTGACGGTGGCGGTGCTCGTCGCCGCGTCGTAGCTGAACAAAAAGGGAACGAACGACTCCCCGGTCACGCCGTCGACCAGCACGACGTCTTCCGCTCCAAGCCCCGCTGTCGCGAGTTCCTCGCTGAATCGCACGACGTAGGTCAAATCGCCCGTGCCGAGCGTCTGGCCTTCGTCGAGAGAGCTTTCCACGATGACGGGACTGGCGATGTCGGCGTCAAACGTCGCGTTGAACTCCTCCAGGGAGAGGCCGGAAATGCTGGTGAGAGCCCCCGAGGCGATCGCAACGTGATACAGTGCATCGCCATGCTGCAACCCCAGTATCGTGAACTCCAACGTGTCCCCATCAATGACCTGCACCGACGACGCGGGCATGCCATCCACAGTCAGATCGCTGGCGTCCACGCTCGTCAGCAGCACAGAATGCGAAAAATCAACCCTGTACACATCGGGAAAACCCGCCAGCAGTGCGCCGTCCGCGGGGGAGGTGGCGACCGCCTGGAACGGTTGCGGAGCCCCTGTGGCTCCCTCCACGGCCAGGGTGTATTCACCATTTCCTGCGGCGCCGCGTACGACAATTCGGTAAGTCCCACCTTCCTCAGAAGGGACGACGTAGTCCAGGAGCCCATTTCGGCCATCGGGCGCGCTGTTGTCGTTACTGGCCAACAGTGTGCCGTCAGGACCGTACAACTCGATGATCGGATCGAGTTCATTGACGGGCTCACCAGCCCCATCGCCGGGAGTCGTCGTTGAGATGACGAGATGGTCTCCCGCATTCGCCTGGACCAGATAATGATCTTCCCGATCCCCCGAGGCCCCCCAGGCGACGGCCTGCTCCAACAATCGGTCTGCGCTTCCCGATCGCAATGAATTTGTTGCATTAAAAGAGTAGAGATAGGTCAAACCAAGGTATGCGGCGCGGCCATTCCCCGGCGCGCCGACGACGACTGTAGCCGTGCCGTTGGCAGTCGCCAGGATCGTCGCGCCGGCATCAATTCCCCCCGGTGAATACTCAGAATAGGTGCCACCAGGAGCGAAGTCGGATAAACCCTGCGTCACTGGGTGCGTTGAATCCTGAATGTCGATCGTTGGAGAATCGATGAAGCTATAGTAGCTGGCCAATTGGACCGGAATGATAGCATCCAGGTCCGTGACCGTGGCACCAGTTGCCGGCCCAGCCGCATAGACAGTCCACCCAGTCGCCACGACCCCGCCTCCCGCCTCGACCCAGGCGCGGAGCGCGGGAGCAAACGACGCCAAGTCACTCTCGGCGAAGTAGTCGGCAATCACCACCACATCGAACGCTTGGAGTTCCTCCAGCGTGTCGATCTGGCTGCCGCTGACCGATACGGCCTCGAAGTTGAAGTAGGTGTCGTCGTTGAGCTGGTCGCGAACCGCGGCTCCTTGCCCGGCATCATGCACGGCGACGCGGATCGCCCCCCCGCCACCCGATTGTCCCCCGATGGCCCCCAGAACATGGTGCGACTGGCCAATGTCCATCGCCGCCGCGGGATTGTCGTTAGGCTCGGTATTGAACTCGGCTCCGCGCGTCACCACCAGGCTGTAGGAAGTGCCGGCGGCTCCAGAGACCCGCGCATAATACCTCCCGCTGACTTCGGGGACGAACGGCTGAATCACGCTGGTGACGTTCGTCGCCCCCGTGGCCCCCAGCGCCAGCAAATCGCCCGCTTCATTCTGCAATTCCAACGCCACCGAGCCGGCGGTTGCCGTGGTGGACACCTGCACCTGGAAGCCCCCCAGGTTGCCGCTCCATCCGAAGCCGTCCATCGTTCCGAGGAATAGCCGTGTCGCTCCGGCGGGAACCACGAACGACTGCGCCATATCGCCGCTGGTGCGGCCATCGCCGATGAAAAACACCTGCTTCAATAGGGGCGCGACGCTGTCGAAATCGATTCCCGATTCACTGTAGTCCAGGCTGTCAGGGGCTCCGGTCAAATCGGGCTGGCTGTCATCCAGGAAGACCCCAACCAGGGCGTTGAGCGGAATATACGCATGGGAAATGCCGTTCTCGGCGCCGGTATAATGTCCCTCAAAACCCTCCCCATCGGGACTGGCGCTGGGAGGATCGGAGTCATTACTCACGGACCCGGTCACGACAAACGTCAGGACACCGCCAGCCGTCAGCGGGAGACCTGTGACCAGGACCGGCGATTGATCAGGCGCCGTGTCGAAGTAACTGGCGGTCGAACCATCCGGCATCCCCGCCAGCCAAGGATCGGAACTTCCGGGAACGAAGACGCTCGTCGAGACGGATTGCTCCAGCTCGGTCAGCACCAGACTCGTGGCCTCACCGGCGACCAAGTCGACGGCGTAATAATCACTGTCGCTTCCAATCGTCGAACCGGTCCGCAGTTGAATCTCCGAAACGGCATAGGCGTCATCCCCGGACACCGCGCGGAACCGGACCCGGCTGGTCGTTACGGTCGTCCCCAACTCGTGCCAGGGATCAGCGTCAGTAAATGGATAGTCCGGCCGCGTCACCATCCCGAACAGTCCCAGACTCTCGTAGTTGGGAACTGCCCAGAGGGCTTTCCACTGGTCGTCGGCACCGTCCAGGTACTCCAGCAGGTATTCGTCATTGTTGTCGGCTTGAACCCGCGCGGCGCTGATCGACACAGGGGCGCCCAGGTCGATTTCCAGGGTGGGATCGGTCCCAAACCAGTACACCGTCCCATCCGTAAAGCCCGTCTCACGCTCGACAAATGCGCCATCCACGAGCGTTTCGAGCCCTGTTCCATCGACTGATCCCGAAACCAGCGTCACGGTCCGATTCAACGCCGCATTTTCACCAGACCCGATCCGACCGACGACCGCACCGCGACTGATCCCCGGACCAGGAGAGATGAAACTTCCCCCCAAGTCTTGCGCCGTGGCCAGGCTGTCGTTGGGGATGCCGGTGTACGTCTCGTCTTCCACGGCCGCATTGAGCGTGAGTTCCAGACGATAGTCTCCAGCGCCAGACAAGGAACTGGCCTGAATCTGGTAGGTTCCGGAATCGCCGGCGAAAATCGATTGCAACACCACGTTCGCACCCGCAATCCCTTCGACGCTTCCCAGAGAACTGCCGCCGGGAGCAAACAGCTCCAGTCTGACGGCCAAGTTGAGCGCACTCGGAGAGAGCACCAGACTCACCGACTGACCGGCATCCAGGTCGATCGTGTAGCTGTCCACGTCACCGGTGGCATGGAAGGCCGAAGCCACCGTCGGATCATAGATCAGCGACCCCAGGGGCGCCACAGGAGTGAGCGGAGTCGGATACGGCAGGATGTCGGTGTCGACACTGAAAGTGACGCTGAAATCATCCGACTCCGGATTTCCGTCTCCGGACGGCAAGGGAAAGCTCGGTGCGCCGTTGAGCGGGTTTCCCACGGAGTCCCGGAAACCGGAAAAGGAGCTGATCAGACTCAGCGTGTAGCTGCCGCTGGGCACATCATCAAAATCGACGGTGACCCGGTCCATTTCGGAATCGTAAACCAGCGATCGCGGAGCAATGGCTTCAGCCGTCGCATTATTGACCAGACGAACATCCTCCGGGCCCAGATCGTACGTGGTCAACGCTTCATCGAACCGGGCCGTGAACGTCAGCGGTCCCGGTGCGACCAAATCGTCCGGGGCAATCGAACTCTCCACGACCACGGGACCGACAGTGTCTACCGTAAAAGTCGTGAAAAACTCGTCGTTGTATTGTCCACGGATGTTCCGGACGGCGCTGTCAAACACTTCAATCGTATATGTCCCATCACCGGCTGCCAGCGACGAGACCTCGAAGCTAAAGAACGTTCCCGAAATCACGTTGTACGATGCAGCCGGCTGGTTGTTCAACAAAATGTCAGACGGCGACAACTCCGTAAGCAACAGCGGCGACGAAAAATTTAGATAAATCAGATTCGGAAAGGCGTTCTGCGTGACGCCAAATCCGGGATAGGAATACTGCACCGTCAGTGGCGGGTTCTGCGGCTCAGTGGCGCCATCCACTTGCAACTGATAATCCCCTCGGCCCGCAGTCCCCGCCACGCGCACGTAATACGATCCATCGTCGCCGTCCGGAATGGTGTACGAAATCTCTGCATTGCGGCCGTCTGCCGCGCTGTTGTCGTCGCTGGCGAGGAGAGTCACGCCGTCGAGTCCGTAAAGCTCCAGGACGGGATTGAGCGGCAACGCGTCTCCAAAACCTGCTCCCGGCGTGGCCGTGGTCAACACGACCTGGTCGCCTCCCGCCGCAAAAAAGCGGTAGAAATCGACCCGATCCGGACCATGCGCGCCAGCCCATGTCACCGCCTGTTCCAGCAGCCGGTCGGCGTCGCCGCTGTAGGTGCTGTATGAACCGTCAAAGTAGGTGAAACCCAGCCAAACGCTTCTCCCGGCCCCGGGTGTTCCAACCACCACGGCCTCTTCGCCGAAAGTAGCCGTCGCCAGGATCGTCGCTCCGGAATCGATCGAGCCATAGGAGTATTCGAAACCAGAATTCACCGTAAATTCGCTCGCTCCCTCAACGACCGGATGCGAGGGGTCATTGACGACGATCGTCGGCACGTAGCTGGTGTTGGAAAAGACCGTGGTGTCGATCGGAATCACCGCATCGATGTCGGCGACCGGCTCCCCCGTGTCGGCGCCTGCGGCTTGGATCAGCCAGCCGGTTCCGACGACTCCGCCCCGGTAGTCCTCCACCCAGGTGCGCAGCGCCGGGGCAAACATCTCCAGCTCCGCTTCGTAGTCGGCGTCTCCCAGCACGACCACGTCGTACGCTGCCAGCTCTTCCACCGTGTCGATCTCTGCACCGGTGACCAGGACGGCTTGAATGTCCCGGTAGGAGAAGTCATTGAGCTGATCCACGACGATTTGCGCGTTGGCCCCCCCGTGAACTGCGACGCGCGTCGTTCCCGAATACGCCTGGATGCCGCGCGGCTGATTCAGCGAACCCAAGGCTGGAGCGCCCGGAGCCAGTGCAGTCCCGGCCCAGTAACGATCATTCGGCTCTCGTTCGAGTTCCGCATCGGCGGAGACAACCAATGTATAGTCTCCCAGCCCCTGAACTCTGGCGAAATACGTTCCCGTGGTCTCCACGGCAAACCGCTCAATCGACTCCCCGTTGAAGGTCCGATAGTCGATAACGCCCCGCGCCAGCGCGGCACCGGAACTGTCGTAAAGCCATAGGTCCAAATTCTGGTTGTCATGATCGCTGAGGGTGAGCGTAGCGCTCTGGCCGGACGCCAGCGAAAAGGAATACCAGTCGTCGTGGCCGGCTTCGGCGGTCCCCACCGCCGCGGCGCGCACCCCTCCCAATGGGAGTGCAATGAGGCTGCCATCGATGTGCTGGGCCGATCCCAGGTCGTTGTTGGACGACTCCAACACCGGCTCTTCCTCCAGCGCCGCGTTGAGCACCAATCCGATCTCGTAATCCCCGGCCCCCGACAATGACTCCACCTGGATTTCGTAGGTACCGGTGGTGGTCGCCGCGATGGTCTGCACCAGCGCCGCATCCCCCGCCGATGCGCCATCCACTGAACCAAGCGTGGCGCCAAATGGATCGACGATGCTCAGCCGTCCCCGCACGCCCCCCTCCGGAAGCAAAGCAGCCGTCACGGTTTGACCGGCCGACAGCGTCAGCGAAAACGAATCAGTATCTCCCGTGTGATCCAGGTGATCATTCTGCGTCCCGCCATGGATCAGCGATCCGGGAGGTTGAATCGCCTCGAATCCGGCGCTCCAGGGTTGAGCCGTCAGAAGCGACCGGCTTTCCAGCAACTCCACTGCGGAGAGCCGATTGGCGACTCGTTGCGGACGACGGCGATACCGCGAAGCGTGCAGCCGGTTCGAAACGCTTTTCAACCATCGCGACAGAGAGAAATACGACATGCGATGTTCCCTGACGAGTTGCGAAATCGAGAGAGTGAAACAATTTCAAGGGGCGGTCTGGTCGGAGGCCTATGGTCCCGCGCGGGGCCGCGCTTGAGCGGTCTTCCTCCGCCGATGCAGGGAACCGATCGTTCGGCACGATGCGCTGGGGGACGAATCCGCCGGGATATTGCCTGCCAAACCCCTGCGGAGGACGCCGGTCGAACACGCACATCCGCAGTGCGATCTTCCGACGAATCGCGAGGTGGTCGAGCGCGCGAGCAGCAAGCCGGCCTGGAGAAGAGTGCCACGACAACCCGGCGCAGGTCGCCGCCGTTCCTGGATGAATCGAAAAGACCTGCGCGGCCGGATTTCCATAAACTTCAAACCAACACCACAGGGATTCGGCATGACCCGTCGAGATGCGGACCTACGCCTCGAGCGGTGGATGCTAACTTGGGAAGAATGCGCTTGCAACGGTCTTCCGACACTTTCGAAAGGATTCATGAAATCCTCAAGATTCCTCCGGTCGCCAAATCCGACTCAAGTGCTGCAGTCGCTACAGCCGATACAGTCCCCTGGACCCCGAAGAATTCGGGCCTCCGTACCGGTCATCCCCCGTCCCGACATGGCTTAACGAGATAGATTTTTTTGTTACGTCATGCTCTTCCCGCGGGAATTCGCGTCATGAAGTCCTTTGCCTGGCTGTTGTTGGCGACGCTGGCGCTGGCTGCCCAGACCTCCCTGGCGGCGCCGATCCCTTCCGGCCCGATCTACACCAACAAGTTCAAGTTTCGCATCCCCTTCCATTACGACAGCGACGAACTCAAGCGATTGGGGGCCAAGGAGATACGCCTGTTCGTCTCGCGCGATCGGGGAGCCACCTGGCAGCAGAATCAAGCGGTCGCGCCGGAAGCGGGCAAGTTCAATTTCACCGCCCAGGCCGACGGGGAATACTGGTTCATCGTCCGGACTCTCGATGCGCGGAATCGCCTGCATCCCGACCCCTCCGACAACGATCCTGGGCTGCAAGTCATCGTTGACACCGCTCCCCCTAAGCTGCAACTCGACCTGCGGCAGACCGCTCCCGGCAAGGTGCAGCTCTCCTGGAAGGCGACCGACGACCATCTCGAACCGACGCAGCTCCGTCTCGAATACGTCCAGCCGGGAACCCCCGACTGGACCACCCTGGGGGTGGTTCCCAAGGCGTCGGGTACGCAGGAATGGGCCATTCCGCAGGGTGGCGTCGTCTCTGTCCGCGGATCGATCAGCGATCTGGGCAAAAACAGCGTGCAGGACCAGGTGACGCGGCGGATCGAAGCGGGGAGCCAGGTCGTTCCGCGCCCGCGCAATCCGGAGATGCGCCAGCCGGTCGCCGGCTCAGAGCGCGGGCCGCGAGAGGCCGACGCGCTCACGATGTCCGAACGCTTTCCGGGCAGCGGCGGCGCCGCGAACCGAGCGCCCGAGCAAGTCGCCTCCAAGGCTCGTACCGAATCGACTTCCACCCTGACCATGCGCCGTGCGAGCGACGGGCGAGGGGCAAAAGGGAGCCTGGTCTCCCAGCATTATGAGGAGTTTCCCACCGACGGATCCGATCCGAGCGAGTCGGCCTCCTCGCCAGCCCCAGCGGCCGACTCCCCAACGTCCACGACTCCTGCCGCCCGGCGGCGCGTCGTGAACACCCGCAAATTCCAGATCGGCTACAAATTGCAGGATGTCGATGCGCAGTCGATCGATGCTGTGGAACTGTACATCACTCCGGATGGCGGCGCCACCTGGTATCGCTACGGAATCGACGACGACAAACAGAGCCCCGCCCAGATCGAGGTTCCCAGAGAGGGAACCTATGGATTCTCGCTGGGGATCCGCACGCCGGATGGACAATCCACCGACGTTCCGCGGAACGGGGATCCACCCGCTTTGGAAGTGGTGGTGGACCAGACCGCTCCCGAAGTGCAGTTGCTCCCCCCCAAACAGGGCCGTGGAACGCACGCCCACAAGATTCTTGTAAGCTGGACTTACGCGGACGAGTTTCCAGCCGACCAGCCGGTGGCCTTGTTCTATGCCGCCACACCCAAAGGCCCCTGGATGCGGATCAGCGACTGGATCGAGAACACGGGGCGCTACGTCTGGGTCACCAGCCCGGGAGTCCCGGCGCGGTTTTACCTGCGGATCGAAGCCCGCGACCAGGCGGGGAACGAACAGGCATCGGAACCGGGCAAGCCCTTCGTGATGTCCGCCGACCGCCCGACCGCCCGCAAACCGGACCAAGGTCACTCGCCAACGCCGCAGTAGCCCGTTCGCCCCGTCATCCAGAGGCGAAGGGAGTTCTCGCCAGTTCTGTTTTGGCCCCAACAAAAAGCGGCCCTTCAGTCGTCGGTCGCTCGGCGCAGAGAATTCCAACCGCACAGTGGATCGTGGCCGAGCCTGTGTCACTGATTCCCTGACAGCAACTTCTCGACAAACTGCGCGTGTTCCGGGCTGGCCAGACCTTGCTGGAGCACCTCCAGCACTCGCGCCAGATTGCGGGCGAGCATCGCCGTGGCGTCGAGCCACAGGCCGGGAAAGACCTCGCTACGGGTGATGCCGTCCGGTCCCGCGGCCAAGATCTGGTACTGGCCATCCCGCAGGACAAACCAGTCGATCGCCTGATCGAGAACGCGCCACACCAGGTATTCATGCACCCCGTTGCGGCGGTAGGCTTCGAACTTGTCATGCAGGTCGTAGCTGGCGCTGCTCGCGGCCACTTCGCCGACCCATTCGGGGGGGCCTTGGATGTAGTTCTCAACAATTTTTGATTGGCCGCCATCGCGCGCGATGCGCAGACTGATATCGGGCTGCGGTTCGTTGATGTCATCAAGAATCACGGTTCCGTTGTCGCTGCCTTCAATCCCCGGCGTTCCGGCACAATACACACCCAACCAGCCAATCAGGCAGAAGTGTGGATTGCCATGATTCTCTGCCGATACGCGTGGGCCCATGTAAACGACCCCTTCGATGAGTTCCGCCTTCTTGACGTGCGGCATCGCTTCGTATCGCCGATGGAATTCCTGGCGGGTCAATCGGTCGCCGCTCTCCAGCACAGGGATGGGCGGCTCCCGCCCGAGTTCCTGGCTCGGTCGAACGCGCGGCGACGATTTGACGTGCGTGGTCATGCGCTGTTCCCCCTGATCGTCTCCCGAATTGATGGCCCTCGTCGATGATGGATCATATCGCAACAAATCGAGCGACTGTAGGTGGATTTCTCCGAAATCCACAATCACGCGGGAGACCGGCTCGTGGAGCCCAGCGGCCAAGGGTCGCAACCAAAAAAGAATTGAACAGAAGCACGCAGAGGAAGCAGAGAAATCCGGCCGTTGTTGGCCAATCGATCCCGTGTCGATTACTGGTGAAGGGTGTCCGTAGGAATCCATGCGGCCATTGGCCGCGCCTGTCTCTGCGGTCTCCGCGTCCCTCCTGTTCTGTTCTCTTTTGCCTTGGAAGGAGCCTTCGCGTCGTGAGAGTCTATTCGCGGCAGCAAGATTCTGGCGGATTGCTCACGCGGAGCCGCGGAGATGAGCAGCCCGTGGCTCTCCCAACAAGCCTTGGTCGGGCGCTGCCGATGGGTATCGCCTCGACTCCATCCTGCCAAATGCCGAACGCAAAATCCCTCTCCGCGACCTCCGCGGCTGCGCGTGAGGCCTTTTTGTTCCACAGCTTCAGGGAACCACGAAATACGCGAAGTACACGAAGACAGAACAGTCTGGCAAAATCCAGTTTCGAAGGCCCGATTGTTACCTGGGCATCCCCTTTGGTTCCGCAGGCGAGGCGCTCCGATCGCGAGGTTTCAACCGGGGGGATGGAGAAGGCAGAATAATGTTTGGCAGAATGATCGCAATGTTGTGGGGATTGGCGATCGTGCGCGGGAGGGGATTCGCATTTCGAATTTCATTTTCATGGCGCGGCTTGCCGAGGCGAGGATTGCGACAGTGCTGGCCCGACCGCGGTTTGTTTGCCGCAGATGGTTTTTCCTGAATCTTTCAACGGTCCTCTCCGGAGGATTCCGGAGTGTTCCGGCGCTCGCATGACGATGGAACGCGGCTTCGAGGGAGAGGTAGTGACCGAGCGCGTCCAGGAAAACGGAATTCTGTCGCGGCCGGAAAATCTTCTCGCCAAAAAAACCTTCTGCGGCATTGCGGTGCAGAATAACAACCTCCGGACCGGGTCCAGCGTTCTCCGATTTCAGAGAAATCGGAGAACGGTCGAAATCGGACGACAATCAAAATCGAACGCCATCCAAACTCAATCGTCGATCGCCAACCCGTCTCCCAGTTTGCGGCCAAACAACCGGCTCAGCAGCGTGCGGTCGGTCTGGTCGACTTTGCCGTCGCCGTTCAGATCCCAGAGCAAGTCGGGGCCGGTCTTGCCCATCGCCGCAAACAGGAGCGACATGTCGCGCGCATCGACCCGCCGGTCGCCATTGAAGTCTCCCTGCAACCGGTAGAAGTGCAGCGCCTGATCGATCGAGCCGTTGCCGTCGAAGTCCAGCGCGAATTCGTAGTACCCGTCCGACACACCGCTTGAACCGAAGTCGAACCCGAGCTGGTTCCCCGAGGCGGCGACCTTCCCTGTCAGCGAGACCAACGCTCCGGCGCCGCTCCCGTCCAGGTTGTACCGCTTGATGAACATCCGGTCGTTGCTGGCATCCCCATCCTGGATGCTGTCGATCAGCGTGGCAAGCTGGTCCTGGCGGGTGAAGACCGCGTCCAGGTACTGCACCTTGGACCGCTGCACTTCACCCCGCTGCACGTCGATCGAGGACACCCGCATCGGCGCGGCGGCGAACGCCTGTGTGAACGACACGTCTGCTGGTGCCGCGGGAGCCGCTTCTGTATTCCCCACGTCGTCGATTCCGACCGTGTAGAACCGGTAGCTGTGCGAACTGCCGTCCGCCAGAGCCTGGTACTGCGTCGTCGCCAGGACAATCCCCGAGCCGTTGGGGGCGCCGGCAGTGATCCGGAGGCGTTTCACCGGAACCGCCTCGTCGACCGACACATACAGGTCGAACGCCACCAGGCGGCCACCTCCCAGATCACGCCCCTGGATTGAGATTCCCAGCGTGGAGGTCGTGCTGTCGACGTTCGTCACCTGCGTGTCGGGAGCCA
>JBJXGA010000239.1:0-5576 GCA_046152955.1 Planctomycetales bacterium | reverse complement strand
GCAGATGGTACAAGTTCACCCGGCGGTTCCCGACGGACCCTTCAATGGGTCATCGCATAGGTGACGATGTTGATCCCCAGCGGATACGACCAGCGTTCAGAGAATTGGTGAAAATATTCGGACTCCTCTCCTTCCCGCTCCCAGCCGTCGCCGATGTCGTTGTTTTGGCAGAAGAGGGCCATCAGCCGGCCGGAGTCGTCGAAGTAGCCGAAGAAGTGCGCCTTTTCGTCCCCATACGGGCCGGGGTGCCAGTATTCGAAACTGTCGCCGCGGCGCCAGGCGAAAATGCTGGGGACCTGTGGAAGCTGCTGCAGGTCGTAGACGACATGAAACAGTTCATGCGCGAGCGGCAGCTCGCGCGGCTGGCGGTCGGGAAGGACGCGTTGCATTTCGGCGCGGAGGTGGTCCCAGGCAGGCTCGCCCCAGAAGTCGTCGGCCATCAAAAAGCCGCCGTTGAAGAGATAGCGGCGGAGCGCTTCTCCTTCGCTATCGCTCAGGTGCATCTGCTGCGGATTGGACATGTAGACGAAGGGAAAATCGAACAGGGCCGGGTCATCCAGCCGGACCACCGCCCCCATCGGATCGGACGACAGCGTCGTGAGCTGCTGGAGGCGAAAGGAAAAATTCCAGTCGCAGTCGGGAAAGTCGTTGTTCCAGGTGGTTCCCATCCCCCGGCCGCCAAACGAATCGAACTGGATGCGGGCAAACGTAAATACATCCCGGCGGAAGTCGGGGGGATGCTCCCACTGCGGGTAATCGCTCCGCTGGGGCTGCCGTTCGCGCCGCCCGCCGCCTGGGAACTGTCCCCACAGTGCCGATCCGGCCCAGGCGAGGATCAGTCCGCCCAGGACAGCCCCCCAAGCTCGTCGCGGAATTCCACGAGTTCCATCCAGGCCAATCAAACAGCTCTCCCGAGTCAAGAAATGTACATCAAGAAACTTACGATCTTTCCACAGGTTCGCCCGTCACGGGCACATCGATTGCGGTGACAACGCATCTCCGCTGCTCCCGGCGGTTGTTCGCCACGCCCTGATCAGGGCGTGCCACACGGCCCGCTGCCACCGGCGAAGTGCCTCCCCGCGCGGCGAGGAAGCCAACAGCGGACGCCCCTAATCCCCGCAACACGCCTGCCACCCATGTGGATTGTGGGGCGTGGCGACGCGGGATGTCAAGGACGAGGAGCGATTCATGGTGTGAGAGGGAGTTCGCCATGATTTGTAATTGGTCTTTGCACGGGTTCAAGGAAGACCCCTGCCGGCTCGTCCGGCAGGTGAATCAGATTCGCCAGGTTAGTACGGAGCCCCATCCGAAATGATCCCAGTTGTAGAACCTCTGCCCCCTCCCCGCCGCAACAGAGCGTTCTCGCGCGCACCAGAATCGATTCTGGCGGGGAGGGGGCAGAGGTTCATGAGCGAGGGAAACCTGGGTGTGAATGCCGCATGTAGCTGCCAGGCATGGCCTCCACTGGCACAAGTCCATTGGGGGGCTGGCGATGTGTTCTGGCAGGCGATCGCTCAGACCCCGCGACCCGGCTCTGCCGTTCGCCACGCCCTTAACAGGGCGCCACCCGACCTACCAGTGACCGGCGCCCGGTTTCTCGTAGCAGGCTGTCGGCCCATTGAGCGTCGTCTGCGCTGAGGTGCGGCGTCGGTTCTTTGGTGTAGTCCAGCCGGTAATAGCGCCCGTCGCGGTAGCATTCGTCGAGCAGGGGTTGAAGGCGCAGCATGATGTCGCGATCGGTCGGGCGGAGCGGGATGCGAAGATTGGGAAGTGGATGGCGGAGCGGCGCTCGATAGACTTCCGGTCGATTGGGACGGTTTCCTCTGCGAACGCAGATGCGGTAGGGAGTCCGGTAGTCGATGGGGAGCCGCTCCTCGGGAACCGAAAGGATGTGATGCCCCTCGCGAATCAGGTCGATTTCCACGAGGTTCACACGAGCATCGAGGTATTCCTTTTGTTTCTGCAAGTAGGCGATCCGTCCTGCCACGCCGATCTTGTTGGCGGGACTCAGGAACTCGATCGCCGTGATCAGCCGCTCTCCGTCGCTCATATCGACAATTTCAATATGCCGCGGCGTGCGTGGCTCGTCGTCCAGGACGAGCACCAGCGGCTCGGCGGTGGCAATGGTTTCCACGGCGACCCCGCCGACAGAATCGTCCGGCACCTCGAGAATGCTTACGTCGGGATAGACGGTGCGCGTGGCCTCTTCGTCGATTTCCAACGTCAGCCCTTCTTCGACGCGGGCTTGCAGGTCATTTGGAAGCTGCGCGTTGATCTGATTGCTGGTATAGACCATCAGGCGTGTATGGACATCCCCCCAATGGCTCTCCAGATAGGGATCCATACCGGGGAATGGGCTTTTCATTGGACGGCTCTCGCGGTGCCATGGGAATGCGACGACTGTTTCCATTATCGCCTGTCGGCTCCGACAAGCAAGCGGACTCGGTGACCAGCGTTCCTGATTCCCAGGGAGACACGCCGGGGCCTATGGCCGCAACCCAAACAATGAATTGAACAGGAGGACGCAGAGATCGCGGAGATGGCCGCGGCCTTTGGCCGCGTGGAATTGGCTTCGTTCATTTGCGGGTGACAATTGATCGCTGTGCCGACCATCACCCCAATTTCTCTGCGTCCTCTGCGCCCTCCTGTTCAATTTTCCCGTTTTGGTTGCGGCCAGCGGCCGCGCTGTGGCCTCAGCGTCCTCCAGTTCAATTTCTCCTTTGGTTGTGGCACTTGGTCGCGCTGGGGCCTCCGCCTCTCCACGCGAGGCTTTTTCGTGCCACCGTGGCATTGAATCCCGAAGAGCACGAAAATCAGGTGACTGGCAATGCGCGGTCTGATAGGCGATCGCTCAGGTATCGCCGCCGTCCGACATGGGGCCTTCGCTTGATCGGGGCTCCGGAAGGGTTTGACTATAGTTCCGGCGAACTTGCCAAGGAGCGATTTGGTTGTCGAACGCTCAGGCCCCGCCACCCTGCCGTTGAGAATTTCCGGGCAGATTCAGAAATCTACCCCACGTGAAACGGGTTGATTCCGGCACCGGTTCGCGTCATAATATCAAGACTTGCTTGCGCTACCGTGGCGTTGGCTGTCTGGGGGTAGCTCTGAATCTGGGTTGCCTGCCGGATGGCTGTGTTGCGAAACGTGCGGCAAGCCCACCGCGATGACTCGCTGATTTGCCTGCCTCGATCCTCAAGACGTACCTGCCGACCCGTGCATTCCATGCCATATTCCCCTCGCCTGGCCTCAAGGTTCCGGTGCCTGGCTGCGCTGTTGACCAGCGCCGCATGGGCTCTGGGGGGTGGTGCGTCTGGGAGTGGCCCGAATGGCCGCTCCGGGAGCGGTTTTGGTCCAGCAATCTCTGCCGCAGCGGAATCTGCGGCCACGCCGTCGGCAACCGTCACGTTTGAAATGGACGTCCAGCCGCTGCTGACGCGGCTGGGGTGCAATTCGGGGGCGTGTCATGGCAAGTCGCGCGGTCAGAACGGGTTTGCGCTGTCGCTCTTGGGATTTGATTCCGATTTCGATTATGCGGCTCTGGTTGGCGAGGCGCGCGGTCGCCGGGTCTTTCCGGCATCGCCCGGCGCCAGCCTGGTGCTTCGCAAGGGATCGGGCGAGATTCCGCATGGGGGAGGCAAGCGTCTGGAAACCGGGGGGCCGCATTACGAGGTCATCCGGCGCTGGATCGAGGCGGGCGCCCCGCGGACTCCCGCTGAGGCGCCGCAACTGGTGCGCGTCGTGGCGGAACCGGCCCAGCGGAGCCTGTCGCCGCAGGAGCAGTTTCAGTTGCGCGTCGTGGCCGAATATTCCGACGGCTCTCGCCGCGACGTGACCGACGTCACGGCGTATCAATCCAACGATCGGACGGTGGCGGGACTGGCCCCGGAAAGGAATGGGATCGTCCAGGCGGGTGCGCTCCCGGGCGAAGCGGCGATCATGGCCCGCTACATGAATCACATAGCAGTTTGCGCCGTGACGATCCCGTTGGCGGGCTCTGTCCCGGAATCCGCGTATGCCGCTCTCCCGCGACAAAACGAGATCGACGGGCTGGTGTGGAACAAACTCCAACTGCTGGGCATGCTCCCGTCCCCTCCGGCGAGCGACGCGACGTTTCATCGCCGCGCGTTTTTGCGGATCATTGGTCGGCTGCCGACTCCCGCGGAGACGCGGAGCTTTCTGGCCGACAGCCAGCCCGACAAACGGTCGCAGTTGATCGACCGCCTGCTGGAGCGTCCCGAATATGGCGACTTCTGGGCCAACAAATGGGTTGACCTGCTTCGTCCCAACCCGTATCGGGCGGGGATCAAAGCGGTCTGGAATATCGATTCCTGGGTCCGCGATGCGTTCCGCAACAACATGCGGTACGACCAGTTCGTGCGGGAATTGATCACCGCTCAGGGGAGTTCCTGGCGAAACGGCGCGGCGGTCATCTTCCGCGATCGTCCCGATACGGTCGAAATCGGCGCTTCGGTCAGTCAGCTCTTTTTGGGAGTGCGGCTGGAATGTGCGAAATGCCATCACCATCCGTTCGAAGTCTGGAGCCAGGATGATTTCTACGGGTTCGCGTCGTTCTTCTCGCGCGTGGGGCACAAAGGGGAAGGGTTGTCTCCTCCGATTTCCGGCGGCGAGGAGATGATCTTCTCCACTCCGTCGGGGCAACTTTTGCACGGTCGGACCGGCGTGCCGGTTCCGCCGCGGACCCTGGCGGGAGAGCCGCTCACCATTGGTCCGCAGGAGGATCCGCGGGTGGTGCTGGCCGACTGGATGACCTCTCCTTCCAATCCCTATTTCGCCAAGGTGATGGCGAACCGGGTCTGGGCCGAAATGATGGGACAGGGGCTGGTCGATCCGGTGGATGATCTGCGGGCCACGAACCCGGCCTCCAACGAAGCGCTGTTGGACTTTCTGGCGAGCGACTTCCGCCAGCAGGGATTCGACATCAAACGACTGATTCGCAAGATCGCCACGTCATATGTCTTCGCCCTGAGTTCCACTCCGACCGAGCGCAACATCCCCGATCTGAAGAACTTTTCTCGATATTATCGGCAGCGGCTGCGGGCCGAGGTGTTGCTGGATGCGGTCAACGACGTGCTGGAGGTCGAGGAGGAGTTCGCCGCGATGCCTCCCGGATCGCGAGCGACGCAGGTTTGGACGGTCCGGACAGCGTCGCTGTTTCTGGATACGTTCGGTCGCCCTGACCCCAACCAGGATCCTCCCTGCGAGCGGATGTCCGACTCGACGACGCCGCAAATCCTGCACCTGATGAACGCCCCGGCGCTGAACCGCAAACTGGCCTTGGAGACGGCCCGGCCCGCGAAACTGGCGGCCAGCGACGTTGCTAACGAAAAAATCGTGGAAGAAGCCTATTTGCTGGTGTACAGCCGGCTTCCCACGGACGATGAACAACAAGCGGCTTTAAGCTTCCTTCCCGGCCCCACCGAGCGGCGCAAGGGAGTGGAAGACCTGTTTTGGGTCTTATTGAATACACCCGAATTTCTGTTCCTTGATTGATACGGAGCACACACCATGGCCATCCATCAGAACTGCGAAGGGATGCGGCGGCGCGACTGCCTGAA
>JBJXGA010000230.1:0-2550 GCA_046152955.1 Planctomycetales bacterium | reverse complement strand
TTACTACGCGCTGGCCGGCATTTTGCACAGCACCAGGCTGGAAGATCGAGTCATTGAAACTCAGGAGTACCTGGACGCAAAGGTCGCCTTTGACCGCAACAGCGCAGCGCTCGCGGAAGAACGGCGCGGTTTGGAAGCAAAGCTGTCCGAAGCGCGGGGCGGGCTGATCGATCGACAGGCCGAGGACTTTCAGCGCGGCAATGTGGTGGCCCTGGACACCAAGTACGGTGAGGGCATCGGCGTCATCAGTGACCCGGGCGCCCAGAAAAGCTTTGTCGAATGGGATTTTGAACTGGCCGCGACAGGTGAGTACGTTGTTCAATTGCGCTACGCCGCGAAGGAAGCACGACCGGGTCCACTTCTAATCAACGGCGTGGTCGCCAAACACGACGCCGTCAGCCAGACCACGGGCGGCTGGATGCCCGCGGACCAGCGGTGGTTCACCGAGGGACGATTCCTGCTCCGCGCCGGAAAAAATGTGATTCGGATCGAGTCCGAACCCTGCATGTCCCACATCGATCGCGTCCGGCTGATTCTCGCCGATGGCGGCGACTCCGATCTGAAGGAAACGGTCGATCGGCTGACCGCTTTGGAGCAGCAGCTGTCCACCTTGCAGCAGCAGGCACCGCAACCGGCGCAAGCCATGGCCGTTACGGATGGACAGCCGCAAAACGTCAAGGTCCATCTGCGCGGCAGCCATCTTGCTCTGGGCGATGAAGTCTTGCGAGGTTTTCCCCAGATTGGTACGACGGACTTCCAGTCCGTCGCCAGCGGTGGGCACCGACAGATTGCGGCGGCTGCGACTCAAAGCGAGGGCTCCGCCGACTCGCGGTTCCGGATCGGAGAAGCGCAAAGCGGGCGACTGCAGTTGGCGCAATGGATGACCGACTCAGAATCTGGAGCGGGCCGGCAAGTGGCGCGAGTATTCGTCAATCGCGTTTGGCACTGGCATTTTGGTCGTGGGCTGGTCGCTACTCCTAACGATTTCGGCCTGCAGGGCCAGCCCCCCACGCATCCGCGACTCCTGGATTGGCTGACGATGCGGTTTATTGAGGATGGCTGGTCCGTGAAATCGCTGCATCGGCGAATCCTCATGTCGGCGACCTGGCGTCAGCTGTCGGTCTCTGCGCCCAACGATTGGCTCGTCGGATATCCTCGGCGGCGGATGGAGGCGGAAGTCATTCGCGACACGTTGCTGTTTCATTCCGGTCGGCTGGACCTGACGTCCGCCGATGGTCTGCAAGGCGTAAAGTCCGCGGATCCCTCGCCGGAGGACCTTCGCCAGAACGAGGAATTCCATCGCAGTTCGCCCAAGCGGTCGGTGTACCTGCCGGTCGTGCGATCGAACACTTACCGGTTCTTTTCGCTGTTTGATTTTCCGAATGCGACAACCTCAGTCGGCCAGCGCGACGTCACCACCGTGCCAACCCAGGCGCTGCTGTTGCTGAACGATCCCTTTGTCATGGATCAAGCGCAGCGCCTGGCCGCGTCGCTGCTTGCCCAGACCACCGACGAATCTCGCCTGGCCGAAGTCTACCGACGATTGTTCAGCCGTCTGCCGACGCCGGAGGAGCAGCGGGCGGCCGACGATTTTCTGCGCGCGTTTGCGTCAACGACCGCGGGCTCGGAATCCGCCGAGTTAGACGCGTGGTCGGCCTTGTGCCATGGTCTCATCGCGTCCAGCGAGTTCATCTATGTGGAATGATCGGATAAGGAATTGTCCCGAAACAACTTTCGTACGACGGACATCCTTGTCCGTCGAAACTGCCGCGACGGACAAAGATGTCCGTCGTACAAATCGGGAAACTATTTCAGGACAATTCCTAAGTTCGCGACGTCGCGTCTTGAGCGACATTTGCCTCGGCTTCGGCGGCCTGGCGCTGAACAGCCTGCTGGCTGAAAGGGCCACCGCGCAGCATACCGCGGACAGCGCGGAGCAGCCGGGGGCGTCCTCGATCGACAGCCATCCCCTGGCGCCGCGTCCGCCCCACTTTGCCGCTCGCGCAATGCGGATCATCTTCCTCTTTATGCATGGTGGCCCGTCGCACATCGATCTCTTCGATCCGAAGCCGCAGCTCGATAAAGACGACGGCAAAAAGCCGCCGTTTGATGAAACGCGAGTCAAGTTCGCCGAGCGCGGCGCCCTGATGCGCAGTCCGTGGCGATTCCGGCCTTGCGGCGATTCGGGGATTCCGATGAGCGAGCTCTGGCAACACCTGCCCGTCGTCGCCGACGAGCTGTGCATGATTCATTCCGTGTGCGAGACCAACGTCGCGCACGGCGGCGCCTGCATGAAGTTGCACACCGGCGACGAAGCCCAACTGCGGCCCAGCCTCGGTTCGTGGGTCAGCTACGGACTGGGAACGGAAAACCAGAATCTGCCCTCGTTTATCACGATCTGCCCGACGTCGCTGCACGGAGGCGTCAACAACTTCGGCGCCGCGGCGCTGCCCGCCGTTCATTCCGGCGTTCCGTTGGGCACGCCCGGCTATCCAAATTCGCAGGCCGCGGACGCGACCTTTGACTTTTTGCGGAACTCCCGCCTCACCG
>JBJXGA010000226.1:0-13888 GCA_046152955.1 Planctomycetales bacterium | reverse complement strand
CCCGCCCAGAAATTCCGGCACGTGAAACGACTCGGAGTCGCGCACATGTTCGAAAACGTCAGTCCCTGCCGCCATAATGCCACTGATCGCTTGAAAGTAGTTCCGTCCGTCCCACACCCGCCGCGGGGCACTCCCGCGACCACCTACGATCCCATCCAATCACACCGCTTGCCGACGGCCGCGTCCGGCAGGCATCAGCAACAGCGTCTCGACCGACAGCGCCACCAGATAATACAGCCCCAACCAGACCAGATAATTGTTGGGAGACAGCCCCAGTACGCTGTGCATCACCCACGCTCCGCCCAAGGCAAATCCTGTGCGCCCCAACGTCGCCAGCAATACCGTCTTCAGTTCCGTTGCCGAATTCCGGTTGCCCGCCAGCATCCCAAACAACACACAGCCGGGCACCAGACACACCAGCGCCGCCAGTGCCGATGCAATCAACCCCGGCTGCCCAAAAAACTGAAAAGCCGGCAGCAGCGACAGCAGCCACACGCTGAGCACTGCGGCCGCCAGCCAGCCGCAGCGAGCGCCGAAACTCTCCGCACGCCACTGTTTCATATCACCCATCTTTCCGACGCCGGGTACGCTCGTCCGTCGACTTCGATTTCCCGACCATCCCCAGCAACTGCATCATTCCCAACACCAGCCCCACCGTCGCCCCGGTCACCAGCAGCCAGGGGCTCAACCCCCACTGTTTGTCCGCCCAATGTCCGGCAGCGGCTGGCAACACCATTGTCAGAGAGACCGCGGTGATCTGCGAAACCCATTGCATCGCAGCGGCGATCGGCGGCAGCCTGTCTTGCGGCTTCGCCATAAGTCGCCTCTCATCCCACCTCCCTCGGTGCGAGGTGCGGTAAAGTTTTCTGATCTCGACCAACCCTGACAACGTAATTTTCCGCGTTTGATTTGCGGCAGTCTAGTAGTGAGCGGAGTGGAAGTCAAAGTCCCATCAGGTCGCCTGGCACGAATTCTCAAAGCTGGTTTCCCATCGCCAGTCGGGTAGCCGCATCGCCCTCCCCCCTGAACTGACATCACGTAACCGGCGCGGTGTACTGATCGCCTGACATCCCGGAAAACCGGGTGGAAACTGATGAGGAGCGGAATGATAAATGGCTTCAGACTATAGATCGTAACCCTTTATAAAAAATGAGGTTACGCAATTTTCGTTAACCCGGCCTATGGAATGGCGCCGCGTTCCTCCCATTGAAACCGCACCTCTCGCGGCGTAGAAATTGAGTATACGTTTGCTCCCATTTTGCCCCGGAAGGGAACTTATTCCTAATCCTGAGAATCTAAAGTGTGGATTTTTTCACCTCGGTGACGTTTCTCAATGGACAGGTGACTTTTGAGCCCGACCGGTCAGAGAGCCGGTGTGGATCGGAAGACAGACCGACTTTCCCCTCCTTAATTATGCAGCAAACACTGGCTGACTTGCCACAGAAAGCAAACGACATGACCCTTCAAACGCTCAATTCGCGCAGCCGCAAGACACTGGCATCGTTGGCCCGGCGTCGTGGAGTGGCGCGCTGGCACGACATGACCAAGGCCGAGCTGGTCCGAGCGCTGTTCCGATTGTCCAAATCCGCGCCGATCACCGCCGCGGAGCGATCGTCGGCCTCTCAACAAGAAGAGGGGCCACGTCGGCACTCTGCCGGTCAACCGCCGGAGCGCCGCACCCCTCTCGCCACGGCCAATGGAAAACCCGGCGACCGCGCCGCCGGATCTGGCCGCAACCGGCTCGCTGGGACTGAGCCCATTCCCAAAATGCTCCCGGACCGGGCTTCGCAACTTGCTGCCAACGCGCTCGAGCTGACGGCAGTCGACGCACAATGGCTCCGCGCCACTTGGGATTTGTCGCGCGATAGCATTCTCCGCGCCGCGGCCAGACTGGGGTCCGACTGGCATCGTGCAGTTCCCGTGTTGCGACTTTTTGCCGTAGCCGCCGATCACTCCGGAACCGTCAGCGACCGCTTCCTGCGGGACGTGCCGATTGCCGAGGGAACCGACACCTGGTTCGTGCATGTCCCGGGTCGATCGCGAACGTATCGGGTTCATGTGGGTTACCGGTCGGAAAAGGGAGTCTTCGTCGCCGTTTGCAAGTCGAATCCCTGCGCTCCCCCTGTGTGCCGCGTCGTGAAATCGACGCTGAGCCCCCCCTCAGCCAAGGGAGCAGAGCGTCCCGAGGGAGACCGCCGCGAGGAGACGCCGCGCCGATCGACTCGCGATTCCGCCGAAGATCTAGGGCGTCCGCTGGGGTTTTCCAGTCTGACGCATTTTGGCCCGGCCGCGTCGCGCGAGCGGCTCACTTGTGAATTCCGCCTGGAATTGGCCACCGAGTTGATCGTACATGGGTGTACGCGCCCCGGCGCCCAGTTGCGCGTCCAGGGAGAACCGGTGGCCATCCGTGAGGACGGGTCGTTCACCGTCCGCATCGTGCAACCGGAAGGACGTCAAGTCTTGTCCTTCGCCGCCACCAGCCCGTCCGGCAGCGAATGCCGCGTCATGATTCTGGGAATGGAGCGCAACACCAAAGAAATGGAGCGCCAGGTGTTCGACGGGATGCATGCGGAGGAATCGCCCCAATAGAGCCTCCCCCCCGCAATGATTTTTGCAGTTTGCATTCGTCATTTCTCCGCTCGCCGGGGCATTCCAGGCTTGCGGACGCTGGCAGCCTCCACCACGTGGTCGACGCTGCCAGCGTCGACGAAAAGTGGACGCCACGCAGGGTGAATTTTGCACTTTGCAATTTTCACTTCTCATTTTCCATTCTCTTTCCTGCATTTCTCCGTCGTCTCCCGTCAACGCAGCTTCTTCGCGCTCGTGGACGCTGGCGGCGTCCACTTCGTTTGGCTACATTTGTGTGGCGCTTCAGTCATGCCAGCGCCCGGCAGCGCTGCGGCTGGTTGGCATTCCTTTGCAAAACAATTCAACACCGGAGTCACCACCATGAGCGATGTCACCCACGGCCACCAGCCATCCGCGGCAGGCCTTTCCCGCCGAGAACTGTTGAAATCGACCGGCCGGATCGCCGCGGCGGGGGCGCTGGCGGGGGTGGCTTTGCCCCAATTTGTCCATGCCGCCGCCAGCGACGCCATTCAATTGGCGCTGGTGGGATGCGGCGGACGCGGGACCGGGGCGGCAGCGGACGCCATGTCCAATACGAGCGGCCCGACCAAACTGGTCGCCATGGCGGATGTCTTTCCCCACCGGTTGATCAACAGCTACGAGCAGATCAAACCCAAGTTCGACGCCCAGGTGACCGTCACCGAAGACAAAAAGTTCATCGGCTTCGACGGCTACAAGCATGCCATGGACGCCCTGAAACCAGGGGACGTCGTGATCCTCACCACCCCTCCGGCGTTTCGCTGGGTCCATTTCAATTATGCGATCCAGAAGGGGCTCAATGTCTTCATGGAAAAGCCGATCACCGTCGATGGCCCGAGCACTCGCAAGATGCTCGCCCTGGGTGAAGAGGCCAAGAAGAAGAACCTCAAGGTGGGGGTCGGGCTGATGTGCCGTCATTGCGAAGTCCGTGGCGAACTGTTTAAGCGGATCCAAGGGGGAGAAATCGGCGATTTGATGCTCCTCCGCGCTTACCGCATGGCGGGGCCGACCGCGCATGCCTTCGCGCTCCCCAATCCCGATCCCAGCAAGATGAGCGATTTGCTTTATCAGATTCAGGAGTTCCACGCGTTCTTGTGGGCCTCCGGCGGAGCTTACAGCGATTTCCTGATCCACAATATCGATGAATGCTGCTGGATGAAGAACGACTGGCCGGTGGAAGCCAAGTCCTCCGGCGGACGCCATTACCGGGGCGACTACATCGATCAGAACTTCGACACGTACTCCACCGAGTTTGTATTCGCCGATGGGGCGCGGATGTACCTGGAAGGACGGACGATCGAAGGCTGTCACCAGGAATTCGCCAGCTACGCGCACGGCACCAAAGGCTCGGCGGTGATCTCTTCCGCGGGACACGCCCCGTCGCGGGCGCGAATGTTCAAAGGACAGATCAAGGACCAGAACATCAACCGCAAGGACATCATCTGGCAAGGCCGCCCCGACGAGCCGAATCCGTACCAGCTCGAATGGAACGACCTGATCAGCGCCATTGTCAATGACCAGCCGTACAGCGAGGTCGAGCGTGGCGCTAAGGCATCCCTGGTGACCGCCATGGGACGCATGGCGGCCCACACCGGGCGCATCGTCACGTTTGATGAAATCCTGAATTCCGAACACGAGTTTGCCCCCGAGGTGGACAAGCTCACCTTCGAGTCCCCGGCCCCGCTCAAGAAGCTCCCCAATGGCAAGTATCCCGTCCCGCAGCCGGGGCTGAATACCAAGCGCGAATTCTAATTCATGCAGGGCTCCACCCGCCGCGCGGCGCCCGATGCACGCGCGGCGGGGTTTCACCTTGCAGGCGAGCAATCTGCGCTTCGACCTGCTGCACTTCCTCGGCAGTGCCGTGAACGGCGATCTCGAGCCGCACCCTGTACGTTTCCCCGGGAGGGAGCTCAATCACGCGCCCCTGGCTCCGTTCAAACGCTTTTTGATTCGGAAGATTGGTCGCCGGCTCCAGCCCGGTGACGTAGCCCTCTTGCTCCGACTGCGTGTTCTTCCACAGGGAGAAGCAAGGAAGTTCGCGCTGGTCGAAATGCAGGCTCAGCCCCCGATCCCCCGCCCCGTTCCTGAGCAGTGCCACGGTCTGAAACGTCGCGTCGGTCGCCAGATCGTAGTAATAGACCTGTTCGGCATATCCAGCGGCAGGAGGAGCGTAACGGTCGTAGTCGTCGATCCCTTCTGCGGCGCGGGGATCGCGCGGCGCCACCTCGCGCGTCGGCGCCAGGCACTGCCCTCCCGCCTCCAAAAACGGACGTCCGGTATTGATGTGATAAAGCAGTTGCACATCCGCCGGTGTGCCGCGCCGATTGGTGATTTCATCGATAATCGTGAACCGCGTGGAACCAGCGGTCGTCACCACGGTTGACCGAAGCCGCAGATTGGGACCGAACATCATCGACTCATCGACCACGCCGGTGACCGCCAGCGTCCCCTCCCCCGCCGTCTCCACCCGAACTTCCACGGTGTGCGCCGGGAGGTTCGCGATCCGGCCATGCAACGTCCCATCCGGTCCCGGCGGTCCATTCTGATCCAATCCACAGCGGCACACCCATTCATTGAACCCCGCCAGCCACCCGATCCCCCCGCGGTCCAGAGCATTCACAAACGCCGGATGGACTGGCCATTCCACGGGTGAATTCCAACCCAATTCCAGGTTGCCGCACACCCCTTTCCAGATCCCCATGCCGCGCGTCGGCAAGATCGACAACGCCAATCGCCCGTTGTGGAGTTCCACCACTTCCACCCCCTCGGACACCCCGCCGTGGAGCGTTTGCTTCTTGACCGACCAGTTTGCCGAGCCATTCAATTCCAACTCGGAAGAAGGGGCGAGCGAAAAACTGTCGTGCCAAATGCGGCGGGAACGGTCAGTGATCGGAAAGCAGTGCGCGGCCATGTCGGAATCCGGTTTTAGGTGCCAATGAGGGAAATTTCTGAGTCAGCGCCCCAGTCGTTCATCAGGCCCCGGTTTTACGGAACCCAAGCCAAGTTTGCCACCGGCTCCGTGGTGGACGATGCCAGCCGTGGTGGACGCTGCCAGCGGCCACCACCGTGAAAAAGGCTCCGACTGCAGACAAATCGGAAATAGGAAGCGCGGATTGT
Organism: Planctomycetales bacterium; assembly: GCA_046152955.1. Classification (GTDB taxonomy): domain Bacteria; phylum Planctomycetota; class Planctomycetia; order Planctomycetales; family Planctomycetaceae; genus SIAF01. Next base: position 8,164 of record JBJXGA010000226.1, on the reverse strand, counting down.
AAAATGAAAAACGAGAAACGCAAAATGCGATTTGGCCACAGAGAACTCACCAATCTGTCTCACTTCTTCTTGCGTTTCGTCACCCGGGTGCGGACAATATAGGACAGGCGAAGATTCGCCAGTGGGAGCCGCGGGGGGCCGGAAAGATGGCGTTCCTGCGTCGCTGGTCGGGAATCGCACCCTGGTCGGGATGGAGACGACGGATGGCTCAAATTCCTCTGCCAATGCTCTGGACGTTGCGATTCGATCGACGGGGGTTGCTCCCCCTGCTGGTCGTGTTGGCGACATTGTGGAGTGCTCCCTGGATACTGGACCAGAGCGCTCCCGCGCAGGCCGCCCAGGAACCGGAGGCGGACGTTCCTCCGCAGTCAGAGCCGGATGAGGGCGAAGAGGACGCCCCCGCCGACGCCAAGAAGGGGGCCAAAACAGAAGCCGAAAACGAAGCGGCCGACAAGCAGCCTGCTGCGCCGCGCAATCCGCTGACCGACCTGATCAAGCGCAGTCTGAAAACGGGCAAGAAGGCCTCCAAACTCCCCGAAATCCAGATGCCTGCCGTCCCCGAGGGGAAATCGCGCAAGAGTTCCGGTCGCTTCGCCGGTGACCAGCGCGCTCCCTATGACAGCCAGGGAGCCGAATGGTTGCGCCGTGCCACCGCGCACGCCGATGCCGGAGAATGGAAAGAAGTGATGGAATTGCTCCAGCGCGTGGCGGAGCAAACCGAAGATGCGCTCGATCGAACCGAGGATGGCCGTTGGATCCCCTTGCGCGTAGCGGCCGATCGCCTCCGTCTTAAAGCGCCGTCGGCGATCTTGGATCTGTACCGCGCGCAATATGGGGGTCTGGCCCGCCAATTGTTGAGAGAAGCGCTCCAGGGGGACCAGCTCACCGGATTGGGGCGCGTCGCACGTGGCTACTTTCACACCGACGCCGGTTACGAGGCGGCCAATCGCCTGGCGGGGCGGTATGTTGACCAAGGGAATTTTGGTCTCGCGGCGTACTGGTTTGCCGCATTGTGGGAGTGCCAGGCGCCGATCACACGCGAGCTCTCCTGGCGCAGCAAAGCGGCCTTCGCCTTCCAACAGGCGGGGCAGGTCGAACTTGGGGAGCAACTCCTGAAGTCCCCGCCTGTCGTGCCAGGGGCGCAAGTCAGCCTGGGAGAAAAACGTCTCGATCCATCCACCTGGATGGCGCAAGTCGCAAGAATTTCCCCTCCCGCCGCGGCCTTGTTGCGCGACTGGCCGATGCAGTTCGGGAACCCCAGTCGAACCGGGGTGGTCGATGGAGGGGCTCCGTTGTTGTTGCCGCGCTGGCGGCAGCCGTTGACCACCAGTCATCCCGTGCAGACTCAAATCGAACAACTCGTCGAAGACCTCACCGATGCGGGAACGATCGCCCCGTCGATGTTGTATCCCACCATGGTTGCCGACAAAGTCGTATTCCGCACGCTGCATGGCGTCCAGGTGGTGGACGCCCGGAGCGGGCGGTTGCTGTGGGAGACTGAAGAACTCTCCCCCCTGGAATCGCTCCTCTCAGGCCAACCTCAATCCGACGAATTCAGCGGAGACGAACTGGTGCTCCGGCAACGGGTCTTTGGTCGGCGCGTGCGCGGAATGTGGAACAACCAGGCGGAATTCTCGGCCGGAAGCGGCGAGCACGGCGCGCTGGCCAACTTGCTCTATCGCAATGCCTCGTTCGGAATCGTCTCCAGCGACGGCAGACGGCTGTTTGTCGTCGACGATCCGGCGTTTCTGCAGGCGGGGCCGGAGGTCCAGTGGGATGGTTCGCCATCCGGAATGGCGCATCCGGGGTCGCGGTTGACCGCCTATGATCTAGTCACTGGCCGTCCCTTGTGGGAAGTGGGGGGAGTCGCCAACGGGGAGCCATTCGATCCGCCGCTGGCCGGGTATTTCTTCTTTGGCGCCCCGGCAGCGGATGGCAAGGAGCTGTACGTCGTGGCGGAAGCGACCTCCGGAACGCACGCGGACCAAATCCGGTTGCTGGCGCTCGATCCGCAGACCGGCGCTGAGCGCTGGTCGCAGCGGATCGCTTATTCCGAACCGGGAATCGATAAGGACTTTCTGCGCCGCTGGTGGAGCGCGCCGGTCGCCCTCGAGGCGGGGATCGCTGTCTGTCCGACGACCGCCGGTTGGATCGTCGCCGTCGATCGGACGACGCACGCTTTGCTGTGGGGCTATCGGTTGCCTGTGCCCGGTCGGGCCAATCAACAACGGATCAATAGCGGTGGCGAGGCGGATGAAAACCAGTCGCGCGTTCAGCAGACGCAGCTCAATGGCTCGTGGCATCCGTCCCCTCCCATTCTGGCCGAGGGAAAGGTGGTCTATACCCCACTGGAAACGCAAACCCTGATTTGCCTGGACCTCTACACCGGCAAAGAGCTGTGGAGCAAACCGCGCGGCAACAACGGCCTCTACCTGGCGGGTGTTTTGGGGGGAAAGATCCTGCTGCAGGGGCGCGACGCGCTGGCGGCGTATGACCTGGCCACCGGGCGCGAGGCGTGGAATCTCAAGACTCCGATTCCTTCGGGGCGCGGGGTGGCATTGGCCGATCGCTATTTACTTCCCCTCGCAACCAGCGAAGTGTGGAGCATCGATCTGCAGAAAGGAGCCGTTGCGGAAAAATTGCACCTCCCGGCGGGGGTCGCCAATCTCGGCAATCTGGCGATGTACCAGGGAATGCTCCTCTCCCTGGATCCACTGGGGCTGACCGCATTTGAACAGCGCGACGCCGTCCAGTCGGAAATCGCGCAGCGTAAGGCACGCGATCCGCGGGATGCCTGGGCTTTGGTCCGCGAAGCGGAAATCAGCGCCATGCAGCGCGACTATCCCGCCGCGTTGCATGGGTTGCGCGCCGCTTCCTTAGAGGGGGCCCCCCCCGACATCCGCGAGCGGCGACGGACGCTGCTCATCGAGTCGTTGCGTTCGGTCATCGCGGCCAATTTCGACCGTCCCCAGACCGACGCTGACCTGCGGGAATTGGAGGGGCTGGCTCAAACACCCGCGGAAACCAGACAATTTCAGCGTCTGCGGACCGAGTTTCTGGTGTCAAGAGGCGAATTTGTCAGCGCCTTCGATGCGCTCGTGAAACTGGCGGAAGAGGACTCCGAGGGGTTGGTTGTTCGCGACGACACACCGACCGTCCAGGTCCGCAGCCGGTTGTGGGTCGCCGGAAAATTGCGCGAACTGATGGATGCCCTCACCCCTCAGCATCGTTCCGCTCTGCAAGAGCGCCTGGACCAGCTCAGCCTGACAGCCCAGCGCGGAACCCCCGCTGAGCAGGAACGGTTCCTGGAGCTTTTTGGCGACCAACCGGCGACCCGCAGGGTTCGGCTGGCGCTGGTCGAACACTATGCCCGCACTGACAACCTGAGCGCCGCCGAACGGCTCCTGCTCGACCTGGAGCAGGACGCCGATCCATCGGTCACTGCGCAAGCCATCGAACGCCGGGCGCGGCTCCTATTGCAGTTTGATCTCCCGGCAGACGCCGCCAGGGAATTTGAGCGACTGGAAAGTGAATGGGGGTCGACGCCGATCGTGGACGGACAGACGGGCGCGACGCTGGTGCAGGCGCTGCGCGCCTCGGGGAAATTCCCCATCGCCGCGGGCGCCACTCTCGATTGGCAGGCCACGGGCGTTCGCGTCGAGCGGTCCGGATCGAACTACGTCAACACCCTTCCCCAGGAATTGACAAATACGGGATCGCTGGCCCCCTTCTTTCGGCAGAATCGACTCGAAATCGACCACGCCTCACAGCGACTGGAGGTCAGCGACGTGGCAACCGATGAAATGCGCTGGGCGATTCCGCTGCGGAACCACCTGGGGAGTCCCGAGGGAGGCTACGCGGCAGCCAAATCGTCCGGACACCTGTTGCTTCTTTTACACCGCGGCATGCTGCATTGCCTGTCGCCGGTCGATCGCCGCATCTTGTGGATTCGACCGCTCGAAAACCGCCAGGGGGTGCATGTGCATTACAATCGCAACATCAACCCGGTGCAGCCGCTGCAAGCCTCCCTCAGTCTGACAGGACGCATGACCTACAATCAAAATATGGGGGGAGGACATTTCCTGAGTGTGGCCAATGACCAATACGTCTGTTATCCGGGGCGACGCAACCTGACTGTCTTGGACGCGCGGACCGGCGACGTCCGCTGGACGTTGAGCGGCGTTCGCCCCGGTGCGCTGGTTTTCGGCGGCCGGAATCTTCTCTTTCTGCGTTCCGGCGACGCCAACGGGAGCATGGCCTTCCGCGCCTCCGATGGCAAACGCCTCGACCTGCCCCAACTTGCTGAGACTTTGTCCCGAGCCGTCCATGCTGTGGACGATCGCTTTGTCCTCCCCGTGTCGGGAGGCCCCAAAGCGGGACTGCGGTTGTACGACCCGCTGACGCAGCAGGACATCTGGAAAGTCGAATTCCCCAAAGGGACCGTCATGGGGCCGCTCGATTCCGAACGGCTGGCCCTCCTCGAAAACGATTCCGAAGGAGGCCGACTGCAATCGCTCGACCTGCGAACCGGACGGTTGCGGCTGTTGGGCAGGTTGACTCCGGACGAAATGAAGGGACGCACCGAGTTGTACGCCTTCGCCGACGGCCACAACGTGTACCTGCAGATCAATAAGGGAATGAATCAGAATTTCTATTCCCAGGAAGTTCCGTTCTTGCGAGCGCACGGCGCCCTGGTGGCGTTCGATCCCGTCCAGGGGAAGCGCCGCTGGAAGCAAACCGTATCGCAGCAGAGTCTGTTGCTGGAGCGAATGGAGTCGTCGCCGTTCTTGATGTTCGCCTCTCGCAAGTTCGAGAACAAAGGGAAGCTGCAATACTGGTCGTTGCACCTGATCGCGATCGACAAGCTGACAGGGCTCAAACTGCTCGACGAACAACAACCCTCGCAGCAGGGATTCCGCAGCGTGCAAGTCAACGCCGCCGACCGCTTCGTGGAACTCCGCGGCTACAACGATCGCATTCGCCTCTACCCAGTCGAGAAATCCGCCTCCGCAGGCGAATCCGGCGGCTAAGCAACGTCGCATCGCAGGGTGGAACCGGCCTGCGCAAAGGTGCCTCGACTTGAACCGGAATAGCGATCAACGGATCGGAGTTTCTGTGGCAGTCCGCCCCCATCTGCGGGGCGCGGATGCAGCGAAAGATTCGCAGGCTAGAACGGCGCCTCATCACGAGCGAGGGAAACGAGGGGTGAATGGAATCGATCGCTGGCATCGGCAGGCCGAGTCTCACGCAGGTCAGACGCAGCCTGCAAGCTGAGGCCTGCCATCCGTCTGTGACCCCTCGGGGTCGGGGGCAAATCGGAATCCAAACCGGCTTATCGCTCCGGTCGACCCCCGCCTCAAGCAACCTATATCTGAGCAGGCATCACGGTGCCGACGCCAGGTCCGGCTTTGGGGCGTGCGGGTAATCCACCGGTTGATAGCGAATTGCCAATTCGGGGGTTGCCAGTCGCGCGTGGTTTTGAACGCGCGAGGTCAGTGCTCGATCCAGGATTCCGCTGGTGAGCAGCGTCCGTTCCACCGGGTAGCTGGGTTTCCCGGAATGGATCATCCGTTCGATCCCTTTCAGCAGGTAAGCGAAGTGCGGATAGCGCGGCTCGGTTCGTTCATCAAATCGCGTAGCGATCGGCATCGCTTGCCCCTGGATGCGGACACTCACCGCTGTGCCGCTGGCAAACTGCGGAAGCATCAGGATGGCGCCGGGCAGTCCATCCAGGTATTCAAACAGGAATAGCGCTGCCCCCGCAGTTTGGCGCATGCGGGGCATCTCCTGGTGGGGAGTCACCGCCAGCGCCGCTTCGAGGCAGTCTTTGGCGACCAGTCCATCATCCACCGCCTGCCACATCGCCTCCCCTTCCAGGCACTGCACCCATTTCACGCCAGTCTCGGCCCCGCGCCGCCGTTCGACGATGCTTTGCAGCAATTCCAGAGCGTGGCTGCCGTAAATATCGAGTCCTGAATAGCCAATTCCGACCGCCGCTTCGATGCGGCTTCTTATGGGGACTGTGACATCCGGTTCGCGAAATCCGACCGGCATCGAGGAGCCCGCCATGAACGGCACTTTGAGCTGCTTCGCCCGCTCGTACATCCAGAGGGCATCCTCCCAGGTCGGTCCCAGGTGCTTGTCGTTGAACACCGGGACGACGCGGTTGTATTTCACGAAGGCGTCGGTGATCCCCTCCAAAAACCGTCGCCGCGGATAGAGATGTTGCTCCTTCTCGTTCCACGGATAGTCCCCATGCTCCCCCACGCTGATCACCCCATCCACCGCAATCCGATCGGTTCCGACGGTGACCGCCTGTTCGATCGAGTCAAACAGCGGCACCCCATATTTCTTCGCCAGCGGCCGGGCCAGATCGCGGTCGGTGAATTGCTCGACATACATGGATGCCAACTTCAATGCCGGCCCCGGTCCCCCGTCCTGCTTCCACCCTTCGAGAATCTTGCCGATCAGGACGTCCGCATGCAGCCCCATTTCGTAGGCGGTAATGATCGCGGCGACCGATTTGGGCTGAACTGGTTGAGCCACTTGGTCGGCAGCGGCAATTCCACTCGGCCACCCCCCACCCCAAATGGTGGACACGCTCGCCACGCCTGCCGCCGCAGCACCGGCCAGCCATTCTCGCCGAGTCACATTTTCCGTCAGGTCCATTGGATCGTTCCGTCGTATCGAGTGATTGGATGCAAGAAATCGGACGTATTCACCCGCCCCCCCCGGCATTGCGTTTGCCCCACAAAAAGTTCCGGATCGGGACGGCGCGCGAATTCAACTCGGTTGCCCGGGGATAAAAAGCCGGACACGATTCACATGATCCCTGTTGGTTCAGCGACAATCAAGCGCTCTGGGCCAATCGCTGTAAGCGCTTGCCTTGTGCAATCCCTTTTTCCGGTCGAATACCAGCTCGTCAAGTGTAATCAAAGAGACCTGACCCGTTTCCTGCCGCATCTGGGATGCCACGACGAACGAAAACTCCGCGGTTCGAGATGTGGCACAGGAGTTCTTCGTCGAGGAGGAGCGCTGACGCTCCAAACCGATCATCCCTGCAGCCAGCAGATCGCCCCGGAATTACACCGGCGAACCTCGTCCGGGGCTGCGGTGTCTCATCTCCCACACACTGGTGCGCCAAGACCGTCTGCACCAGCGTTCGTTCTCGAAGATCGGAGGTGGGCCATGCGTCACAACGAATTCCACGAACAAGCATCCTTTCGAGCCAATGAGCAAGCGGCGTCGGGGATTCCCCTCTGAAACGCACGTCAAGCGAGGCGTGAGAATCGTCCACGGTGATTTCACCAAGTACCCCCGGACGCCCCACCTGTTCGGGGCGACGGGTACTGACGATGACAAGCATCTCGGGGAGAACGAGTCCGAGCGTTTTGTGGCCGACGAGTCGTTGGTTCAAGTCGCTCCCGGTCGAAACCGACGACTACTTCTATCAGGTCGTCCGGTACGTGGAGCGCAACGCTCTGAGGGCGGGCTTGTGCCAACAGGCCGAAGACTGGCGGTGGGGCAGTTTGTGGCGGCGCGTTTTCGGTACAGCAGAACAGCGTCGTTTATTGAGCGATTGGCCGCTGCCCCGGCCTCGATTATGGATCGACCATGTCAACCGCCCGCAAACCGATGCCGAGCTGAACGCGATTCAGCGCTGCGTTGTGCGAGGACAGCCGCTGGGGACGGCACGCTGGATCGAGCAGACAGCCCGGCAACTCGGTCTTGACTCAACGCTGCGATCCCGCGGCCGACCCCGGAAGCCGGCGGACGACCGCATCTCACATTAAAATGGACCAGTCCTTTCTGCACCCGGCTGGTCCAGCGACAATCAAGCGCTCCGGGACAGTTGCGGTGGATCCACCATTCGTATTGGGTCAATTGACCGTGACGCCGGATGCCCTGGCTACCAAAAATGTGCCGTCGTGATTGCACATCGCGGAAGTTGTGGCGGAAGGTGACGGCGCAGTCCCAGAAATTGCTGCACCGTCGCCGCAAGCCCAATGCGCAAAGGCAGATACACGAAGAATGCCGCTCACAGGGGGATGATGGACCAGATGATGGACCAGATGATGGACCAGATGATGGACCAGATGATGGACCAGATGATGGACCAGATGATGGACCAGATGATGGACCAGATGACGGACCAGTGTGCTGG